>NZ_LOYC01000071.1:0-319039 GCF_001524725.1 Burkholderia sp. MSMB1072
ATCAGCGCGCGTCTGGCACGCTGGACGAACCTGGTCGACCTGTACCGCGCACTCGGCGGCGGCTGGATCCAGCGCGCGGGCGAAGCGCCGCGCGCGCCGGATGCGCCGGTCGATTACGACAAGGCGGCCGCTCCGGCGCCTGCGTCGGCAACGGCGACGAACGGGTAAGCACGGAGAAGGGCGGGCGCGGTATGCCGCGCCTCGCTTCGAAGCGGCTGTATGCGAAAACGAAAACGCCGCGGACGAAAGTCCGCGGCGTTTTCTTTTGCGCCGGCGAATCGTGCGGAAAGAAGGGCGTCGATGTCGTGACGATGCGTGCGCCGCGTCGCATTGCGTTCGTGCAATCACACCGATCGCGCCATCACACCGATCACGCCATCACACCGATCACGCCATCACACCGATCACGCCATCACACCGATCACGTCGATCGCATCGATCACGTCGATCACACCGTCAGTCGGCATGGCGCATCGTGCATCCGGCGACCCGCCTGCCCGCGTGAAGCGGGATCGCCCGGCACCGTGTCGGGTCCTGCACCCCGAAACAAAAACGCCACGGCATGCCGTGGCGTTCGTCGTTACCGCTTCGCGCCGTCGTCCGGCGCGGCGCGATCAGTGGTGCGCGTCGGCGGGACGCCCGTCGAAGTCGTGTCCGGCGCGCCGAATCTCGCAGCGTGCATCCTTTTCGCCTTTCACGCCGTTGAACACGATGTTCAGGATCACGGCCGTGGCCGATGCGAGCAGGATGCCGCTGTGCAGGATCGGCGCGAGCGCCGGCGGCAGCTTCGAGAAGAAGTGCGGCGACACGACCGGCACGAGGCCCATGCCGACGCTCACGGCGACGATGAACAGGTTGTGCGAGTTGTTCACGAAGTCGACCTTCGACAGCACCTTGATGCCGTTCGCGGCGACCATCCCGAACATCACGATGCCCGCGCCGCCGAGCACGAACGGCGGCACCGACGCGACGACCTGCGCCATCTTCGGGAACAGGCCGAGCAGCACGAGGATCACGCCGCCCGTCGCACACACGAAGCGGCTCTTCACGCCCGTCACGCCGATCAGGCCGACGTTCTGCGAGAACGACGTATGCGGGAACGAGTTGAAGATGCCGCCGATCAGCGTGCCGAGACCGTCGACGCGCAGGCCGCGCACGAGGCGCTCCTGGTTGACCGGACGATCGACCATGTCGCCGACCGCGAGGAACATGCCGGTCGATTCGATGAACGTGACGAACATCACCGTGACCATCGTCACGATCGACAGCGGATCGAAGTGCGGCAGGCCGAAGTGGAACGGCATCACGAAGCCGACCCACGGCGCATGCGCCACGCCGTCGGTGTTCACGCGGCCGATCGCGAACGCGATCACGAAGCCGGCGACGATGCCGAGCAGCACCGAGATGTTCGCGATGAAGCCGCGGCCGAACTTGTTGATCAGCAGGATCAGCGTGAGCACGAGCAGCGACAGGCCGAGATAGACCGGGCTGCCGTACTCGGGGTTGCCGACGCCGCCGGCCGCCCAGTTGATGCCCACTTCCATCAGCGACAGCCCGATCACGGCGATCACCGTACCGACGACCACGGGCGGGAAGAACCGCAACAGCTTGCCGATCATCGGCGCGAGCACGATGCCGATGATGCCGGCGGCGATGGTCGAGCCGAAGATGTCGAGAATGCCGAGGCCGGGGTTCGTGCCGATCGCGATCATCGGGCCGACCGCCGCGAACGTGCAGCCCATGATGACGGGCAGGCGGATGCCGAAGATCCACAGGCCGAGCGTCTGGATCAGCGTGGCGATGCCGCACGAAAACAGATCGGCGCTGATCAGGAACGCGATCTGGTCTTTCGGCAGCTTGAGCGCGGCGCCGACGATAAGCGGCACGGCGACGGCGCCGGCGTACATGACGAGGACGTGCTGCAGGCCAAGCGTTACCAGCTTGCCGGTCGGCAGCACCTCATCGCACGGATGGACCGTGTTCGATTGCATCTGTCTCACTCCATGATCTTGTTTTCGGGGTGATACGAAGTTATTCGGAATGTGTCCATGCAACAAGAGCACTGGGTTCTATTCCGCTCTTTGCTGGTTCGATATGCCATTTCGGCATGGAGCCGGGGATCGATCATCGGGAAACTGCCGCGGGAGTGAGGTGTACCGGTTTTATAGCGCTTCAAAATAGCGCCGGCCCCCATGTCAAATATGGGTCGCTTTATGGTGTGTATCGGGCGGCCCGCATAGTGGCAAAAAGCGGGGTGGGGAAATCGCGCCGGGTTAACCCGCGAACGGCCGCTTTCGCGTGCAAGGTGCAGCCCGGTGGAGCGCCTCGACCCGACCGCACTTTCGATGCGCCGAAGCGGCGGCCAAAACCGGGGCGCGCGTCGCGATCCCGTTATCATCGATACCCGTTCATACGACTCCCCCTTCACGTCATGCGCCTGCTCGGAATCGACCTCGGCACCGGCTCCGTCAAACTCGTCACGCTCGATGCCGACGGCGTCGAGCGGGCGGTGGCGAGCGAACCTTATGGGTTGTCGTCGCCGCAGCCCGGCTGGGCGGAAATCGCGCCCGACACGTGGTGGCAGGCGCTCGTGCGCGCGGTCGCGCGGCTGCCGGCCGACGAGCGTGCGCAGGTGGCGGCGATCGGTTTTTCGGGCCAGATGCATGGTGTCGTGCTGATCGACGCGGCCGGCCAGCCGGTGCGACCCGCGCTGCTGTGGCCCGACACGCGCGCGGCGCGCGAGGCGGAGGCGGCCGGCTGGCCGGCGTCCGGATCGCCCGTCGCACCGAACCCCGTGGCGCCCGGCATGGCGGGCCCGCTGTTGCGCTGGCTGGCGACGCACGCACCCGATGCGCTGCGTGCCGCGCGCTGGGCCGTGCAGCCGAAGGACTGGCTGCGCATCGCACTCGGCGGCGACGTGGCGGCCGATCCGAGCGACGCGTGCGCCACCGCGCTCGCGACGCCCGACGGTGCGTGGGATATCGCGTTGATCGACGCGCTCGGCCTGCCGGCCGACCGCTTCGCGCCGGTTCATGCGTCCACCGCGCGCTGCGGCGTGCTCGGCGCGCAGGCCGCCGCAGCGCTCGGCCTGCCGGCCGGCGTACCGTTGGCGACGGGCGCGGCCGACACCGCGTGCGCGGCGCTCGGCAGCGGGCTGGCCGCGGCAGGCGATGCGCTGCTGACGACCGGCAGCGGCGGGCAGATCGTCGTGCTCGCGGATGCGCTGCCGCCCGCGCGGCGCGGCTTGCATCGCTATCGTGCGGCGGCGGGCGGCGGCTATTACACGATGGCGGCGATGCAGAACGTCGGGCTCGCGCTCGAAGCCGTGCGCGGCTGGCTCGGCTACGCGCGCTGGGCCGATGCGTATGACGACGCGTTCGCGCAGCCGGCGTCCGAACGGCTGTGCTTCCTGCCGTACCTGACCGGCGAGCGTTCGCCGTGGATGAACCCCGATGCGCGCGGCGGCTGGCTCGGCCTCGGGCTCGGCGATACGCGCGGGGCGATGATGCGCGCCGCGTTCGAAGGCGTCGCGTTCGCGTTGCGCGCGGGGCTCGATGCGATCCGCGAGGCCGACCGCGGCGACGCGGTGACGACGCTCCGCCTCGCGGGCGGCGGCTCGGTCGATCCGCGCTGGCGCCAGTTGCTCGCCGACGCGCTCGGCGCATCGCTGCAGGCGATCGATTGCCCGAACGCCGCGACGCGTGGCGCCGCGCTGCTCGCGGGCGTCGCGATCGGGCATTGGCGCGAGGATGCGTTGCACGCGCTGGCGCCGAGCGCGTCGCCGGTTGCCGCGCCGCACGACGACCGCCTGCTGGCTGCGCGCCACGCGCGCTTCGTCGATCTGTACGCGCGCACGGATGCATGGTTCACGACGGGCGTTTAAACTCGGGCACTTGTTCTTTTGCGTCAGCGATGACGCATCCTGGCAAGCCGGCGACCGTTTCCCGCACGCGATGCGCGGCGGGAGCAGCCATCATGGCGAGCACGAGATTCTTGTGCCGTGCCGCGCGGCACGGCTTCGACCGATTTGCACGAACCCCTGCAGGCGCCGCACGCCGGCTCGGGCCGATCTCACAGACATACAGGAGTGACACGATGAAAACGAAAGCCGCGATTGCATGGAAGGCGGGTGCGCCGCTGACGATCGAGGAAGTCGATCTCGAAGGGCCGCGCGCCGGCGAAGTGCTGATCGAAGTGAAGGCGACGGGCATCTGCCACACCGATTACTACACGCTGTCGGGCGCCGATCCGGAAGGGATCTTCCCGGCGATCCTCGGCCATGAAGGCGCGGGCGTGGTGGTCGACGTCGGCCCCGGCGTCGGCACCGTGAGAAAGGGCGACCACGTGATTCCGCTCTACACGCCCGAATGCCGCGAGTGCAAGTTCTGCCTGTCGCGCAAGACCAACCTGTGCCAGAAGATCCGCGCGACGCAGGGCAAGGGCCTGATGCCGGACGCGACGTCGCGCTTCTCGCTCGACGGCAAGCCGCTGTTCCACTACATGGGCACGTCGACGTTCTCGAACTACATCGTCGTGCCGGAGATCGCGGTCGCGAAGGTGCGCGAGGACGCGCCGTTCGACAAGATCTGCTACATCGGCTGCGGCGTGACGACGGGCGTCGGCGCGGTCGTGTACTCGGCGAAGGTCGAGGCCGGCGCGAACGTCGTCGTGTTCGGCCTCGGCGGAATCGGCCTGAACGTGATCCAGGGCGCGAAGATGGTCGGTGCGGACAAGATCATCGGCGTCGACATCAACCCGAAGCGCGTCGAGCTCGCGAAGAAGTTCGGGATGACGCACTTCATCAACCCGAACGAAGTCGAGAACGTCGTCGACCACATCGTGCAGCTGACCGACGGCGGCGCCGACTACTCGTTCGAATGCGTCGGCAACGTGAAGCTGATGCGCCAGGCGCTCGAGTGCACGCACAAGGGCTGGGGCCAGTCGTTCATCATCGGCGTGGCCGCGGCTGGCGAGGAAATCGGCACGCGTCCGTTCCAGCTGGTGACGGGCCGCGAATGGAAGGGCTCGGCGTTCGGCGGCGCGCGCGGTCGTACCGACGTGCCGAAGATCGTCGACTGGTACATGGAAGGCAAGATCAATATCGACGACCTGATCACGCACACGCTGCCGCTCGAGCGGATCAACGAAGGCTTCGACCTGATGAAGGCCGGCGAGTCGATCCGCTCGGTCGTGCTGTACTGACCGGGGGCATACCGCCATGCTCGAACTCGTTTCCTCGCATGCGTGCCACGGCGGCGAGCAGCGTTTCTACCGTCACGATTCGGCGGCCATCGGCCTGCCGATGAAGTTCTCGGTGTACCTGCCGCCGCAGGCGGCGCACGGGCGCGTGCCGGCGCTGTTCTATCTCGCGGGGCTCACGTGCACCGACGAGACGTTCGCGATCAAGGCCGGCGCGCAGCAGTACGCGGCGCAGCACGGCATCGCACTCGTGATGCCCGACACGAGCCCGCGCGGCGCGGGCGTGCCGGGCGAGACCGATGCATGGGACTTCGGTGTCGGCGCGGGCTTCTACGTCGATGCGACCGAAGCGCCGTGGTCGACGCATTACCGGATGGAGTCGTACGTGACGGGCGAGCTGCGCGAGCTCGTCGCGGCCGAGCTGCCGATCGACGGCGCGCGGCTCGGGATCTTCGGCCACTCGATGGGCGGCCACGGTGCGCTGACGCTCGCGTTGCGTCATCCGGGCCTGTACCGGTCGGTGTCGGCGTTCGCGCCGATCGCCGCGCCGACGCGCTGCCCGTGGGGCGAGAAGGCGTTCTCGGGCTATCTCGGCGCCGATCGCGAAGCGTGGAAGGCGCACGACGCGAGCGAGCTGGTCGCGCGCGCCGATGCGCCGAAGTTCGCTGAAGGTATCCTGGTCGATCAGGGGCTGGCCGATCAGTTCCTCGCGAACCAGCTGAACCCCGACGTGTTCGAAGCCGCGTGCGCGAAGGCCGGCCAGCCGCTGACGCTGCGCCGCCATCCGGGCTACGACCACGGTTACTACTTCATCTCGACATTCATCGCGGATCATCTCGCGCATCACGCGCGCGTGCTGGTGCGGTGAATATCGGCGCAAGCAGGTCACGCATCCGGTTCGCATGAAAGAACGCCGGCGCTACCCCTTCGGGCACGCCGGCGTTTTCATTGGCATCGGGCGGCGATCGCCGGGCCGCGATCAGTTGCGCCGCAACAGGCTCGCGCCGTACACGAGCGCCGACAGCGCGGTGATCCAGAAGCTCGTCGGCCAGTCGGTGTGATAGGCGAGGACGATGCCGGCCCACGCTTCGAACAGCGCGAACAGCGCGGCGAGCAGCACGCCCGTCGACAGGCGCGTCGACAGGTTCTGCGCGGCCGCCGCCGGCCCGACCAGCAGCGTGAACACGAGCAGCACGCCGACGATCTGCGTCGCCGCGGCCACCGCGAGCGCGCACACCGCGAGGAACAGCATCGACACCGTGCGCAGCGACACGCCCTTGGCTTCGGCCAGCTCGGGCTGCAGCGACGCGAACAACAGCGGCCGCGCGATCAGCGCGAGCGCGGCGAGGCTCACCGCGCCGATGCCCGCGAGCACCGCGAGGGTGTCGCGGCTGACCGCGAGCACGTTGCCGAACAGCAGCGCGGTGACCTGCGTCGCGAACGACGTGTAGAAGTGCAGGAACAGCAGGCCGAAGCCGAGCGCGCCGGACAGGATCACGCCGATCGCGACGTCGCGGCCCGCGAGCCGCTCGCCGAGCGCGCCCATCCCGATCCCGGCCGCGAGCGTGAAGCCGACCATCCCCCAGATCGGCGAGATGCCGAGCAGCACCGCGCCCGTCGCGCCGGTGAAGCCGACGTGCGACAGCGCGTGGCCGGCGAAGGTCTGCCCGCGCAGCACCAGGAAATAGCCGACGATGCCCGCGAGCACCGCGACGATTCCCGACGCCGCGAAGGCGTTGATCATGAAGTCGTATTCAAACATCGTGCGAATGCCCGGGATGGGCGTGTCCATGGTGATGATGGCCGTGTCCGCCGCCACCGCCGTGCGAATGATCGTCGTCCTCGTGTTCGTGATCGTGCTTCTCGATCTCGACGTCGCCCGACATCACGAAGATCTTGCCGTTCACGCGCATCACGTCGATCGGCGATCCGTAGAGCCGCGACAGCACGGGCTTCGTGATCACCTCGTCGACGGTGCCGAGCGCCGCGACGCCGTTGCCGAGATACAGCACGCGGTCGAGCGCGTTCAGCAGCGGATTCAGTTCGTGCGCGGAGAACAGCACGGTGATGCCGAGCTCTTGCTGCACGTTGCGCACGAGTTCGACGACGCCGCGCTGGTGGTTCGGATCGAGGCTGATCAGCGGCTCGTCGAGCAGCAGCAGCTTCGGGTTGCCGAGCAGGCATTGCGCGAGCAGCAGCCGCTGCCGTTCGCCGCCCGACAGTTCGGACAGCGGCCGGCGCGCGAGCGACGAGCCGCCGACGAGGTCGAGCACGCGATCGACGTCGCGGCGCGTGGCCGCGTTCGTGTGCGGCAGGCCCCAGCGGTGGCCGTCGGCGGCCATCGCGACGAAGTCGTAGCCGCGCATCCGGCGGTTCGCGAGGCCGCTCCTGATCTGCGGCATGTAGCCGATCGACGCGTTGCCGCGCACGACCGGCACGCCGCCGACCGACAGCGTGCCGGCCGACACGGGGATGAGGCCGAGCACCGCGCGCATCAGCGTCGTCTTGCCCGCACCGTTCGGCCCGAGCACGCCGACGAATTCGCCGGGCTCGATCGAGAAACTCACGTCGCGCAGGATCGTGCGGCCGCCCAGTTCGAGCGTGACGCGATCGACGGCGAGGGCGTGGGGAGTGACGGTCATGTCGTTACGGTCGTCTGTTACTTGCCGGCCGAAAGCGCGTTGCCGAGCGCGTCGAGCTGGCCGGCCATCCATTGCTGGAAGGTCTTGCCGGCCGGCAGCGTCTCGGTGACGCTGACGGTCGGCACGCCGCTGTCGCGCGCGACTTTCAGCATGCGCTTGGTCATCGGCTCTTCGGCTTGGCTGTTGTAGATCAGCACGCGCACCTGCTTCTTGCGCAGGTCGCCCTCGAACGCGGCGACGTCCTGCGCGCTCGCCTCGGTGTCGTTCATCGTCGCGAGCTGGAAGCGCTGGTTGCGCATGTCGAGGCCGATCGCGTCCGACATGTAGCCGAACACGGGCTCGGTGGCCGTCACGGGCACGCCCTTGTACTTCGCACGCAGCGCGGCGACCTTGTCGTCGACGGGCTTCAGCGACGCGACGAACTTCTGCAGGTTCGCGTCGTACTCGGCCTTGTTCGCCGGGTCGGCGCGGCCGAGCTCAGCCGCGATCGCGCGTGCGGCCACGGGCATCGTCGCCGGGTCGTACCACAGGTGCGGGTTGTCGCCGGCCTTCTTGCCGACGAGATCGGCGACGACGATCGTCGCGCGCTTCGCCTGCTTCGACGCGCCGAGCAGCTTGGCCATCCACGGATCGTAGTTCGCGCCGTTGTAGATCACGACCTGCGCGTGCTGGAGCGCGCGGGCGGTCTTCGGGCTCGCTTCGAACAGGTGCGGATCCTGGTCGGGATTGCTGAGGATGCTCGTGACCGCGACGTGATGGCCGCCGATCTGCGAGGCGACGTCGCCGTAGAAATTCTCGGCGGCGACGACGTTGACGGTCGCAGCCTGCGCAAGCACGGGCGCGGCGAACGACAGCGCGGCGACAGCGGCGGCCAGCCAGCGGACAGGCGACAGGGCGCGCCGCGGCGCGCGCTTCAGGGCAATGGACATGGAACTCCTCGTTGGAAGGGCGGCGCGTGCGCCGCGCGAGTCGGCGTCAGCGTTGTGCGGGCTTGCGCTTGCAGTGCCCGCACAGGCCGCTCAGCTCGACGACTTGGTGGTGGACTTCGAAACCGTGCGCGGGCCCGCTCGCGGACAACTGCTTCGCGAGGTCGCCGCCGGGAATCTCGACGGTGTCGCCGCACGCATCGCAGATCAGGAACTGGCCTTCGTGCGGCACGCCGATCTCGCAGCATGCGAAGAACGCGTTCTTCGATTCGATCCGGTGGATGAAGCCGTGCTCGACGAGGAAATCCAGCGCGCGATAGACGGTCGTCGGCGGCACGCGGCCGCGTTGCGGTTCGAGTTCCGCGAGCAGGTCGTACGCGCCGATCGGGCGCTGCGCGGCCAGCACGCGTTCGTAGACCTGGCGGCGCAGCGGCGTCCACGCGAGCCCGTGCTCGGCGGCGAATGCGTCGGCCCGGGACAGCCGGGCGTCAATGGACGATGAGGTAGCCATGGCATGAAGCAGGCGCTGAAACAAAGTACAGCGATGATATAACGTATCGCCGCGCCATGCAGCGCGAATTCCGTTTCCCGCCCTTGCTTCCCGCGTCGCTGCGTCCCCTTCACCGTCAACGCCACTGCGCCGCACCGTGCGCCGCGCGCCCTTGCCGTGCGGGCGCGGCGGGGCATCGCCGGGCGCGGCCGTGCCGCAGCGCGTCATAGAAAGCCGTCATGTCGTCTTGACAGCGCGTATCGCGTATCCGATCATTCGATCACCAACAGAGCAATTGATCGGTCAGCGAGCGTTCGCTCACTTCGCGACCGTCGTGCAACAGAACGAACCGGAGACAACCAGTGAGACTGGCAGACAAGGTCGCGATCCTGACGGGCGCCGCAAGCGGCATCGGCGAGGCGGTCGCGCAACGCTATCTGGACGAGGGCGCGCGCTGCGTGCTGGTGGACCTGAAGCCTGCGAGCGGCTCGCTCGCACGGCTGATCGAGGCCAGCCCCGGCCGCGCGGTGGCCGTCACGGCCGACGTCACGCGCCGCGACGACATCGCGCGGATCGTCGCGACGGCGGTCGAGCGCTTCGGCGGCGTCGACATCCTGTTCAACAACGCGGCGCTGTTCGACATGCGCCCGCTCCTCGACGAATCGTGGGACGTGTTCGACCGGCTGTTCTCGGTCAACGTGAAAGGGCTGTTCTTCCTGATGCAGGCCGTCGCGCAGCGGATGGTCGAGCAGGGGCGCGGCGGCAAGATCGTCAACATGTCGTCGCAGGCCGGCCGTCGCGGCGAGGCGCTCGTGTCGCACTACTGCGCGACCAAGGCGGCGGTGATCAGCTATACGCAGTCGGCCGCGCTCGCGCTCGCGCCGCACCGGATCAACGTGAACGGCATCGCGCCGGGCGTCGTCGACACGCCGATGTGGGAGCAGGTCGATGCGCTGTTCGCGCGTTACGAGAACCGGCCGCTCGGCGAGAAGAAGCGGCTCGTGGGCGAAGCCGTGCCGCTCGGCCGCATGGGCGTGCCGGGCGACCTGACGGGCGCCGCGCTGTTCCTCGCGTCGGCCGACGCCGACTACATCACCGCCCAGACGTTGAACGTCGACGGCGGCAACTGGATGAGCTGACATGCCGCCGCTCGCATGCGCAACCCGGGCGGATTCGCTGCACGCGGCCGCCGCCGCACGAGGACACGCCTGATGGCCGAGATCGTCGTCGCCGGCGAGCTGCTGGCCGAATTCGTCGCCGTCGAGCGCGGCCAGGGCTTCGATACGCCGGGCCTGTTCGCCGGACCGTTCCCGAGCGGCGCGCCGGCGATCTTCGCCGATCAGGCCGCCCGGCTCGGCGCGCGCGTCGCGTATGCGGGCTGCGTCGGACGCGACGCGTTCGGCGACGCAATGGTCGCGCGGCTCGCACGCGATGGCGTCGACGTCGCGCGCATCCGCCGCGTCGCCCGTCCGACCGGCACCGCGTTCGTCGCGTATCGCGACGACGGCTCGCGCAGTTTCGTCTTCACGTTGTCGACCAGCGCGGCTGCGTGCGTGGATGCGTCCGACGTCGACACCGCGATGTTCGACGGCTGCCGCTATTTCCACGTGATGGGCTCGTCGCTGACGAGCGAATCGGCGATCGCGGCGGTGCAGCGCGGCGTGATCGAGGCCGCGCGCGCCGGCGCGAAGGTGTCGTTCGATCCGAACGTGCGGCCCGAGATGCTGAGTTTTCGGCCGATGCGCGCGGCGCTCGACGAGATGCTCGCCGCGTGCCACCTGTTCCTGCCGAGCGAAGCCGACCTGCCGTTCTTCTGCGGGCCGCAGCCGGCCGAGCGCGCGATCGCGGGCCTGCTCGCGACGCATCCGCTGCTCGAGCGCGTCGTGCTCAAACGCGGCGCGCAAGGCAGCGTCGCGTTCGATCGCGCGCACCGGGCGCAGGCGCCGGCGTTCCCGGTCGACGAAGTCGATCCGACCGGTGCCGGCGACTGTTTCGGCGGCACGCTGGTCGCGAGCCTCGTCGCGGGCCTGCCGATCGATGTCGCGTTGCGCCGCGCGAACGCGGCGGGCGCGATTGCGGTCACGCGGCGCGGCCCGATGGAAGGCAACAGCAGCGCGGCCGAGATCGACCGTTTCCTGACCGAACGAGGTATCGCATGTCCGGCCTGACGACCGTTGCCGAGCGCACGCGCACTGCGCACGCGGACACCGTGCTGCGGATGATCTTCGACGCGAACCGCGCGGACGCGCAGCGCGGCATCTATTCGATCTGCAGCGCGCACCGGCTCGTGCTGGAGGCCGCGTGCGAAACCGCGCGCACCGACGGCTCACCGCTGCTGATCGAGGCGACCTGCAATCAAGTGAACCATCTCGGCGGCTATACGGGCATGACGCCTGCCGATTTTCGCCGCGACGTCGATGCGATCGCCGCGCGCTGCGGGCTCGCGCCGTCGGCGCTCGTGCTCGGCGGCGACCATCTCGGCCCCAACCCGTGGCGGCATCGCCGCGCGGCCGACGCGATGCGCGAGGCCGGGGCGATGGTCGCCGCGTATGTCGAAGCCGGGTTCGAGAAGATCCATCTCGATGCGAGCATGGCGTGCGCGGACGATCCGCCGCGGCTCGACGATCGCACGATCGCCGCGCGCGCGGCCGAGCTGTGCCGCGTCGCGGAAGACGCGGCGGCGCGCGCCGGCGTCGCGCCCGTCTACGTGATCGGCACCGAGGTGCCGACGCCGGGCGGCGAGGTGAGTGGCGACGCGAGTCACGACGCGATCGCGCGGATCGCGGTCACGCGCAGCGACAGCGTCGCGGCGACGCTCGACGCGCACCGCCGCGCGTTCTCGGCGGCCGGGCTCGACGACGCATGGACGCGCGTCGTCGCGATCGTCGCGCAGCCGGGCGTGGACTTCGACGATCGCCACGTGCTCGACTACGACAGCGCCAAGGCAGCGTCATTGGGCGCGAGCATCCTGCAGACGCCGCGCCTCGTGTTCGAAGCGCATTCGACCGATTACCAGACCGAAGCCGCGCTCGCCGCGCTGGTGCGCGACCACTTCGCGGTGCTGAAGGTCGGCCCCGCGCTGACGTTCGCGTTGCGCGAGGCGCTGTTCGCGCTGACGTTCATCGAGGACGCGCTGATCGACGACGTCGCGCAGCGCTCGCGGTTGCGCGACGTCGTCGATGCGGCGATGCGCGCGCAGCCCGAGCACTGGGCGCCGTACTACCGCGGCGACGAGACCGCGCAGCGGCTCGCGCGCCAGTTCAGCTACAGCGACCGCATCCGCTATTACTGGCTGCAGCCGGCCGTCGCGGCCGCGGTCGAGCAACTGTTCGACAACCTCGCGCGGCAGCCGGTGCCGGAGACGCTCGTCGCGCAGTGGCTGCCGGACGTTTATGCGGCATGCCGCGCGGGCGGCCTCGCGAAGGCGCCGCGCGCATGGGTGTGCCACCGGATACGCGACGTGATCGCGCACTATGCGCGCGCGTGCGGCATGCAGCGGCCGGCATGACGGGCCGCGAAGGAAACGATGCAACACCGACGCAAGACCGACGACATTTCGAACAATCACAGGAGACATGCCATGCAACGAAAGATGCTCGACGCCGCCGCACGCTGTTTCGCCGGAGCCGCGCTCGCGACGGCGGCCTGCGCGGCGTCCGCCGGCACGCTGACGATCGCGACGCTGAACAACCCCGACATGATCGAGTTGAAGAAGCTGTCGCCGGCGTTCGAGAAGGCGAACCCCGACATCAAGCTGAATTGGGTGATCCTCGAGGAGAACGTGCTGCGCCAGCGCGCGACGACCGACATCACGACCGGCAGCGGCCAGTTCGACGTGATGGCGATCGGCACCTATGAAACGCCGCAGTGGGGCAAGCGCGGCTGGCTCGCGCCGATCACGGGGCTGCCCGCCGACTACGACCTGAACGACATCGTGAAGACCGCGCGCGACAGCCTGTCGTACAACGGCCAGCTCTACGCGCTGCCGTTCTACGTGGAAAGCTCGATGACGTTCTACCGCAAGGACCTGTTCGCGGCGAAGGGGCTGAAGATGCCGGACCAGCCGACCTACGACCAGATCGCCGAATTCGCGGACAAGCTCACCGACAAGTCGAAGGGCACCTACGGGATCTGCCTGCGCGGCAAGGCCGGCTGGGGCGAGAACATGGCGTACGTGTCGACGGTCGTGAACACGTTCGGCGGGCGCTGGTTCGACGAGAACTGGAACGCGCAGCTGACGTCGCCCGAATGGAAGAAGGCGATCAATTTCTACGTGAACCTGCTGAAGAAGAACGGCCCGCCGGGAGCGAGCTCGAACGGCTTCAACGAGAACCTGACGCTGACCGCGTCCGGCAAGTGCGCGATGTGGATCGACGCGACGGTCGCGGCCGGGATGCTCTACAACAAGCAGCAGTCGCAGGTGGCCGACAAGATCGGCTTCGCGGCCGCGCCGGTTGCCGTCACGCCGAAGGGCTCGCACTGGCTGTGGGCGTGGGCGCTGGCCGTGCCGAAGACGTCGAAGCAGCAGGATGCCGCGCGCAAGTTCGTCGCGTGGGCGACGTCGAAGCAGTACATCGAGATGGTCGGCAAGGACGAGGGCTGGGCCTCGGTGCCGCCGGGCACGCGCACGTCGACGTATCAGCGCGCCGAGTACAAGGCCGCCGCGCCGTTCTCGGATTTCGTGCTGAAGGCGATCGAGACGGCCGACCCGAACGATCCGTCGCTGAAGAAGGTGCCGTACACGGGCGTGCAGTACGTCGGGATTCCTGAATTCCAGTCGTTCGGCACGGTGGTCGGCCAGTCGATCGCGGGCGCGGTCGCGGGCCAGATGTCGGTCGACCAGGCGCTCGCCGCCGGGCAGGCGGCCGCCGACCGCGCGGTGCGGCAGGCCGGCTACAAGAAGTAACGCGCAAGCCGTCGCGCGGCTCGCATCGTGCGCCGTGGCGCACGGCGCGAGCCGGCGAAGCCGACAGGCGGGCAGGCCGTTCGCGCCCGCGCATCAACCGGAGGGACTCCGATCATGCGTCACCTGCGTCTTCCCCTGAGTCACGCGCCGTCGGTCGGCGACGCGTCGTCGCCGCCCGGCGCGCCGCGCCGTGCGCGCGCCGGCGCGAGCTGGCTCGTGTCGCCGTCCGTCGCGGTGCTGCTGCTGTGGATGTCGATTCCGCTCGCGATGACGATCTGGTATTCGTTCTCGCGCTACAACCTGCTGAACCCGGACGTGAAGGGCTTCGCCGGGCTCGACAACTACCGTTTCCTCGCGACCGATCCGTCGTTCCTGCCCGCGATCTGGCACACGCTCGTGCTGATCGGCGCGGTGCTCGCGATCACCGTGGTCGGCGGCGTGCTGATGGCCGTGCTGTTCGACCGCAAGTTCTACGGGCAGGGCATCGCGCGCCTGCTTGCGATCGCGCCGTTCTTCGTGATGCCGACGGTGTCCGCGCTGATCTGGAAGAACATGATCCTGCATCCGGTGTACGGGCTCGTCGCGAACGCGATGCGCGCGCTCGGGATGACGCCGATCGACTGGTTCGCCGATTACCCGTTGACTGCGGTGATCATCATCGTCGCGTGGCAGTGGCTGCCGTTCGCGTTCCTGATCCTGTTCACCGCGATCCAGTCGCTCGACCAGGAGCAGAAGGAAGCCGCGCGCATCGACGGCGCCGGCCCGGTCGCGATGTTCTTCTACATCACGCTGCCGCACCTGAAGCGCGCGATCGCCGTGGTCGTGATGATGGAGACGATCTTCCTGCTGTCGATCTTCGCGGAAATCTATACGACGACGGGCGGCGGCCCCGGCGACGCGACGACCAACCTGTCTTACCTGATCTACGCGCTCGGCCTGCAGCAGTTCGACGTCGGCCTCGCGTCCGCGGGCGGCATCATCGCCGTCGTGGTCGCGAACGTCGTGTCGTTCTTCCTCGTGCGGATGCTCGCGCGCAACCTGAAGGGGGAGTACGAGAAATGAGCGACCTGACCTTCGAAGGCCGGCGCACGCCGGCCGTGTTCGACCTCGTGCGGCGCGCGCTGCCCGGCACGCTCGCATGGCTGATCGCGCTGCTGCTGTTCTTCCCGATCTTCTGGATGGCGATCACCGCGTTCAAGACCGAGCAGCAGGCGTACGCGTCGACGCTGTTGTTCATGCCGACGCTCGACAGCTTCCGCGAGGTGTTCGCGCGCAGCAACTACTTCGCGTTCGCATGGAATTCGGTGCTGATCTCGGCCGGCGTCACGGTGATCTCGCTGCTGTTCGCGGTGCCGGCCGCGTACGCGATGGCGTTCTTCCCGAACCACCGCACGCAGAAGGTGCTGCTGTGGATGCTGTCGACGAAGATGATGCCGTCGGTCGGCGTGCTGGTGCCGATCTACCTGCTGTGGAAGAACTCCGGGCTGCTCGACACGGTGTCGGGGCTCGTGATCGTCTACACGCTGATCAACCTGCCGATCGCGGTATGGATGACCTTCACGTACTTCAACGAGATCCCGAAGGACATTCTCGAGGCCGGGCGCATCGACGGCGCGTCGACGTGGCAGGAGATCGTCTACCTGCTGATGCCGATGGCGCTGCCGGGGCTCGCGTCCACTGCGCTGCTGCTCGTGATCCTGTCGTGGAACGAGGCGTTCTGGAGCATCAACCTGTCGAGCTCGAACGCCGCGCCGCTGACCGTGTTCATCGCGTCGTACTCGAGCCCCGAAGGGCTGTTCTGGGCGAAGCTGTCCGCCGCTTCGCTGCTCGCGGTCGCGCCGATCCTGATCGTCGGCTGGCTGTCGCAGAAGCAGCTCGTGCGGGGGCTCACGTTCGGGGCGGTCAAATGAGGAGGCCAAGCGCAGGGACGAACGTGCTGATCTGCGATTGCGACGGCGTGCTGATCGACAGCGAGGCCGTGGCCGCCGACGTGATCGTGCGCGAACTCGATGCGCGCTGGCCGGGCGTCGATGCGCGGCCGGCCGTGATGCCGCTGCTCGGGCTGCGCATCGAGCGCGTGCTGGCAGGCGCGAGCGACGCGGTGGGGCGCACGCTGTCGGCCGACGACGTCGACGCGATCCGCCGCGCGGTCGAGGCGGCCGCCGTCAACGCGCCGATGGTCGACGGCATCGATGCGGCACTCGAGGCGATCGAGCTGACGACCGCCTGCGCGAGCAACAGCTATCGCGCGTACGTCGAAGCGGCGCTCGCGCGCACCGGGCTCGCGCGCTTTTTCGGCGACCGGCTGTTCTGCGCGGATTCGGTCGCGCGGCCGAAGCCGGCGCCGGACGTGTATCTGGCTGCCGCGCGCACGCTCGGCGCGGCGCCCGCGAACTGCCTCGTCGTCGAGGACAGCGTGACCGGCATCACCGCGGCGGCCGCGGCCGGCATGACCGTGCTCGGCTTCGTCGGCGGCGGGCACGCGTCGGCCGCGCAGATCGACGCGCTGCGCGGCATCGGCGCGCGCCACGTATTCGACGACATGCACGAGCTGCCCGGCTACGTCGCGCGCTGGCAGGCGACGGGCGCGGTGCTGCCGAACTAGCAACGATCGAGCGCCGCCGGCCAGGCGGTGCATCACGAACGAACGGAGACAGATCATGGCAAGCGTGCTCCTGCGCAACATCGCGAAGCGCTACGACGACACCGAAGTGCTGCGCAACGTGAACCTCGACATCGCCGACGGCGAATTCGTCGTATTCGTCGGGCCGAGCGGCTGCGGCAAATCCACGCTGATGCGGATGATCGCCGGCCTCGAAGACATTTCGAGCGGCGACCTGCTGATCGACGGCGCGAAGGTCAACGACGTGCCGAGCGCGAAGCGCGGCATCGCGATGGTGTTCCAGTCGTATGCGCTGTACCCGCACATGACGCTGTACGACAACATGGCGTTCGGCCTCAAGCTCGCGGGCGCGAAGAAGCCCGAGATCGACCAGGCCGTGAAGCAGGCCGCGAAGATCCTGCACATCGATCACCTGCTCGACCGCAAGCCGAAGCAGTTGTCCGGCGGACAGCGGCAGCGCGTCGCGATCGGCCGCGCGATCACGCGCAAGCCGAAGGTGTTCCTGTTCGACGAACCGCTGTCGAACCTCGACGCCGCGCTGCGCGTGAAGATGCGGCTGGAATTCGCGCGGCTGCATGACGAGCTGAAGACGACGATGATCTACGTGACGCACGACCAGGTCGAGGCGATGACGCTCGCCGACAAGATCGTCGTGCTGTCGGGCGGCGCGGTGCAGCAGGTCGGCACGCCGAACACGCTGTATCACGCGCCGGCGAACCAGTTCGTCGCGGGCTTCATCGGCTCGCCGAAGATGAACTTCCTGAAGGGCACGGTCGAATCGGCCGATGCGACCGGCGTGCTCGTGCGGTTCGATAGCGGCGAGACGCAGCGTGTCGCGGTCGACGCGGCCGGGCTGCAGCGCGGTGCGGCCGTGACCGTCGGCGTGCGGCCGGAGCACCTGCTGGTCGATGCGGCGGCGGCCGGCGTCGCCGCGCGGACGATGGCCGTCGAATCGCTCGGCGACGCGGCGTATCTGTATGCGGAGTCGGCCGTCGCGCCGGACGGGCTGATCGCGCGAATTCCGCCGCTCGACACGTATCGCACCGGCGAGGCGCTGCGCGTGCATGCGCTGCCCGAGCACTGCCATCTGTTCGACGAGCACGGGCAGGCGTTCCGGCGGCTGAGCGCGCACGCGAAGGCGGCTTGACCGCCGCGCGCCGGTTACAACCGCAAATGCTCGGCCATGTAGTCGACGAACGCGCGCAGCTTGGGCATCGGATGGCGGCCTGACGGCCACAGCACGTAGAACGGCGTGCGGCTCGCGACGTGGTCGTCGAGCACCGCGCGCAGCCTGCCGTCGGCGAGCGTGTCGCGTACGAAGAACTCGGGCAGGCATGCGATGCCGAGCCCGCGCAGCGCGAAGCACAGGCGCGTCTCGGCGTTGTTGCTGACCATCGAGACGGGTACCTCCGGCGGCGTGCCGGTGCGCGGCGCGCGCAGCGGCCAGATCTCGAGCTTGCCGCTGCTCGGGAAGCGGTAATGCAGGCAGCGATGCTGCGCGAGATCGGCCGGCGTGCGCGGCGCGCCGTGCCGGTCGAGATAGTCGGGCGACGCGACCAGGTGCTGGCGGAAGTGGCCGAGCAGCCGCGACGACAGTCGCGAATCGGTCGGCCGGCCGGTGCGCAGGACCACGTCGAAGCCTTCGTCGATCACGTCGACGATCCGGTCGCTGAAATCGATGTCGAGCTCGATCTCCGGATACGCGGCCATGAAATCGGCGAGCACCGGCAACAGCAGCGTGCCGATCGTCGGCAGGCTCACGCGCAGCCGCCCGCGCGGCGCCTCGACGCTCTGCGTCAATTCCCGCTCGGCCGCGTCGATTTCGGCGATCACGCGCCGGCACCGTTCGAGAAAGCGCGCGCCTTCGGCCGTCAGCGTGATGCTGCGCGTGCTGCGGTGAAAGAGCCGCACGTTCAGGCGCGCCTCGAGGCGCGCGATGCGCTTGCCGATCGCCGACGCCGACAATCCGAGCGCGCGGCCGGCCGCGACGAAGCTGCGCGTTTCCGCGACCTGGACGAACACGACGAAACCGCCAAGATTTTCCATGCAGGGCCTCGATTACGGACATCGATGTCCGGAGTGTCCGGAACTCTAACCCGGTTTTTCTTCCGGTGCCGGCTCCTTACGATGGGCGTTCCTTCACTGTTCGAGGTCACGCCATGTCATCGCTGCCTGTCACCACGCACCGCAGGGAACCGGACGCCGCGCTGCGCGCGCGGCTCGACGCCGTGCTCGATCGCGCGCTGGCCGACGCGCGCGTGGTCGGCGCGGTCGTGCTGGTCGCGCGCGACGGCGAATTGCGTTATGCACGCGCGGCCGGGCTGGCCGACCGCGAAGCCGGCACGCCGATGCGCGAGGACACGCTGTTCCGGCTCGCGTCGGTATCCAAGCCGATCGTGACGGCCGCCGCGATGCGGCTGGTCGCGGCATCGAAGATCGGGCTCGACGAACCGGTTGCGCGCTGGCTGCCCGCATTCACGCCGACGCTCGCGGGCGGCGCGCCTGCCGACATCACGCTGCGCCATCTGCTGTCGCACACGGCCGGGCTCGGCTATCGCTTCCTCGAAGCCGACGCCGACGGGCCGTATGCGCGCGCGGGCGTGTCCGACGGCATGGACGTCGCCGGACCGTCGCTCGCGGAGAACGTGCGGCGCGTCGGCGGCGTGCCGCTGCGGTTCGCGCCCGGCACATCGTGGCACTACTCGCTCGCGACCGACGTGGTCGGTGCGCTGATCGAGGCGGTCGACGGCCGGCCGCTCGCCGACGCCGTGGCGGCGCTCGTGACGGCGCCGCTCGGGATGACCGACACGGCGTTTTTCACGCATGACGCGGCGCGCCTGGCGACGCCTTACGTCAGTACGCCCGGCGTGCCGCGCCGCATGACCGACGACGATCTCGTCCCGGTGTACGAGGGTACGGTCGGCATCCGTTTCGCACCGGCGCGCGCGTTCGACGCGGCCGCGTGGCCGTCGGGCGGCGCCGGGATGATCGGTACGGCGGCCGACTGCATGACGCTGCTCGATACGTTGCGCACCGGGCGCGACGGTTGGCTCGCGCGCCGCTGGATCGACGAGATGTCGCGCGTTCAGCCGGGCGCGCACGATCTGCCGGACGCGCCGGGGTTCGGCTTCGGACTCGGCTTTTCCGTGCTGCATGACCCGGTGGCCGCGCAATCGCCGGAATCGGTCGGCACGTGGCGCTGGGGCGGCGCCTACGGGCATGCGTGGTTCGTCGACCGGGCGGCCGGGCTGACGGTGGTGGCGCTGACCAATACGTTGTACGAAGGGATGCACGGGCGCATCGTCACCGACGTGCGCGATGCGGTGTATGGCGTCGACGACCGGAGTGCGCAATGAGCGAGTGCATATCCGTCTCCAGCCGCGCCGTCGATCGGGCTGCCGATCCGTCCACGCCGGCCCGTGCTCACCTGCCTGTCGCGAACCTGCTTGCGCTGGCCACCGCCGGCTTCATCACGGTGCTCACCGAAGCGCTGCCGGCCGGCCTGCTGCCGCCGATGAGCGCCGACCTGCGCGTGACCGAGGCGCTGATCGGCCAACTGGTGACCGCCTACGCGCTCGGCTCGATCGTCGCGGCGATTCCGCTCGTCGCCGCGACGCGCGCGATGCGCCGGCGCCGCCTGTTGCTCGCGGCGCTGGCAGGCTTCGTCGTGTCGAACGCGCTGACGGCCGCGTCGCCGTATTACGCGCTCACGCTTGCGGCCCGGTTCGTCGCGGGGATGTCGGCCGGACTGCTGTGGGCGCTGCTGGCCGGCTATGCGAGCCGGATGGTCGACCCGTCGCTGCGCGGCCGCGCGATCGCGGTCGCGATGCTCGGCATACCGGCGGCGATGTCGATCGGCATTCCGGCCGGCACCGCGCTCGGCGCGACGTTCGGCTGGCGCATCGCGTTCGCCGGTATTTCGGCCGCGGCGCTCGCGCTGATCGGCTGGATCCGCATGCGCGTACCCGACTATCCGGGCCAGCAGGCCGGCGCGCGCGAGCCGGTGCTCGGCGTGATGACGCTGCCCGGCGTGCGCCCGGTGCTGACGGTGATGTTCGCGTACGTGCTCGCGCACAACATGCTGTACACGTACGTCGCGCCGTTCCTCGCGGGCGTGCGGATGGGTACGCAGGTCGATGTGGTGCTGTTCGTGTTCGGCGTCGCGTCGCTCTTCGGCATCGCGCTGACGGGCGCATGGATCGGCGCCGCGCAGCGACGCCTCACGCTCGCGAGCATCGCGCTGTTCGCGCTGGCGGCGGCGATGCTCGGCGCCGGTTCCGGGATGACGACCGTCTATGCGGGCGTCGTGCTGTGGGGGCTCGCGTTCGGCGGCGCGCCGACGCTGTTCCAGACGGCCACCGCGAACGCGGCGGGCGAATCGGCCGACGTCGCGCAGTCGATGCTCGTGACGGTGTGGAATCTGGCGATCGCCGGCGGCGGCATCGCGGGCGGGATGCTGCTCGGCGCGACGGGCGCCGGCGCGATTCCGTGGGTGCTCGTCGCGCTGCTGGCGCTGGCATGGGTCGGCGCGTGGCGTGCACGCCGGCATGCGTTTCCGGCGCCGGGCGCGGCCTGAGCCGGCGCGTGCGACGGCGGCGTCAGGCCGCCTTCGCGGCGAGCGCGGCGCGCGCGCAGGTTTCGTCGGTGACGAGCCCCGACAGCCAGCCGCCGCGCAGCGCGGCAATCACCGCGTCGTGTTTCTTCGGGCCGCCGGCGAACGCGATCGTCGGCCGCTTCGGCGGCGTGGCGAGCGCGACGCTCGTCACGCGTGCGCTCGTCGACACGGTGATCTGCGTGCCGTGCGCGTCGATCGGCACGCCGAGCAGTTCGGCCACCGCGCCGAGCGCGGTCATCTCGTCGCGCTCCTGCTCGGTGATGAAGCCGTCTTCGTAGAGCGGGCAGTGCGGACCGATGTTGCCGATCCCGACGAACGCGACGTCCGCCTCGCCCGACAGCGCCTCGACGATCCGGTACAGCCGGTGATTGCACCACTGCGCGCGCTCGGCGTCGCTGTCGGCGAACAGCGGCGCGGGCAGCAGGAAATGCTTGCTGCCGGTTTTCTCGGAGATGTACTGCGCGACGTCGTAGCGGTTCGACGAGCCGTCGGCCGCGATCGCGCCGACCATCGACACGAGCCGGTGCTGCGGGCGGTCGATCTGCGCGATCTGCGCGACCGCGGCCTTCAGCGTTCGGCCGCTGCTGACCGCGATCACCATCGGCCGCGTTTCGTTCAGGTAGCGCTCCATCACCTGCGCGCCGGCGACCGCGAGCTTGCGGTCGATCGCGTCGGGCGCATCGGCGTCGACGGGCACGACTTCGCACATCGCGAGGCCGTAGCGTTTCGACAGCTGCGCGCCGAGATCGAGACAGTCGGCGAGCCGGTGATCGACGCGCACGCGGATCAGGTTCTTCTCGACCGCGAACGCGACGAGGCGCTGCGCGACGGGGCGCGACACCTGCAGTTTTTCGGCGATTTCGTTCTGCGTGTCGCCCGCGACGTAATAGAGCCACGCGGCGCGCGTGGCGAGATCGAGTTTTTCTGAGGACTTGGACACGATAGCGATTCGGTTCGGATCTGGGGGGCCGCCCCGTGGGCCGGCCGGCGGGCCGCATGACGGCATCCACTGTACCGCATGTCGCACGCACGGCCGGCGGGCGGCCGTGCGTGCGCGGCGCCTACGCGAGCCGTGCGCGCGACGGTTCGTACAACGGCCGCACGTGACGGTACAGCGTACGGAACGCATCGAGGCGCTCGCGCAGCCGCGCATGGCGGGCGGCGTCCGGTGCGTATTCGGCGCGCACCGGCGGCTTGGTCAGCACCGTCTGCGGATCGCCGCCGACGGCTAGCCACCCGAGCCGTGCCGCGCCGAGCGCCGCGCCCGTTTCGCCGCCGCCGATCTGGCGCGTGCGCACGTTCAGCGCGTCCGCGATCAGTTGCGCCCAGAACGCGCTGCGCGCGCCGCCGCCGATCAGCGACAACTGGTCGGTTTCGACGCCGGCCGCATGCAGCGCGTCGAGGCCGTCGGCGAGGCCGAGCGTCACGCCTTCGAGCACCGCATAGCCGAGGTGCGCACGCTCGGTCGCGTGCGTCATCCCGAAGAACGCGCCTTGTGCGTACGGATCGTTGTGCGGCGTGCGTTCGCCCGACAGGTAGGGCAGGAACAGCGGCGCCGCGGCGAGCGCGTCGGCGTCGAGCGCCGCGACTTCGGCGAGCAGCGCGGGCTCGTCGGTACCGGTCAGCTTGCAGACCCAGCGCAGGCAGCTCGCGGCCGACAGCACGACGCTCATCAATTGCCAGCGATCGGGAATCGCATGGCAGAACGCATGCACGGCCGAGGCGGGATTCGGCATGAAGCGGTCGCCGACCACGCTCAGCACGCCGGACGTGCCGAGCGACACGAAGCCGTCGCCCGCGTGGATCGCACCGATGCCGAGCGCGCTCGTCGCGTTGTCGCCGCCGCCGCCCGCGACCGGGACGGCTTCCGACAGCCCGAGCTCGCGTGCGACGTCCGCGCGCAGCGTGCCGGACGGCGCGTTGCCCTCGACGATGCGCGGCATCTGCTCGCGTGTCATCCCGCACGCGGCGAGCAGCGCATCGGACCAGTCGCGGCGTGCAACGTCGAGCCACAGCGTGCCGGCCGCGTCCGACGGGTCCGACACTTTCGCGCCGGTCAGCCGGAATCGCAGGTAGTCCTTCGGCATCAGCACGCATGCGGTTGCGGCGAACACGTCGGGTTCGTGCTTCGCGACCCACAGCAGTTTCGGCGCGGTGAAGCCGGGCATCGCGAGGTTGCCGGCCAGCGCATGGAGATCGGGTGCGCGCTCGGTGAGCAGCGCGCATTCGTCGGCGCTGCGCATGTCGTTCCACAGGATCGCGGGGCGCAGCACGCGATCGTCGCGGCCGAGCAGCACCGCGCCGTGCATCTGGCCCGACAGGCCGATGCCGCGCACCTGCGCGAACGCCTGGGGGTGTCGCTCGCGCAGTGTCGCGAGCGCGGCGAGCGTGCCTTGCCACCAGTCGTCCGGATGCTGTTCGGCCCAGCGCGGATGCGGTCGCGACACCGTGAACGGCGAGCCGGCGGTGCCGACGACCGCGCCGTCCGGGGCGAGCAGCAGCACCTTCACTTCCGAGGTGCCGAGGTCGATGCCGAGATACATGTGCGATCCGTTCCGTCAGAGAGGAGCCGCTACTTTAGCCGTGCCGCGCGGCATGTGCCAAGCGGGTTCGCCCGGCTGCGCGGCCGGGCGCCGGCGCGCGCGTCGTCAGCGCGCGGCGAGCCATGCGTCGACGCGCGCGAGCCCGGCGCGCAACGCGTCGAGCAGCGCGGCGTTGCCGGCCAGTGACCCCCACAGCGCGCGGTCGGTGCACAGCGCGACGACCGGGTCGTCGGCGTCGACGATCGCACGCGCGGCGCTTTCGTCCATCACGCCGTCCTGGTACGCATACGGCAGCGTGCCGCGTGCCCAGCGCTCGAGAAAGCGCAGGAACAGCGCGGGCAGCACGGCGGTGGCGACCGGCGCGGCGCCGCGCGCGAACGATTCGACGAGCGTCGGCGCGATGAAGCCGGGGATCTTCGAGAAGCCGTCGGCCGCGACGCGCTGGTTCGTGTCGAGCACGTACGGGTTGCCGAAGCGCTCGAGCACGACGTCGCGGTAGCGCGCGAGATCGAGCGGGCTCGGCGTCAGGCACGGGATCACGTCCTGCGTCACGTAGTCGTGCGCGAAGCGACGGATCGCCGCGTCGTGCGTGCCTTCGTGGATATACGTATGGCCCGCCAGCGTGCCGGCCCATGCAATGCAGCTGTGGGTCGCGTTGAGGATGCGGATCTTCGCTTCCTCGTACGGATGCACGTCGTCGACGAGTTCCGCGCCGGCTAGCTCCCAGCGCGGCCGGCCGGCCGCGAAACGATCCTCGATCACCCACTGGATGAACGATTCGCCCATCACCGGGCACGCGTCGTCGACGCCGGTGGCCGCGCGTACGCGCTTGCGCACGTCGGCGGTCGGGCGCGGCGTGATGCGATCGACCATCGCGCTGGGCGTCGCGACGTTCGCATCGAACCACGCGACGAGAGCCGTTTCGCCGCGCCGTTCGAGGAATTCGCGCATCCCCGCGCGAAAGCGTGCGCCGTTGTTGCGCAGGTTGTCGCAGCTTTGCAGCGTGAGCGGGCCGGCGCCGCGCCGCACGCGTTCGGCGAGCAGCGCCGCGAGCGCACCGTACAGCGTGGTGCGCGCGCCCTGCAGGTCGGCGGCGACATCGGCGTTCGCGAGGTCGAGCCGGTCGTGTTCGTCGAGGTAGTAGCCGCCTTCGGTGACGGTGAACGACACGATCCGGCAAGCCGGATCGGCGCCGGCGTCGATCAGCGCGGCGAGATCGATCGACCACGGCAGCACGCGCGTGATCGAGCGGATCGTCTCGTAGGCGCGCTCGCCTTGCGGCGTGACGGTTTCGAGCGTGTACGCGCCATGTTGCGCGGCGAGCGCGTCCATCGTCGCGCGCATGTCGTCGCGAATGTTGCCGACGGTCAGCGACCAGCGTTCGTCGGCCGGCACGGCCGCGTTCACGCGATGCAGATACCACGCCTGGTGCGCGCGGTGAAACGAGCCCGCGCCGATGTGCAGCAGCACGGGCGTGCGGGCGGAGGGCGAGTCGCTCATGCGGTGTCTCCTGTTCCTGCCTGTCTATCCTGTCGAATACGATCATTTGCTCTTTATGTGAGCGAATGATCGTATTCGGGCGAACGAAAGTCAAGGCGGGGACACGGCATTTCGATGGTGCGCTGCGGCGCGGGCGGGGCGGGCACGCGGGCGGGCATGCGGGCAGGCGCGACGCAGCTGGCGGAAAAAGCGTCAGCGCCCTTCGCGCGTGAGCGCGACGAGTTCGTCGAGCAGCTTGCCGGCCGGCCCCGGCAGGATCCCGTGGCGGCGCCTGAATGCGGTGAGCGTGCGCACCGCGACGACTTCGCGCACGGGCAGCGTGTCGATCGTGCCGGCGCGCCGTTCGGCGCCGTACATTGGCTCGGCCATCCAGCAGAGGAATCCCGCATGCGCGACCAAGCTTTTCAGCGTCGTGACCGAGCGCGTCTCGACCGCGATGTCGGGCAGCGGGAGGCCGTGTGCGTCGAAGGTCGCACGCATATGGTCGAACGGCGCGGTGCCGCGCGGCGGAATCGCCCAGCGCGCGTGCAGCGTATCGGCGAGCGTCGGCGCGCGGCCGAGTGCGCGCAGCGGATGGTGCGGCGCCGCAACGATATGGCTGCGATCTTCCCAGCGGCATTCGGGAATCGCGACGATCTCGTCGGTATCGGGCCCGTGCGCGGACAGCGCGAGGTCGATCTCGTGCTTGACCAGCCCTTGCGCGAGCCGGTCCCACACGCCTTCGATGATTTCGACGCGCAGGTTCGGCCAGCGGTCGAGCACGCGGCCGACCGCGACCGGCAGCACGAGGCTCGCGATGCTGCCCACCGTGCCGACCTTGATCGTGCCCTTCGCGAACCCGCGCATCGCGTCCAGTTCCTCGCGCGCATGCTCGGCCTCGTGCTGCAGCAGCGTCGCGTGCGGCAGCAACGCTTCGCCGAACGCGGTGAGCTGCACGCCCTTCGAATGGCGCTCGAACAGCGGCGCGCCGACCTGCTCCTCGAGCCGCTTCAGGATCCGGCTCAGCGCCGGCTGCGTGACGTGCAGCGCGTCGGCCGCGCGGCCGAGGCTGCCGCACGCGACGATCGTCGTGAACGCACGCAATTGTCGGAGATCGAAAGTCATGCCGGGACGTAATGGCTTTTCGCAGAAAATACAGTATCCGCGAATGGCTTGCGCTTCGATACTGTGGAAACCGCCAAGCCATCGAGGAGACGCCCGAGCATGTCCGGCACCCCGTCCCAATCCGCCGTATCGATCACCGTTCGCGATGCCGTCATCGACCTGTTTCGCCAGTTCGGCATCGACCGCGTGTTCGGCAATCCCGGCTCGACCGAGCTGCCGATGTTTCGCGACTTCCCCGACGATTTCCGCTACGTGCTCGGCCTGCACGAAGCCGTCGTGGTCGGGATGGCCGACGGCCATGCGCAGGCCACCGGCAATGCAGCGGTCGTCAACCTGCATTCGGCGGCGGGCGTCGGCAACGCGATGGGCAACCTGTTTACCGCGTTCAAGAACCGCACGCCGCTGATCGTCACCGCAGGCCAGCAGGCGCGCGCGATTCTGCCGTTCGATCCGTTCCTCGGCGCGACGCAGGCCGCCGAGCTGCCGAAGCCGTACGTGAAATGGAGCATCGAGCCCGCTCGCGCGCAGGACGTGCCGGCCGCGATCGCGCGTGCGTACCGTATCGCGATGCAGGAGCCGCGCGGCCCCGTGTTCGTGTCCATCCCGGTCGACGACTGGGACCAGCCGGCCGAACGGCTGCCGCGGCGCGACGTCAGCAGTATCGTGCGGCCCGATCCCGACGCGCTCGCGCGGCTCGGCGACGCGCTCGACGCCGCGCGGCGCCCGGCGTTCGTGGTCGGCGCGGCCGTCGATCGCGCGGGGGCGTGGGACGACGCCGTGCGTCTCGCCGAGCGGCATCGTGCGCGCGTGTACGTCGCGCCGATGTCGGGGCGCTGCAGCTTTCCCGAGGACCATCCGCTGTTCGCCGGCTTCCTGCCCGCGATCCGCGAGAAGATCGTCGCGCGGCTCGCCGGGCACGATCTCGTGTTCGCGTTCGGCGCGCCCGCGTTCACCTATCACATCGAAGGCTTCGGTCCGCACGTGCCGCCGGGCGCGATGCTCGTGCAGCTCGTCGACGATCCGGGCGTCGCCGCGTGGACACCGTCGGGCGATGCGGTCGTCGGCAACCTGCGGCTCGCCGCGCGCGATCTGCTGACGCGGCCCGCGCCGCCCGAGCGGCCGATGCCCGCGCTGCGCCCGCCGCACGTCCGTGTCGACACGCCCGCCGCCGGCGAGCGCATGTCGGTCGCGTTCGCGCTGCAGACGCTCGCCGACGTGCGCGACGCGCAGGACATCGTCGTCGAGGAGGCGCCGAGCGCGCGGTCGGTGATGCAGGAACATCTGCCGTTCACGCGCAGCGGCACGTTCTACACGATGGACAGCGGCGGCCTGGGCTACGGGATGCCGGCCGCCGTCGGCGTCGCGCTCGCGCAGCCGGGCCGGCGCGTGATCGGGCTGATCGGCGACGGCTCGAGTCTGTACTCGATCCAGGCGCTGTGGAGCGCCGCGCAGCTGAAGCTGCCGATCACGTTCGTGATCCTGAACAACCGGCGTTACGCGGCGCTGCAGGACTTCGCGCCCGTGTTCGGCTTCGGCCCCGGCGATCCGGTGCAGGGCACCGATCTGCCCGACCTGGATTTCGTCGCGCTCGCGCAAGGGATGGGCTGCCGCGGCGTGCGCGTCGCCGACGCCGCACGCCTGCGCGACACGCTGACCGACGCGCTGCGGGCCGCGACGCCGGTCGTCGTCGAAGTCGAGATTGCCTGACGCGCCGCGCGTGTCTTTCCGGAGATGCCATGCAAACCGTAGCGATGCTGATCGGCGGCGAACGCCGCCACTCGTCCGGCGGCGCGACCTTCGTGCGCCGCAACCCGCTCGACGGCGAAATCGCGTCGGTCGCGCCTGCGGGCACCGTCGACGATGCGTGCGCGGCGGCCGACGCGGCCGCGCGTGCGTTTCCCGAATGGGCCGTGCTCGGCCCCGGCGCGCGACGCGCATTGCTGCTGAAGGCGGCCGCCGCGCTCGAAGCGAAACACGAGCAGTTCGTCGCCGCGATGGCGGCCGAGACGGGCGCCTCCGCGCTGTGGGCCGGCTTCAACGTGAAGCTCGCGGCGAGCGGGCTCGTCGAGGCCGCGTCGCTCACCACGCAAGTCGGCGGCGCGCTGATCCCGTCCGACGTGCCCGGCTCGCTCGCGATGGGCGTGCGGCAGCCGGCCGGCGTCGTGCTCGGCATCGCGCCGTGGAATGCGCCGGTGATTCTCGCGACGCGCGCGCTCGCGCTGCCGCTCGCATGCGGCAACACGGTCGTGCTGAAAGGCTCGGAACTGTGCCCCGTCACGCACGGGCTGGTCGTCGAGGCGCTGCAGGAGGCCGGGCTGCCGCCGGGCGTCGTCAACTTCGTGACGAACGCGCCCGACGACGCGGGCGCCGTCGTCGACGCATTGATCGCGCATCCGGCCGTGCGCCGCGTGAATTTCACCGGCTCGACCCGGGTCGGGCGGATCGTCGCCGAAGCATGCGCGCGCCATCTGAAACCGTCGGTGCTGGAACTCGGCGGCAAGGCGCCGTTCGTCGTGCTCGACGATGCCGATCTCGACGCGGCGGTCGACGCGGCCGCATTCGGCGCATTCGCGAATTCCGGGCAGATCTGCATGTCGACGGAGCGCATCGTCGTCGACGCATCGATCGCCGATGCTTTCGCAGCGAAGCTTGCCGCCAAGGCCGCATCGCTGCCGCTCGGCGACCCGCGCCACGGGCCCGTCGTGCTCGGTTCGCTGATCGACGCGAAGGCCGTCGAGCGCTGCAACGCGCTGATCGACGATGCGCTCGCGCACGGCGCGACGCTGCTGTGCGGCGGCAAGGCCGACGGCACGCTGTTTCCCGCGACGCTGCTCGATCACGTGACGCCGGCGATGCGCATCTATGCGGAAGAATCGTTCGGCCCGGTGAAGGGTATCGTGCGCGTCGACGGCGAGGACGCCGCGATCCGCTGCGCGAACGACAACGCGTTCGGGCTGGCGTCGGCCGTGTTCAGCCGCGACGTCGCGCGGGCGCTGCGTATCGCCGCGCGCATCGAATCGGGCATCTGTCACGTGAACGGCCCGACCGTGCACGACGAGGCGCAGATGCCGTTCGGCGGCGTGAAGGACAGCGGCTTCGGCCACTTCGGCGGCCAGGCCGGCATCGCCGCGTTCACCGACCTGCGCTGGATCACCGTGCAGACGGCGCCGCGCCACTATCCGTTCTGACGAGGCTGCCGACGATGAGGATCGCGATTCTGGGCGCGGGCGCGATGGGCTCGCTGTTCGGCGGGCGGCTCGCCGAAAGCGGCGAAGCCGTCACGCTGATCGACGTGAACGATACGCATCTCGATGCCATCCGTCGCGACGGGCTGCGCATCGACGACGATCGCGGCGAGCGGCGCATTCGCACGCTGCAGGCCGTGCGGCCGGAAGTCGCGAACGCGCACGCGGCCGCCGCGCCCGACACACCGTTCGACCTCCTGATCGTTTTCACGAAATCGCTGCACACGCGGGCGGCGCTCGACGGCGTGCGTGCGCTGCTGACGGCGGGCACGTTCGTGCTGACGCTGCAGAACGGGCTCGGCAACGTCGAGACGCTGAATGCGTTCGTACCGATCGAGCGCATCCTGGTCGGCGTGACGACGTGGCCGGCCGATGCGGCCGGCCCCGCGCACGTGCGCTCGCACGGCGCCGGCACGATCCGCATGATGACGGCCGACGGCGCGGCGCGCCCGTTCGCGACGGCCGTGGCCGACGCGTTGTCGCGCGCGGGGCTCGCGTGCACGCTCGATCCCGACGTGTGGGCCGCGATCTGGGAGAAGGTCGCGTTCAATGCGGCGCTCAACACGCTGTGCGCGGCGACGGGCTGCACCGTCGATCAGCTTGGCCGTCATCACGACGGGCCGCGGCTCGCGCTGGCGATCGCGGCCGAGACTGCCGCCGTCGCGCGCGCGAAGGGCATTGCGGTCGACGGCGAACGCATTGCGCGCAACGTCGAGCATGCGATCCTCGAACATCGCGGCCATCGCCCGTCGATGCTGCAGGACGTGCTCGCGGGCCGCCGCACCGAGATCGACGCGATCAACGGCAAGGTCGTCGCGGCCGCGCGCGAAGCGGGCGTCGCGGTGCCGCATGCCGAGACGCTGCTCGCGCTCGTCCGGCTGATCGACGCACGGACGAACTGAGCAGCAGGCCGGCGGCCGGCTGGCGCCGCGTGACGAGACGGATGCCGCGCACGCGGGGCGATGGCGCCGGATCGTGAAAGGCAGGACAGGACGCCGGCGCCGATGCATGCGCACCGGCCGGCTGCGCAGTACGAGATCCGGGCACGCGTGTGCGCCAGCCCGGACAACAGGAGGCGCCATGAAAGCCATCGAATACCGTTGTCTTGCCGCGCGCCGTTCGCGCACGTTGCCGCCGACGTGCGGCGCCCGGGAGGTCGCATGAGCACGCGCGACCCGCTGGACGGACGGCTGCCGCCGTCGGTCGACGTCGGCACGACGCTCGACGACGGGCCGTTCACGGCGATGCAGCGCGGCGTGGTGCTGCTCGCCGCGCTCGCGATCGTGCTCGACGGCTTCGACGGCCAACTGATCGGTTTCGCGATTCCCGTGCTGATCCGCGAATGGGGCATCACGCGTGGCGCGTTCGCGCCGGCCGTCGCGGCGGGGCTGATCGGAATGGGTATCGGCAGCGCGTGCGCGGGGATCGTCGCGGATCGCTTCGGCCGCCGCCAGGCCGTGATCGGCAGCGTGTTCCTGTTCGGCATCGCGACCTGTGCGATCGGGTTCGCGCCCGACGTCGCGACGATCGCGATGCTGCGCTTCTGTGCAGGGCTCGGGATCGGCGGCGCGCTGCCGACGGCCACCACGATGACCGCCGAATACACGCCCGCGCGGCGCCGCACGATGATGGTGACCGCGACGATCGTCTGCGTGCCGCTCGGCGGGATGCTGGCCGGCCTGTTCGCGCACGAGGTGCTGCCGCGCTACGGCTGGCGCGGGCTGTTCTTCGCGGGCGGTGCGCTGCCGCTCGTGTTCGGCTTCGTGCTCGTGCGCGCGTTGCCCGAATCGCCGCGCTATCTCGCGCGGCGCCCCGCACGCTGGCCGGAACTCGGCGCGCTGCTCGCGCGAATGCAGCGGCCGGTCGCGCCCGGCACCGTGTTCACCGATACGAAGGACGCCCACGCGCCCGGCAGCCGCGGCGGCTTCGGCGCACTGTTCGCGAGCGGCCACGCGCGCGACACGATCGCGCTGTGGTGCGCGTTCTTCATGTGCCTGCTCGCCGTGTATGCGGCGTTCAGCTGGCTGCCGACGATGCTCGCGGCGAGCGGGTTGAGCGTGTCGGTCGCGGGCTCGGGACTCACCGCGTACAACCTCGGCGGCGTGGTCGGCGCGCTGCTGTGCGCGTGGGCGATCGCGCATGCGGGGTCGCGCTGGCCGCTCGTGCTGTGCAGCATCGGCGGCGCGGCGAGCGCGGTGTGGCTGATGGGCGTCGATGCGAGCCGCCATACGGGCTGGCTGATCGTCGGGCTCGGCTTGCACGGGCTGTTCGTCAATGCGGTGCAGTCGACGATGTATGCGCTGTGCGCGTACATCTACCCCACGGCCGTGCGCGCGACGGGCACCGCGAGTGCGCTCGCGTTCGGCCGGCTCGGCGCGATCCTCAGCGCATTCGCGGGCGCGATCGTGATCACGGCGGGCGGCGCGGGTGCCTACCTGACGATGCTGGCCGTTGCGATGGGCGTGGTCTGCGTCGCGCTGCTTGCGGTGCGGCGGCACATTCCGCGGCTGTCGCGCGCGCATGCGCCGCCGCGCGAAGGGGAGGAGCTCGCTCGGACGTCGTCGTGACGGCGCCCGAGCGACGTGCGTTACAGCGTGGTGCGCACGTGCCAGAGTTCTGGGAACAGCACGACGTCGAGCATCTTGCGCAGGTACGGCGCGCCGCTCGTGCCGCCGGTGCCCTGCTTGAAGCCGATGATGCGCTCCACCGTCGTCACGTGACGGAAGCGCCACTGGCGGAACGCATCCTCGAGATCGACCAGTTCCTCGGCCATCTCGTACAGCTCCCAGTGCTGCTGCGGATGACGATAGACCTCGAGCCACGCGGCCTCGACCGTTTCGTCGTGACGCGTCGGCTGCGTCCAGTCGCGATCGAGCCGCTCGGGCGCGATGGGGAACCCGCGCCGCGCGAGCAGGCGCACGACCTCGTCGTAGAACGACGGCGCCTCGAGCGTCGCGCGCACCTGTTCGAGGATGTCGGGCCGGTGCGCATGCGGCTGCAGCATCCGCGCGTTCTTGTTGCCGAGCAGGAATTCGAGCTGGCGATACTGATACGACTGGAAGCCCGACGACTGGCCGAGATACGGCCGCATCGCCGAATACTCGGACGGCGTCATCGTCGACAGCACGTTCCACGCCTGCACCAGTTGCTCGAGGATGCGCGACACGCGCGCGAGCATCTTGAACGCGGGCGGCAGCGCGTCGGCGCGCACCGCATCGAGCGCGCCGCGCAGCTCGAACAGCGCGAGCTTCATCCACAGCTCGCTCGTCTGATGCTGGATGATGAACAGCATCTCGTTGTGATCGGGCGACAGCGGATGCTGCGCGTCGAGGATCGCATTCAGCGACAGGTAGTCGCCGTAGCTCATCGACTTCGAGAAATCGAGCTGCGCGTCGTGCCAGCCGCCTTCAGCGGCATCGCCCGGCACGTGCGGCGCTTCGTGCGCGGCTTGCGCCGGCTGGGCCGCACGTGCGCCCGAGAACGGACAGCCTGCCGGCGCGTCGCCGCCGGGGGGCTGCATATGACCAGAATTCACGACTTTCTCCAGATTTGAATGACGAACGCGCGGCGCGCGCGCCGCATGCACCGGCGGCGCGCCGCGCAAAACCGCTCAGGTCACCGCGCCGCGTTCGGCGAACTCGGGCGCCTTCCACGCGTCGGTGGCGAGGATGTCGCGCAACGTCTCGACCGCGTCCCATACGTCGGCGAAGCGCGTATAGAGCGGCGTGAAGCCGAAGCGCAGCACGTACGGCTCGCGGTAGTCGCCGATCACGCCGCGCGCGATCAGCGCCTGCATCACTTCGTAGCCGTGCGGATGCTCGAAGCTCGCCTGCGAGCCGCGCTGGTGATGCGCGCGCGGCGTGACGAGCTTCAGCGACAGGCCCGCGCAGCGTTCCTCGACGAGCGCGATGAACGCGTCGGTCAGCGCGAGCGACTTGCGGCGGATCGTCTGCATGTCGGTCTGCAGGAATACGTCGAGCCCGCATTCGACCATCGACATCGACACGATCGGCTGCGTGCCGCACAGGAAGCGCGCGATGCCCGGATCGGGCGCGAAGCCCGGCTGCATCGCGAACGGTGCACGGTGGCCCCACCAGCCCGACAGCGGCTGCGAGAAATGCGCGAGATGGCGTTGCGGCACCCACACGAACGCGGGCGAGCCGGGGCCGCCGTTCAGGTACTTGTACGTGCAGCCGACCGCGCCGTCCGCGCGTGCGCCGTTCAGGTCGACCGGCACCGCGCCGGCCGAGTGCGCGAGATCCCACAGCATCAGCGCGCCCGCGTCGTGCACGAGCTGCGTGACGGCTGGCATGTCGTGCATGTAGCCGGTGCGGTAGTTCACGTGGGTGATCATCGCGACGGCCGTGTCCGCGCCGAGCGCGTCGGGCAGGTCGGCCGGATCGTCGATCAGGCGCAACTCGTAGTGGCCGCCGAGCTGCTCGATCAGCCCTTGCGCGATGTACAGGTCGGTCGGGAAGTTCGAGCGTTCCGACACGATCACGCGGCGCTCGGGCGCACGCTCGGCCTGGTGGCGCAGCATCGCCGAGAGCAGCTTGAACAGGTTGATCGAGATGGTGTCGGTGACGACCGTCTCGCCGGGCGCGCCGCCGATCAGCGTCGCGAGCTTGTCGCCGAGGCGGCGCGGCAGCGCGAACCAGCCGGCCGTGTTCCAACTGCGGATCAGGCCTTCGCCCCATTCGGCGCCGATCGCCTGCTGCGCGCGGGCAGCCGACGCGCGCGGCTGCGCGCCGAGCGAGTTGCCGTCGAGGTAGATCACGCCGTCGGGCAGCGAGAACTGGTCGCGCAGCGGGGCGAGCGGGTCGTCGCGGTCGAGCGCGAGCGCGTCTTCACGGGTCTTGATCATCATGATGGGGGTCGTAGGTCGGGTAATCAGGAAGCCTGCGAGGAAGCCCGCGCGGGCAGTGCGCGCAGCACCGCGCGCACGGGGCTCGCGTCGAGCGTCGCGAATTTCAGCGGCAGCGCGATCAGTTCGTAGTCGCCGGCCGGCACGTCGTCGAGCACGATTCCTTCGAGGATCGCCATCCGGTGCGCACGCACGCGGCGATGCGCATCCATGGTCTTCGATTCCTGCGGATCGAGCGACGGTGTATCGATGCCGATCAGCTTCACGCCGTGCGCGGCGAGCAGGTCGACGGTGTCGGGCGCGACCGCGCAGAAATCGCTGTCCCACTGCTCGACGCTGGCGTGCTCGTACGTGCGCAGCAGCACGCGCGGCGGCACGCCGTCGAGCGCGGCCGCGACGTCGGCCGGCTGTACGACCGGCGATGCGCCGATGCAATGGATCACGCGGCACGGGCCGAGATAGGTGTCGAGCGGCACCGCGCCGATCGGCGCGCCGTCGGCGTCGTAGTGCAGCGGCGCGTCGCAGTGCGCGCCCGTGTGCGGCGACAGCGTCAGGCGTGCGACGTTGACCGGCGAACCGGCCTCCATCCGCCACACGCGTTCGACGGAAACCGGCGTATCGCCCGGCCACACGGGGGTGGCGGGGCTGACGGGCGGCGAGATGTCCCAGAGTGTGTCCATGGCGTGACGAATCGTGAGTCGATCATTCGAATGATAGGTGGACGCTCGCAGAAAGTGCTTGCGAAATAAACATGGACAATCCGCCGGATTGGCAGATAATTCGACTCAGAGGGAAAACGGGGACCAAAAATGCACGCGATCACGCTCGATGCCACCGACTGCCGGATTCTGGCGGTACTGCAGGAGGAGGGCAGAATCAGCAATCTCGACCTGGCCGAACGCATCTCGCTTTCGCCATCCGCCTGCCTGCGCCGCATGCGCCTGCTCGAGGAGCAGGGCGTGATCGAGCACTATCGCGCGTGCCTGAGCCGCGAGAAGCTCGGCTTCGAGCTCGAGGCGTTCGTGCAGGTGTCGATGCGCAACGAAGAGAATCAATGGCACGAGCGCTTCGCGGAAGCGCTGCGCGAATGGCCGGAGGTGGTCGGCGCGTTCGTCGTGACGGGCGAGAGCCACTATCTGCTGCGCGTGCTCGCGCACAACCTCAAGCACTATTCGGATTTCGTGCTGAACCGGCTCTACAAGGCGCCGGGCGTGATGGACATCCGTTCGAACATCGTGCTGCAGACGCTGAAGGACGAAGCCGGCGCGCCGGTCGGCCTGGCGCGCACGGGGGCGATCAAAGCGGTGTGAGGCCGTGGAAGCCGCCGCCGTGGAACACGAGCGGCGGTGCCGTTTCCGATACCGCGCGCACGCCGCAGCGTTCCACTTCGCCGACGAAGATCACGTGGTCGCCTTCGTCGTAGCGGCTGCGGTTGTGGCATTCGAACCACGCGAGCGCGCCGTCGAGCACGGGCATTCCCGAGTTGCCGGCCGCGTGCGCGATCCCTTCGAAGCGGTCGCCCTTGTAGGTCGAGAAGCGTTTGCACAGGTCGAGCTGCGACGCCGCGAGCACGTTCACCACGTAATGGCTGTTGCCGCGGAACACGGGCGTCGACGCCGATTTGTGCGCGAGGCTCCACAGCACGAGCGGCGGATCGAGCGACACCGAATTGAACGAGCTGGCGGTGATGCCGATCAGCTGGCCGGACGGCGCCTGCGTCGTGATCACCGTCACGCCCGTCGCGAACTGGCCGAGCGCCTGCCGGAAGGCGGCCGAGTCGAAATCCGGCGGATTGGCGTGGCTCATCGGGCAGCCATCCGGAACGGAACGGGCGGGCGCGACACGCCACGGGTGTGACGGGCGCGGCGGACGAAAGGCGACGAGGCGGTCGATGAAGAAGGGGTGCGCATGGCCCGATTTTAGCGGAATCGGGGCCGCCGGGCCTGCTCCGGCGGCGCAGCGCGACGGCAGGGTGACGTAGCGAACACTGCGGCGCGCGGCCGGCGGCGCCGTTCTGTCGCGTTTTTCGACGGTGCGGCCGTTCATGCCGACGCCCGCCGTGCTGTCCCGCCCGGCATCGCCGCCCGTGCTATCGCGCCGTCGCCAGCCCGAGCGACAACGCGCCCGTCACGATCAGGCTCGACGCCCATACCGCATCCAGATTGAACCAGCTCCGCGACACGAACTTCAGCCCGAGATAGCGGTACACGAGCCACGCGAGCCCGCCACCGGCGGCGATCATCGCGGCCGCGTGCACGGCCGCGACGACGAGCGCCATGCCGAGGTGCGCATCGACGAGCCTCGCGGCCGCGCGATGGCCCGCATCCCGGTCGAGCCCGCAGAGGCCGAGGTAGATCGGCACGAGCATCAGCCCCGCGCCGTGCGCGAGCGCGACCGCGAACGACCACAGGCCGAGCCGCGCCGGCGGAATCCGCGCCAGCGCCCGCGGATGCCGGCGCCGGATCAGCAGCCCTGCGCCGAAGCCGATCACGAGTGCGCTCGCACCGATCCGGATCGCCGACTGCCAGGCGAGCAGCGCTGCAAGCAGCCCGAACGGCAGCATCACCGCGAAGACGGCGAGCGCATGACCGAGCGCGAGATAGCCGAGCGCGGCGACGAGCGCGGCGCCGCGGCGCGTCATCAGCGCGTTCGACACCGCGAGCGGCCAGCCCATCGCCGGGTTCAGCCCGTGATACACGCCGCTCGCGAGCACGGCCGCCCACCACGCGAACGGCACGTGAAGGCCGGTGCTCAACGCTTGACCGACGGATAGCAAAACGAATCGGTCGAGCAGTCGCCGCCTTCGAGCCGGATCTGGTGCGCGCGGTAACCGTCGGGGAATTCGACCCAGTAGTCGTCGGCGAGCGTCAGCCCGCCGTCCGGCCCCGCGTGCGCGAGCACCTGCGCGGCCGGCACGCCATCCGGATAGAACTGATCGTCCCACGTCGAATAGAGCGAGTTGGTCCAGTACACGCGCCGGCCGTCGCGGCTGATCTCGACCATCTGCGGGCCGCCCGCGAACGTGCGGCCGTTCGGGTGCGGCGCACGGCGCGCGATGCCGCCGATGCGTACCGACCCGGCCAGCACCGGGTTGTGCGGATCCGACACGTCGTACTGGCGCATTTCGCCGGTGCCCCAGCACGACACGTACAGGAACCGGTCGTCGAGCGACAGGTCGATGTCGGTCACGAGCGGCGGCACCGCGCCGAATCCTTGCAGCAGCGGCGGCAACGCGTCGGCGGCGGCCGGCTCGGCCGGGATCGTCGCGGTCTTCTTCGCATGGAACTTGCCGCCTTCGCGCCACCAGGTCCAGATCGAACCTTCGAGGTTGGTCGTATCGACCACGACGCCGACGAATCCGTATTCGCGCACCGGGTCGTGCGCGGGCCGCACCTCCAGCGCCATCTGGTGCTGCGCGCCGAGATCGATCGTCTGCACGTTGCGTCGCGCGCGCAGGTCCCAGAAATGCAGCCGGTGCCCATACTTGTTCGCGAGCAGATCCTCGGGAACGATCCCGTTCTCGAATTGCGGCGGCAGCGCCCATTCGCTCGACACCATGTAGTCGCGCGGCAGGTTCCACCAGAAGTCGTAGTGCTTGTCCTGCGGGCCGCGGTCGATCTCCCAGCGGCCGAGCACGTCGAAGGTTTCGCAATCCATGATGAAGATGCCGGGCGCGCCGTCGGTGCCGTCCTTGCCCGCGCCGCCGAGCGTGCTCACGTAGATGCCCTCGGGGCCGCAGTGCACGGTGTGCGGCCGCGAATAGCCGGTCTTCGCGAACACTTCTTCGGGCTCGATGATCTTGTGGATCCGTGCCTGTGTCGGATGCGGCTTCGTGTCGATCACGTAGATGCGCGACGAGCGCAGGCCGGGGATGATCAGGAAGCGGCGCTCGAGGAACGCATGGCCGGTGAGCGGCGACAGCGACGACGAACACGCATTCCAGCCGAAGTGGTGAAACTCGTCGCCGGTGTTCGGCATCGTCACCGTATGCACGATCTTGCCGTACGTCGATGAACCGGGCTTCACGTCGATCACGGCGAGCGCGTCGGGTCTGGAAAAATCGGGGCTCAGCAACAACGTATACGCGAATGCTTCGGCCGGCGCCTGCATCGCGAGCTCGGGCGAAGCGTGAAACGTCGGATCGGGCCGCATGCTCATGGTGATGTCCTCTCGATGGTGTCGGATCGCTGACGCACGGCCTTTCGTGGCGGGCGTGCAGGCTGCGGTTGCCGCGCGGCGCGCATCATGCGGGCGGAGCGCTCGGCAGGAGCAGGCACGCGAGGGCGACGCGCGCGATGCCGTGCATCAGGTCGTGAAAGCGGGAAATGGCGAAGGGCTGCCGCGCGGCGCCCGCCGCGAAACGGGCAGGCGCCATCGCGATGGTGCGATCGACGTATCGGCGACCGGGCCTGCGAAGCAGGCGATGTCTGTTAAGGCGTACATATCGATGTTCCGGCAGATGTCGTTGGCATCGGGGGCGGGCATGCATCGGACGCTGTGCGGGCGACGGGTTGGCCGTCGCGTGCGCGTGCCTAAGTGTAGACGAGAAACCCGCGGCGGGTCGCGTGCGGCGCCTGGCCGATCTGCCAGGTTCGCGCGCGAGTGAGATACTTGACGAAGTGCCGTTGCCGTCCGCGTCGCGGGCAGGCCACGGCGACGCGAAACGGTGGCGCCGGCGCCCGCGCGCCGGCTGCCGTCATCCACGAGGGACTGATTTCATGGGGAACGAGATGCTTGAAACCGCGACGCTCGGAGGCGGGTGTTTCTGGTGCACGGAGGCCGTGTTTCTCGACGTCGACGGCGTGACGGCCGTCCAGTCGGGTTACGCGGGCGGCCATACGCGCAATCCCGGCTATCGCGACATCTGCGAGGGCGACACGGGCCACGCGGAAGTCGTCAACGTGACGTTCGATCCGGCGCGCATCGGCTATCGCGAGATCCTCGAGATCTTCTTCGCGACGCACGATCCGACCCAGTTGAACCGGCAGGGCAACGACGTCGGCACGCAGTACCGGTCGGTCGTGTTCACGCATTCGGATGCGCAGCGCGACACCGCGCTCGACGTGATCCGCGAACTCGAGCGCGAACAGGTGTTCGGCCAGCCGATCGTCACGCAGGTCGTGCCGCTCGACGACAACTACTGGCCGGCGGAGGACTATCACCAGAACTATTACGCGCGGAACCCGGGGCAGGGCTATTGCTCGGTCGTGATCGGGCCGAAGCTCGCGAAATTCCGGCAGAAGTTCTCGCATCGGCTGAAGTCGCTGCGCGGCGCGTAAGCGCGGGCATGACCGGCGCCAACCGGCGTCACGCCGCCTCGTTGCGCGACTGCGCGCACGCGGCGGCGATTTCGCGCGCGAGCGCGATGCACGACAGCGGCGCGGAGCCTTCGGCCTTGTTGTTGATGGTGATGATCACCGGCTGCCCGGCCAGCGCATAGCGCGCGGCCAGTTCGGCGAGTGCCGAGCGCGTGGCCGGATCCTCGTCGACGAGCTTGTCGAACGGCTCGTATTTCGCTTTCGCCTGTTCGTACTTGAAGCCGCCGTGCAGGCTCCAGCGCACGATCAGCGGGCCCGGCGCGTCGCCGTCGAGCAGCGCGAGCGCGGCGGCCTGGCGCAGCGGGTCGGGCATCCGCGCGTGCAGGCCGACGCAGTAGCGCACGCCGAGCGCGGCCAGCGCACGGATGAAGCGCGGCGTGAGCAGGCTCGCGTCGCGGATCTCGATCGCGAGCGCGTGCCGTCGGCGTCCGGCGGCAGCGGCGGCAGCGCCGCGAAGAACGCGGCGAGCCGGTCGATCAGCGCGGCCGGTTCCGCGAGCAACTGATCGGGCAGCGGCGAGAACTGGAACACGAGCACGCCGGCCTTGCGGCCGAGCCCATCGAGACAGGGCTGCACGAATTCGCGGGTCGCGAGCGGCGCATCGAGGAAGGTCGGGTTCGGCCCGGACGGCTCGCCGCGCCGGCCGCGGATCACCGCGTCGGTCACCGCGGCCGGCGCCTTCACGACGAAGCGGAAATCGTCAGGCACCTGTTGCGCGTAGCGCAGGTAATCGGCCACCGACAGCGGGCCGTAGAACGACCGGTCGAGGCTCACACTCTTCAGCAGCGGATGTGCGCCATACGCTTCGAGCCCTTCGCGCGACAGCTTCGTCTGCGCGAAATCGCCGTCGTAGACGATGCCGTTCCAGCCGGGGAAATACCACGACGACGTACCGAGCCGCACGTTCGGCGGCAGCCCGGCCGCCACGTCGGCCACGTCGGCCGGGATCGGCGCGGGAAGCACGCCGCGCTTGCGGCGGCCTTTCTTCGGCGCAGCGGCCGGCGGGGACGGTTCGTCCCACAGCAGGCCGGACGACGGTACGGGCGCGTCGTCGGCGGGGCGGGAAGTCGTACGGGCGGGCGGCGCCGGCTGCGCGTCTTTTTGCGCGTCCGGCATCACGTGCTCATCGGGGCTGGCGGAGCGACCGTCGTTCGCAGGCGACGCGCGTGGGGCGTGCGTCGGCACGCCGAACAGGTCGAATTGTCCGTCGGCGTGCGACCCGTTGGCGTCGTCGTGCTGCTGTCGTTCCGGCGGCGCCTTGCGCCGCGTCCTGCCGTCACCCATGCATGCCCAGCGTGAGGCGCCGCCTAGCGCGGCAGCGCATGTTCGTACATGTAGCGCCGCGACCACGGCAGCGTTTTCGCGCTGCGTCCGGCCTTGCGGCACACGATCTGGAAGATCGACACGTCGTCGTGCTCGAACGCATACGCGCAGCCGGCAAGATACACGCGCCAGATCCGGAATTTCTCGTCGTCGACGAGCTTTCTCGCTTCTTCGGCTTTCGCTTCGAAGTTTTCCGTCCAGATATCGAGCGTGCGCGCATAGTGCCGGCGCAGGCTTTCGACGTCAACCGCCTCGAGTCCGCCGCGCTGCGCCGCTTCGAGCGCAAGGCTGATGTGCGGCAGCTCGCCGTCCGGGAACACGTAGCGATCGATGAATTCGCCGCCGCCGAGCGCCGTTTCGCCGCTTTCCGCGTCGGTCGACGTGATCCCGTGGTTCATCGCGATGCCGTCGTCGGTCAGCAGCTCGCGGATGCGCGAGAAATAGAGCGGCAGGTTCTTGCGGCCGACGTGCTCGAACATCCCGACGCTCGTGATGCGGTCGAACTGGCCTTCGATCTCGCGGTAATCCTGCAGACGAATCTCGATCCGGTCTTCGAGCCCCGCCGCCTTCACGCGCGCGGTCGCGAGGTCGAACTGGTTCTGCGACAGCGTCACGCCGAGACACGTCGCGCCGAACTTCTGCGCGGCGCGCAGCACGAGTGCGCCCCAGCCGCAGCCGATGTCGAGCAGGCGCTGGCCGGGCTCGAGCCGGATCTTCGTGAGGATGTGGTCGATCTTCTTGATCTGCGCGGTGGCGAGATCCTCGTCGCCGTTCTCGAAGTACGCGCACGAGTACACCATGTTCTCGTCGAGCCACAGCTGGTAGAACTCGTTCGAGACGTCGTAGTGGTACTGGATCGCCTTCTTGTCGGTGCTCTTCGTGTGATTGAAGTAGCGCTTCACGCGGGCGAGCTTGCTCGCGCTCGTCACGGTGCTGCGAGCGAGCGAGTAGCCGATGTTGATGATGTCCGACAGCTTGCCTTCGATGTCGATCTTGCCCTTCACGTACGCCTCGCCGAGATTGTCGAGGCTCGGTTCGAGCAGCAGCGGCAACGCCGACGCACTGTTCACCTTCAGCGTGACCTGCGGCGCGCTGAAGGTGCCGAAATCGAGTTGTTCGCCGTTCCACAGCACGAGGCGCGCCGGTATGTTCGCCTTCGCCCGTACTTCGTCCGCCCACTGTGCCAGCTTCTTTTCCCAGAACATTTGGATTCTCCGTTTGTTCGTTGAATCGAATACAGCCAAGTATCTTGACCGGCGCCTGCCGCTTGCCGCGCGGGCGCCCGGATGCAACACGAGACACGGCCGGCACGCGCCGGCGGCGCGCTTACGGCGACAGGCGCGAGATCGTCCAGCCCGACGCCGCCGCGGCGTCGCGCGTATAGAGCAGGCGGTCGTGCAGCCGCGACGGGCGCCCCTGCCAGAACTCGATCGAATCGGGCACGAGGCGGTAGCCGCCCCAGTGCGGCGGGCGCGGCGGGTCGTCGCCGTAGCGCTCGCTGACGGCCCGTTCGCGCGCTTCGAGCGTCGCGCGGCTGTCGATCACGGTGCTCTGCTCCGACGCCCATGCGCCGATGCGCGAGCCGAGCGGGCGCGACGCGAAATAGCGGTCGCTTTCTTCCGCGCTGGTTTTCTCGATCCGGCCCTCGATGCGCACCTGGCGCTCGAGCTCGATCCAGTAGAACAGCAGCGCGGCTTGCGGATGCACGGCGAGATCGTGGCCCTTGCGGCTTTCGTAATTGGTGAAGAAGACGAACCCGCGTTCGTCGACGCCCTTGATGAGCACGATCCGGGCCGACGGCCGGCCGTCGGCGCCGACGGTCGCGAGCGTCATCGTGTTCGGCTCGGGCAGCTTGGCGGCGAGCGCCTCCTTGAACCAGCGATCGAACTGGGCGAAGGGATCGGGGGCGGCATCGGCCTCGTCGAGCGAAGCACGCGAATAGTTGATGCGGAGATCGGCGAGAGTCGTCATGTTATGCAAACGCTTCAATCTGGGGCCAGTATAGCGAACGCGCGGGAATCGTGCGTGCACAGTGGCGCGTGCGAGCGGGGAGTTCAGGCAAAATAGAGGGCTGCACGACTTACGTTTTCCTTGCTGCCATGTCCTCCGCCGACGCTGTCCCGCCCAGTTCTTCCGATCTTACCCCGACCCCGGAAATCCGGCTTGACGTGGATCGCGCGCGGCGTTTCGGCGGCGTCGCGCGCCTGTACGGCGCGCCGGCCGCCGCCGCGTTCGAGCGGGCGCACGTCGCGGTGATCGGAATCGGCGGCGTCGGGTCGTGGGCGGCCGAGGCACTCGCGCGCAACGCGGTCGGCACGCTCACGCTGATCGATCTCGACAACGTCGCGGAAAGCAACACGAACCGGCAGGTCCATGCGCTCGACGGCAATTACGGCAAGCCGAAGGTCGACGCGATGGCCGAGCGGATCGCGCTGATCGATCCCGCGTGCCGCGTGAACCGGATCGAGGATTTCGTCGAGCCCGACAACTTCGACGCGCTGCTCGGCGGCGGCTTCGACTACGTGATCGACGCGATCGACAGCGTGCGCACGAAGGTCGCGCTGATCGCATGGTGCGTCGCGAAGCGGCAACCGTTGATCGTCGTCGGCGGCGCGGGCGGGCAGCTCGACCCGACACGCATCCGCATCGACGACCTCGCGCTGACGATCCAGGATCCGCTGTTGTCGAAGGTGCGCGCGCAGTTGCGCAAGCAACACGGTTTTCCGCGCGGGCCGAAGGCGCGTTTCAAGGTCAGCGCCGTGTATTCGGACGAGCCGCTGATCTATCCGGAAGCGGCGGCCTGCGACATCGAGGACGGCGCGGAGCCGTCCGCGGCCGCGCACGTCGCGGGGCTCAACTGCGCGGGTTTCGGTTCGAGCGTGTGCGTGACCGCGAGCTTCGGGTTCGCGGCCGCCGCGCATGCGCTGCGGGCGATCGCGGCACGGGCGGCCGGCTGAGCCCGCAGCGCGCGGGCGGGCAGGGCAAGATGATGCCGCGGCGCGAGTGACGTGCCGCGAGCGATACGGCGATGCAGCCGGGCCATCGCGGCCCGGCCGGGCGTGCATCAGTTGAGCGCCATGCTCAGCTTGCGTCGCCACGCGGCGACGAGGTCGGGGCGATCGCCGGCCAGTTCGAACACCGAGATCATCGTGCGGCGGCCGAGGTCGTCGCCGTAGGCGCGATCGCGCGTCACGATTTCCAGCAACTGCTCCAGCGCGCCTTCGTACGCGCGCCGCGCGATCAGGCTCTGCGCGAGGTCGAAGCGCGCGTCGAGATCGGCCGGGTTCGCTGCGATACGCGCTTCGAGCGCGTCGGTCGGCGGCAGGTCGGCCGTGGCGTCGAGCGCGTCGAAACGGGTCTTGATCGCCTGGTAGCGCGGGTCGCCGTTCTGCACGGTTTGCGGCGACAGGCGTTCGGTTTCGGCGCGCGCGGCGTCGACCTCATTGCGCGCGAGCAGCAGCTCGATCAGGTCGAGACGCGCGTCGTCGTAGCCGGGGTTCAGCGCGAGCGCCGCTTCGAGGTGCGCGAGCGCATCGTCGAAGCGCTGTTCGGCCATCGCATACTGCGCGGCGCGGCGCTCGGCTTCCTCGGCCGCCGGCAGCAGCCGGTCGAGGAACGCGCGCAACTGGCCTTCGGGCAGCACGCCGACGAACTGGTCGACCGGGCGCCCGTCGGCGAACGCGATCACGTGCGGGATGCTGCGCGTCTGGAAGTGCGCGGCGAGTTCCTGATTCTCGTCGACGTTGACCTTCACGAGCTTCCAGCGGCCTGCGTAGTCGGCTTCGAGTTTTTCCAGCAGCGGGCCGAGCGTCTTGCAGGGGCCGCACCACGGCGCCCAGAAGTCGACCAGCACGGGCGTGTCCAGCGACGCCTCGATGACGTCTTTCTCGAATGTGGCAAGCGTGGTGTCCATGTCGTTCTCTTCCGTTCGAATATCGTCAGGATGGGGGTGGCGCGCCGCTTTTTCAACGCGGCTTCGATTCGGGCAGCGGAATCCACTCGGTTTCGCCCGGCACCTTGCCCATCTCCTGGCGCGTCCAGGCCGCTTTCGCACGCTCGATCGCGTCGCGGCTGCTCGCGACGAAATTCCATTCGATGAAGCGTTCGCCGTCGATCCGGTCGCCGCCGAGCAGCATCGCGCGTGCGCCGCGGCCGCTCGTCAGCGTGACCGTCGCGCCCGGCGCGAGCACGGCCATCCGTTCGGCCGGCACCGGCGTGCCGTCGATCGCGAGCTCGCCGTCGACCACGTAGACCGCGCGCTCCTCGTGCGACGCATCGAGTTCGAGCCGGCCGCCGGCCGCGAATTCGGCCGCGACGTACAGCGTGCGCGAGAACGTCGTCACGGGCGAGCGCAGCCCGAACGCGTCGCCGGCGATCACCGTCAGCGACACGCCGTGTTCGTCGCGCTTGGGCAGCGTGTCGGCCGCGTGGTGCTCGAACGACGGCTCGGTCGTCTCGTGCGCTTGCGGCAGCGCGACCCAGGTCTGGATCCCGTGCACGGTATGGCCGCTGGCGCGCTGCGCGTCCGGCGTGCGCTCCGAGTGGACGATCCCGCGGCCGGCCGTCATCCAGTTCACGTCGCCCGGCACGATTTCCTGCCGAGAGCCGAGGCTGTCGCGGTGCAGGATCGCGCCGTCGAACAGGTAGGTGACCGTCGCGAGCCCGATGTGCGGATGCGGGCGCACGTCGAGCCCCGTGCCGGCCGGCAGCATGGCGGGCCCCATGTGATCGAAGAAGATGAACGGGCCGACGAGGCGTGCGGCGAGCGCGGGCAGCGTGCGGCGCACCTGCAGGTTGCCGATGTCGCGCACGTGCGGCTTCAGCAGGGCTTTGATCGAGTCGGTCATGGCGGGCCTCGTGGGAACGGCTGGATTGCCGGTCATTGTACTGGCGGCGCGGCGGCGCGCGTGACGGGGAACGCGAAGCGCGCGGCGCGATGCGGCTGCGGCAGGCATGCGTCGTGCGGTATCCCCCGCGTTGCACGAGCCGCTGCGCACGCCGGCGGCGCGCGCGGCCGATTCCACGCGCGCAGCGCGGGTATCGGGCCGGGCGCGAAACCCGGTAGACTGACCGGCTTCACGACAATGATTCGACAATCGAAGGAGACGCCGATGATGGCCCCGAAGGACTTGCTGCTCGCGCTGGTCGTGATTCTGGCGTGGGGCGTGAACTTCGTCGTGATCAAGGTCGGCCTGCACGGCATGCCGCCGATGCTGCTCGGCGCGCTGCGCTTCACGCTCGCGGCCGTGCCCGCGGTGTTCTTCGTGCACCGGCCGCAGATTTCGTGGCGTCTGCTGGTGCTGTACGGCGCGACGATCCAGCTCGGCCAGTTCGTGTTCCTGTTCACCGGGATGTACGTCGGCATGCCGGCCGGCCTCGCATCGCTCGTGCTGCAGTCGCAGGCGTTCTTCACGCTGGTGTTCGCGATGCTGTTCCTCGGCGAGCGGCTGCGTGCGCAGAACCTGATCGGGCTGGCGATCGCCGCGGGCGGGCTCGTCGTGATCGCCGCGCAGGGTGGCCGCGCGATGGCGCTCGCGGGCTTCCTGCTGACGATCTGCGCGGCCGCGATGTGGGCCGTCGGCAATATCGTCACGAAGAAGGTCGGGAAGGCGAATCTCGTGTCGCTCGTCGTGTGGGCAAGCCTCGTGCCGCCCGTGCCGTTCTTCCTGCTGTCGCTGTGGTTCGAAGGGCCGCAGCGGATCGCGACCGCGCTCGCGGGCCTGGACGGCGCGTCGATCTTCGCGGTCGTCTATCTCGCGTTCGTCGCGACGCTGCTCGGTTACGGGCTGTGGAGCCGCCTGCTGTCGCGCTACCCGGCCGCGCAGGTCGCACAGTTCTCGCTGCTGGTGCCGATCGTCGGGCTCGCGTCGTCGGCGCTGCTGCTCGACGAGCATCTGACGCAAGCGCAGCTGATCGGTGCCGCGCTCGTGATGGGCGGGCTCGCGGTGAACGTGTTCGGCGGGAAACTGCTGAGCCGCGTCGCGGCGTCGTGACGCGCCGGCACGCGCTGCGTGCCGGCGGCAGGGAGCGGGCGGCGCTCAGGCCATCCGGTTCTTCGCGAGCGGCGGATTTGCGGCGAAATAACGCTTGATGCCGCGGAAGATCGCGTCGGCCATCTCGTCGCGATAGCTGTCGTCGTTGAGCCGGCGCTCTTCGTCCGGGTTGCTGATGAATGCGGTTTCGACGAGGATCGATGGAATGTCGGGCGCCTTCAGCACCGCGAACCCGGCCTGCTCGACCGAGCCCTTGTGCAGCTTGTTGATCCCGCCCACTTCCTTCAGCACGTAGTTGCCGTAGCGCAGCGAGTCGCGGATCTGCGCGGTCGTCGACATGTCGAACAGCGCGCGGTTCACTGCCGCGTCCGCCGTCTTGATGTTGATGCCGCCGATCAGGTCCGACGAATTCTCCTTGTTCGCCATCCAGCGCGCCGCGGCGCTCGTCGCTCCGTGGTCGGACAGCGCGAACACCGACGAGCCGCGCGCGGACGGCGTCGTGAACGCGTCCGCGTGGATCGACACGAAGAGATCCGCGCCGACGCGGCGCGCTTTCTGCACGCGCACGTTCAGCGGCACGAAGAAATCGGCGTCGCGCGTCATCATCGCGCGCATGTTCGGTGCAGCGTCGATCTTCGCGCGCAGCTTCTTCGCGATGTCGAGCGCGATGTGCTTCTCGTACGTGCCGGCGCCGCCGATCGCGCCCGGATCCTCGCCGCCGTGGCCCGGATCGATCGCGACCGTCAGCAGGCGCACGGTGCCGCCCTTGCCGGATTTCGGCGCGGTGAACTTGTAGGTGTCGCCGTCGTCGTCGTTGTCGTCACGGCGCGCGATGACGGGCGGCGGCTTGACGGCCGGCTTCGCGGGCGTCGACGGCGTGCCGGCGGCCGGCGGCGCATGCGGCGCGGCCGGCGTGTTCTGCGCGAAACGCTGGAAGAATGCGTCGCTGTTGTCGCCCGCGGCGGGCGGCGGCGTGCCCGGGCCGGCCAGCGCGGGCGGCGGCTGCATCTGCTGCGCGCGCGCGGTGTCGTTGAGCGCCTGTTCCTTGCGTTCCGTCTGCGCGATCAGGTCGGACAGCGGATCGGGCGCGACGGCCGGATACAGGTCGAACACGAGCCGGTACTTGTACGTGCCGACGGGCGGCAGCGTGAACACCTGCGGCTTCACCGAGCCTTTCAGGTCGAACACCATCCGCACGACGTGCGGCTGATACTGGCCGACGCGCACCGACTGGATCTGCGGATCGTTCGGCGCGATCTTCGATACGAGGTCGCGCAGCGCCTGGTCCAGGTCGAGGCCGCTCAGGTCGACGACGAGCCGGTCGGGACCCTGCAGCAACTGTTGGCTATTCTGCAGCGGCTGATCGGATTCGATCGTGACGCGCGTGTAATCGCGCGCGGGCCACACGCGCACGCCGAGCACCGACGACGCGTGCGCGAGCCGCGGCGCGACGAGACCGAGCACCAGCGTCGATGCCCCCGCGCGCAGAATCTGACGGCGCCGCCAGTTGTGCGTCGCGGTGGCCGCCGATTCGATCGAGCGGAACGGTTTGATCAACATCTTTCGAGACATGCCTTTCCTGAAGCGCTGTACGCACGGACGGTGAGGGCGCGGCCGTCGCCGTCCACGTCGAGCGAGAAAACCAGATCGGGCACGCCGAGCAGGGCGCCCGCCTGTTGCGGCCATTCGACGAGGCAGATCGCGCTGGAATTGAAATATTCGCGAAAGCCTGCGTCGGACCATTCGGCCGGATCGTTGAATCGATACAGATCGAAGTGATAGACCTCGAGTTCCCCATCGCTGCGTTCGAGCGCGTACGGCTCGACGAGCGTATAGGTCGGGCTGCGCACGCGCCCCGAGTGGCCGAGGCCGCGCAGGATCGCGCGCACGAGGGTCGTCTTGCCCGCGCCGAGATCGCCGATCAGTTGGATCTGCAGCCCGTCGAACGCATGGGCGCGGTCGAGCGCGATGCGCGCTGCGTCGAGCGCGTGCGCGAAGCGCGTGCCGAAGGCCTCGGTTGCCGCTTCGTCGGCGAGCGCGATCACGCGCTCCGCGAGCGGGGCGGGCAACATGGCATGAGGCGGTTGGCTGGGCGTGGCTGGCATTCTCGTAAAATAGTGCGATGAACCGACTACCGGAACGCACCGCATCCGACAGGCCTTCGACTCGTGACGAAGGCGCGGCGCCGTGCGCGCTCGACGATGCGGCGTTGACTGCGCTCGCCGCTCGCATCAGGGCGTGGGGGCGCGAATTGGGTTTCGGGGCGATCGGCATCAGCGATACCGATCTCTCGGATGCCGAAGCAGGCCTCGCCGCCTGGCTGGAAGCCGGGTACCACGGCGAAATGGATTATATGGCGAAACATGGGATGAAACGCGCGCGGCCGGCCGAACTTGTGGCCGGTACGCGACGCGTGATCTCCGTGCGGCTCGCCTATTTGCCGGCCCAAACGCTCGCTGACGGTGCACCCGGCGGCGCGCCCGATGCGCTCGTCGCGCACGACTGGCGCGCGCGCGAACGGGCGCGGCTCGACGATCCGCAGGCGGCCGTCGTGTCGATCTATGCGCGCGGCCGCGACTATCACAAGGTGCTGCGCAACCGGCTGCAGACGCTCGCGGAACGCATCGAGCACGAGATCGGCGGGTTCGGCCACCGCGTGTTCACCGATTCGGCGCCCGTGCTCGAAGTCGAGCTTGCGCAGAAGGCCGGGGTTGGCTGGCGTGGCAAGCATACGCTGCTGTTGCAGCGCGACGCCGGCTCGCTGTTCTTTCTCGGCGAGATCTACGTCGATCTGCCGCTGCCGACCGATGCGCACACGTCGCCCGACATCGCGCCCGAGACGCCCGGCGCGCATTGCGGCAGTTGCACGCGCTGCCTCGACGCATGCCCGACCGGCGCGATCGTCGAACCGTACCGCGTCGATGCGCGCCGCTGCATTTCGTATCTGACGATCGAACTGAAAGGCAGCATCCCCGAGCCGCTGCGGCCGATGATCGGCAATCGCGTGTACGGCTGCGACGACTGCCAGCTCGTGTGCCCGTGGAACAAGTTCGCGCAGGCCGCGCCCGTCGCCGATTTCGACGTGCGGCACGGCCTCGACCGCGCGACGCTCGTCGAGCTGTTCGCGTGGGACGCCGACGCGTTCGATACGCGGATGCAGGGCAGCGCGATTCGGCGTATCGGCTACGAAAGCTGGCTGCGCAATCTCGCGGTCGGGCTCGGCAATGCGCTGCGCGCCGGCGCGGACCGGCTCGACCCACCCGCGCGCGATGCGATCGTCGCCGCGCTGCGCGCGCGGGCCGACGATCCGTCGCCGGTCGTGCGCGAGCATGTCGAATGGGCGCTGCGAGCCGCGTGAAGGCGGCGTAAAGTGTCGTCGGCGCGCGGGCAGGGCCGCGCGCATCCCCCGGTCAGGAGAAGGCAATGTTCAACGCAGTCATCGACGCGCCGTTCGGCAAGGTCGGCATCCGCACCGATGCCGCGGTGGTGCGCGAGATCGTCTATCTGCCCGAATCGATGAAGTCGGTCGAGCCGGATTCGGCGCTCGCGAAGCGCGCGGTCGAGCAGATCGAACGTTATTTCGAGTGCGCGTCCGCCCGCTTCGACCTGCCGCTCGCCGACGTCGGCAGCGCATTCCAGCACCGCGTGTGGGACGTGATCAGCGATATCCCGCCCGGTACGGTGCTGACCTACGGCCAGGTCGCGAAGCGGATCGGCAGCGCGCCGCGCGCGGTCGGCCAGGCGTGCGGTGCGAACTACTTCCCGCTCGTGATCCCGTGCCATCGCGTCGTCGCGGCGGGCGGCCTCGGCGGGTTCGCGAACCACGACGACAATGGTTATTACCAGCAAGTGAAGCGCTGGCTGCTGACGCACGAGGGCGTGCCGTACCGATGAGCGAACCGCTGATTTCCCCCGAAGCCGACGGCGATGCCGTCGCGGCGTCGCCCGCGCTGCTCGCGAGCCGCGCGTCGATCGACGTGTTCTGCGATGCGCTGTGGCTCGAACACGGGCTCGCGCGCAACACGCTCGATGCGTACCGGCGCGACCTGGCGCTGTTTTCCCAATGGCTGGCCGCGACGCACGACGCGCCGCTCGACTCGGCCGACGAGGCGATGGTGACGGGCTACATCGCCGCGCGCAGCGACGGCAAGGCGACGTCGTCGAACCGGCGACTGTCGGTGTTCCGCCGCTATTACGGCTGGGCCGTGCGCGAGCATCGCGCGAGCGCCGACCCGACGCTACGGATCACGTCCGCGAAACAGGCGGCCCGGTTTCCGTCGACGCTGTCCGAGGCGCAGGTCGAGGCGCTGCTCGGCGCGCCCGACATCGGCACGCCGCTCGGCCTGCGCGATCGCACGATGCTCGAGCTGATGTATGCGAGCGGGCTGCGCGTGAGCGAGCTCGTGACGCTGAAGACGGTCGAGGTCGGCCTCAACGAAGGCGTCGTGCGCGTGATGGGCAAGGGTTCGAAGGAGCGGCTCGTGCCGTTCGGCGAAGTCGCGCACGGCTGGATCGAACGCTACCTGCGCGACGCGCGACCGGCGCTGCTCGGCGCGCGCGCGGCCGACGCGCTGTTCGTGACCGCTCGCGGCGACGGGATGACGCGCCAGCAGTTCTGGAACATCATCAAGCGGCACGCGCAGCAGGCCGACGTGCGCGCGCACCTGTCGCCGCACACGCTGCGGCATGCGTTCGCGACGCACCTGCTGAACCACGGCGCCGACCTGCGCGTCGTGCAGCTGCTGCTCGGCCACAGCGACATCTCGACCACGCAGATCTATACGCACGTCGCGCGCGAGCGGCTCAAGACGCTGCACGCGCAGCACCACCCGCGCGGCTGACGCGCGCCCGAGCATGCGGCGCCGCACGCGCCGATGCGGGCTCACGCGTGTGCGGCGGCCGCGTCAGATCAGTTCGCGCAGCCGGTGCTTGAGCACCTTGCCGGTCGACGCGGCCGGCAGGGCAGCGAGCACGCGGACATGCGCAGGGCGTTTGTAAGCCGCGAGCCGATCCGCGCACCACGCGTGCAATGCCGCCTCGTCCGCCGTCGCGCCCGGCACCAGCTCGACGAACGCGAGCACTTCCTCGTTGCCTTCGATCGCGCGGCCGATCACGGCCGCCTGCACGACGTCCGGATGCGCGTTCAGCACCTGTTCGACCTCGACCGGATACACGTTGAAGCCCGAGCGGATGATCAGTTCCTTGCTGCGGCCCGCGATCGTCACCGCGCCGTCCGCGTCCTGCCGCGCGAGATCGCCGGTGCTCAGCCAGCCGTCCGGCGACACGGCCGCGCGCGTCGCGTCCGCGTCGCGGTAGTAGCCGAGCATCACGTTCGGCCCGCGCACGCGGATCTCGCCGACTTCGCCGGGCGGCACGTCGGTGCCGTCCGGCGCGACGATCCGCATGTCGACGCCCGGAATCGGCACGCCGACCGAACTGTCCGTGCGCGGCGCGTCGAGCGGCGTCTGCGTGATCGTCGGGCTGCTTTCGGTCATCCCGTAGCCGTTGTGCAGCGGCACGCCGTACAGGCGCTCGACGCGCGCCTTCAGGTTCGCATCGAGCGGCGAGCCACCCGAATACGCGAAGCGCAGCCGCGGCGCGCGCCATGCGTGGCCGTGCGTGTGCAGGTGTTCGAGCAGCTTTGCGTGCATCGCGGGCACGCCCTGGAAGATCGTGACGCCTTCGTCGGCGAGCGCGACGCGGACGGCTTCCGGCGAGAAGCGCGGCGCGAGCCGCAGCGTCGCGCCCGCGTACAGGCTGCCCAGGCATACCGACGCGAGCCCGTACACGTGGGACACGGGCAGCACCGTGTAGGCGACGTCGTCGGGCGACACGCGGCGCAGCGTGCTCGATGTCGCCGCGATGAACAACAGGTTGCGGTGCGACAGCATCACGCCCTTCGGCATGCCGGTCGTGCCCGTCGTGTAGATCAGCGCCGCGCATTGCTCGGCGCCGTCGGCGGCCACCGGTTCGGCGGGCGCGCCCGCATCGACCCGATACGACCACGTGCCGATGTCGACCGGCAGTGCGCCGGTGGGCGCGGCGCCGAGCCGCTCGGCATGGGTGCGCGCATCGGGGGATACATCTGTCGTGAATGCAATCAGCTTCGGGTGCGCATGCGCGGCGATCGCGTCGAGCTCGGCGGCCGACAGCCGCGCGTTCGACAGGAGCGCCCAGGCGTCGAGGCGGGCGGCCGCGAACAGCAGCACGATCTGCGCGACGCAGTTTTCCGCGACGATCATCACGCGGTCGCCACCTTGCACGCCCAGGCTCGCCAGCCGTGCTGCCGCCGCTTCGATGGCCCGTGCCAGCTCGCCGTACGACAGGCGGCGCGCATCTTCGATCAGCGCCGGATGCGCAGGCGATTGCGCGGCCCGATGGGCAGGCACGTCGGCGATGCGACGCGGCAGCGCGGCGAGCAGCGCATCGACGTCGAGCGATTCGGATGAACGGCGAGGCGAGGACATGGCGTCTCCAGAAGAGGGGCAGGCGGCGGCTGACGATATTTGCGAACGATCGTGCCACGACGGCGCGCGCGCCACAATCGGCCAATCGGGCAATAGCGCTTCGCGATGCCCGCAACGATGACGCGTGCAATCGTCGTCAAGAGGCGGCGGGCCACCCGGCGGAAAAACCGGGCCGCGAGTATACCGTCGGCGCGGGCATGCCATTGCGCGCGCGCCGATCGTTCGCCATTAAAATGCCGCCATGAGCAAATCCAGACACGTGTCCGAAACCCCCGCGACCCAGTTGCTGCGCCGCCACGGCGTCGCATTCGGCGAGCATCCGTACGAATACGTCGAGCACGGCGGCACCGGCGAATCGGCGCGCCAGCTCGGCGTCGACGAGCATAGCGTCGTGAAGACGCTCGTGATGGAAGACGAACACGCGAAGCCGTTGATCGTACTGATGCACGGCGACCGCACCGTGTCGACGAAGAATCTCGCGCGGCAGATCGGCGCGAAGCGGGTCGAGCCGTGCAAGCCCGAGGTGGCGAACCGCCATTCGGGCTATCTCGTCGGCGGCACGTCGCCGTTCGGCACACGCAAGGCGATGCCCGTCTACGTCGAGGCGACGATCCTCGAATTGCCGACGATCTACCTGAACGGCGGCCGGCGCGGCTACCTCGTCAGCCTCGCGCCGGCGGTGCTCACGTCGCTGCTCCGCGCGCAGCCCGTGCAGTGCGCGAGCGTCGACTGAGGGTTTCACCTTCGTGGCAGTCCGCGCCCGTTCGGTAGAATGGGCGCCGTTTCGGCTTGCCGGCTTGCCGTGCACCGCCGTCCCTTTCCCGATACGTTGAAAGAAGAGTTCCCCGCATGCAGATCCTGCTCGCCGCCCTCGTTGCCTACCTGATCGGTTCGGTGTCGTTCGCCGTCGTCGTCAGTTCCGTGATGGGCCTGGCCGACCCGCGTTCGTATGGATCGAAGAATCCCGGCGCGACCAACGTGCTGCGCAGCGGCAACAAGAAGGCCGCGATCCTGACGCTCGTCGGCGACGCGTTCAAGGGCTGGATCGCCGTCTGGCTCGCCCGGCGCTTCGGCCTGCCCGACGTCGCGGTCGCATGGGTCGCGATTGCCGTGTTCCTCGGCCACCTGTACCCGGTGTTCTTCCGCTTCCAGGGCGGCAAGGGCGTCGCGACCGCGGCCGGCGTGCTGCTCGCCGTGCACCCGGTGCTCGGGCTCGCGACCGCGTTGACCTGGCTGATCGTCGCGTTCTTCTTCCGCTATTCGTCGCTCGCGGCACTGGTGGCGGCCGTGTTCGCGCCGGTGTTCGACGTGTTCCAGTTCGGCATGCCGGGCCACAACCCGATCGCCTGGGCCGTGCTCGCGATGAGCGTGCTGCTCGTGTGGCGCCACCGCGGCAACATTTCGAAGCTGCTCGCGGGACAGGAGAGCCGGATCGGCGACAAGAAGAAGGCAGCCGCGGACGGCGGCGCGCACGACGGCGGGAAAGCCTGAGAAGGCGCGGCGCTTGCCGCGCGCCGGGCGCGCCGCGTATGCGGGGCCCGGCCGGACGACGTGACGGGCCGGCGGCCGGTCAGTCGCGGAAGTTGTTGAAGTCGAGCGGCGTGTCGGTCACGTCCTTGCGCAGCATCGCGATCGTGCTTTGCAGGTCGTCGCGCTTCGCGCCCGAGATGCGCACCGCGTCGCCCTGGATGCTCGCCTGCACCTTGATCTTGCTGTCCTTCACGAGGCGCACGATCTTCTTCGCGAGGTCTCCCGTCACGCCTTTCTTCACGGTGACGATCTGCTTGACCTTGTCGCCGCCGATCTTCTCGACCTTGCCGTAGTCGAGGAAGCGCACGTCGACGTTGCGCTTGGCCAGCTTGCCGATCAGCACGTCCTTGACCTGGCCGAGCTTGAAATCGTCGTCGGCGAACAGCGTCAGCTCGCGTTCCTTCTGCTCGACGCGTGCGTCGGAGCCCTTGAAGTCGAAGCGCGTCGAGATTTCCTTGTTCGACTGCTCGATGGCGTTCTTCACTTCGATCATGTTCGCTTCGGAAACGACGTCGAACGATGGCATGGCATTCTCCCTTGAGATGCGGGCGCCCGGCTCGCGCGCGGGCACTCGCTATAATTGCGGACTGTTTGCCATTTTACCGATGCCCCTCCGTTTGCCCAAGGCCGGCCATGCGCCGCCCGGGCCGACGTGACCGCGAATGCCGATGCCTCCTGACGATTCCGCCCTGTCGCTGCTTCCCGACCATCCGCTCGCCGCGCACAACACGTTCGGCATCGCCGCGCGCGCGCGTTTCGCCGCGCGCATCACCCGAGCGGCCCAGTTCGAGGCGCTGCATCGCGACCCGCGGGTCGCGAACCTGCCGCAGCTCGTGCTCGGCGGCGGCAGCAATATCGTGTTCACGCGCGATTTCGACGGCGTCGTGCTGCTCGACGAGATCGCGGGCCGCGGCGTCGTGCGCGAGGACGACGATGCATGGTACGTCGAGGCCGGCGGCGGCGAGAACTGGCACGCGTTCGTCGCGTGGACGCTCGAGTGCGGGATGCCGGGCCTCGAGAATCTCGCGCTGATCCCGGGCACCGTCGGCGCCGCGCCGATCCAGAACATCGGCGCGTACGGCCTCGAGATGAAGGCGTATTTCGATTCCCTGGTCGCGGTCGAGCTGGCGACGGGGCGCCGCGAGCGTTTCGACGCCGCGCGCTGCGCGTTCGGCTATCGCGACAGTTTCTTCAAGCGGGAAGGGCGCGGCCGGTTCGCGATCGTCGCGGTGACGTTCCGGCTGCCGAAGCAATGGGCGCCGCGGCTCGGCTACGCGGACGTCACGCGCGAACTCGACGCGCGCGGCATCGCGCCCGATGCGGCGACGCCGCGCGACGTGTTCGACGCGGTCGTCGCGATCCGCCGCGCGAAGCTGCCCGACCCGCTGGTGCTCGGCAATGCGGGCAGTTTCTTCAAGAATCCGGTGATCGACGCCGCGCAGTTCGATGCATTGCGCGCCCGCGCGCCGGAGATCGTGTCGTATCCGCAGCCGGACGGGCACGTGAAGCTCGCGGCCGGCTGGCTGATCGACCGCTGCGGCTGGAAGGGTCGCGCGCTCGGGGCGGCGGCCGTGCACGACCGCCAGGCGCTCGTGCTCGTCAATCGCGGCGGCGCGACCGGCGCCGACGTGCTCGCGCTGGCGCGGGCGATCCAGGCCGACGTGCGCGCGCGGTTCGGCGTCGAGCTGGAGGCGGAGCCGGTCTGCCTGTAACGCAGTGCGTGCGCCGGTTTTGGCGCATCCAAACGAAAAGCGCCGATCATCGACCGGCGCTTTTTTACGCGTGTGCGTTGCGGCGCGTCAGTGCTTGAGGCGGCCGAGCAGCAGGAACTCCATCAGCGCCTTCTGCACGTGCAGGCGGTTTTCCGCTTCGTCCCACACGACGCTCTGCGGGCCGTCGATCACGCCGGCTGTCACTTCCTCGCCGCGGTGCGCGGGCAGGCAGTGCATGAAGAGAGCATCCGGATTCGCATGGCCCATCATTTCCTCGTCGACGCACCAGTCGGCGAATGCCTGCTTGCGCGCCTCGTTCTCGGCCTCGAAACCCATGCTCGTCCATACGTCGGTCGTCACGAGATCGGCGCCCTTGCACGCCTCGTTCGGATCGTCGAACACCTCGTAGAACGGCGCGCTGTCGGGCGACACGAGCTTCATGTCGAGCGCATAGCCGGGCGGCGTCGACAGGCGTAGCTTGAAGCCGAGGATCTGCGCGGCTTCGATCCACGTGTACAGCATGTTGTTCGCGTCGCCGACCCACGCGACGGTCTTGCCGGCGATCGGGCCGCGGTGTTCGTAGTACGTGAAGATGTCGGCGAGCACCTGGCACGGGTGATATTCGTTGGTCAGGCCGTTGATCACCGGCACGCGGGAGTTCTGCGCGAAGCGTGTGATCACGTCCTGCTCGAACGTGCGGATCATGATGATGTCGACCATTCGCGAGATGACCTGCGCGGAATCCTCGACGGGTTCGCCGCGGCCGAGCTGCGTGTCGCGCGTGCTCATGAAGACGGCGTGGCCGCCGAGCTGGAAGATCCCGGCCTCGAACGACAGGCGCGTGCGCGTCGAGCTCTTCTCGAAGATCATCGCGAGCGTGCGGTCGTGCAGCGGGTGGTAGGTCTCGTAGTTCTTGAACTTGCGCTTCAGGATACCCGTGCGTTCGAGCACGTACTCGTAGTCTTCCAGCGAGAAATCCTTGAACTGCAGGTAGTGACGAATGGTTTTGGCGGTCATGAAACGAAATACGGCGGGTCTCACCCGGCAGCGAGGCCGGACGGCGCCGCCGTCGGGTGTGGATAACTCAAAGCAGCATAAAGGATTTTCCGTGCTTTGACGAGCCGTGGCGCGACGCGGCGCTGGATCGCCGTGCACGACCGGCGGCGTGGGAGCGGGGGTGTCGGGACGACGCGCGATGGCGCGCTGCGGTATAATTCGAAAGTTTTCTCCAGCCCGGCAGGCAAGGCTTTTCGCGCTCTGCCGGACACAAGCCGTGCGCTGCACACATCCGGTGCAGTCCACCGGCGGCGCGCCTCGACGCCCCGTTTTCGGGATATCGATCGGCTCGTGCCGCCGACCCTCCAGCTTTGTGTTCGCGTACCCAGGCGCCGTTGCCTGGGCATCGCCGGGCCGTCACTTGGGTAACCACATGGCTGAAACCCCTCCGACCGAATTTTTCATCCAGGGCATCACGAAAGACGGGAAAAAGTTTCGCCCGAGCGACTGGTCGGAACGACTGGCCGGTGTGATGGCCTGCTTCGGGCCGGGGGCGAGCGGGCCGAATGCGCGTCTCAAGTATTCGCTGTACGTGCGCCCGACGATGCTCGGCGACCTGAAATGCGTGATCCTCGATTCGCGGTTGCGCGACATCGAGCCGATGGCTTTCGATTTCGTGCTGAACTTCGCGAAGGACAACAACCTCGTCGTGACCGAGGCGTGCGAGCTGCCCGACTACAACACGAAGAAGTGAGTGATGTCGACGGGCGAGGGCGCGTGCTGCGCCCGCCCGGACGAATGCCGCCGCCGTGCGTGATGCGTAGGCGACAGGCAACAAAAAGCCCGCCGAGGCGGGCTTTTTTGCGATCGCAGGAAACAGGAGCACCCGCCGAAGCGGGCACACCGGATTTACGCTGCTGCCTGCAGACCCTTGACGGCTGCGGCCAGGCGGCTCTTGCTGCGAGCGGCCTTGTTCTTGTGAACGATCTTCTTGTCGGCGATCGTGTCGATCGTCTTCACGGCACCCTTGAACAGCTCGGCAGCCTTTGCCTGGTCGCCGGCTTCGACAGCCTTGCGAACCGACTTGATCGCGGTACGGAATTTCGAGCGCAGCGCCGAGTTGTGCGAGTTTGCCTTCGCGGCCTGACGGGCGCGCTTGCGTGCTTGTGCGGAGTTAGCCATGACGGTTCCTTATCCTGTCCTGTTTCCAGAGCTTGGAGCCTGACGGCCAAGCGCTGCTTTTCGATCCGTCCCCTGAGAACGATTGCCCAGGGGCGCATAAAAAAACGGTGATTTTAACCGAGGCCGGGACATGAAAACGGCAGTTGCCGTGCATGTACGAGCCCAGAAACCGGCGATTATAGCAACAAAATCAAGCGAGTGGCAAGTTCGACGTAACGCCCGCCGGGCGGGGCGCCGGCGGCGGGTGCGCTTTTCGGCATCGGCCGGTGGCCGGGTCGCGCAACGTCCGTATAATAAGCGCCCCATGAATCTATTCCGAGCCCTGCTGACGGTCAGCGGCTTCACGCTGCTGTCGCGCGTGACCGGACTGGCCCGCGAGACGCTGATCGCCCGTGCGTTCGGCGCCAGTCAATACACCGACGCGTTCTACGTCGCCTTCCGTATCCCGAACCTGCTGCGCCGCCTGTCCGCCGAAGGCGCGTTCTCGCAGGCATTCGTGCCGATCCTCGCCGAGTTCAAGAACCAGCAGGGTCACGATGCGACGAAGGCGCTCGTCGACGCGATGTCCACCGTGCTCGCGTGGGCGCTGGCCGTGCTGTCGGTCGTCGGGATCGCCGGCGCGTCGTGGGTCGTGTTCGCGGTCGCGTCCGGCCTGCACGGCGACGGCCAGGCGTTCCCGCTCGCGGTCACGATGACGCGGATCATGTTCCCGTACATCGTGTTCATTTCGCTGACCACGCTCGCGTCGGGCGTGCTGAACACGTACAAGAGCTTCTCGCTGCCCGCGTTCGCGCCGGTGCTGCTCAACGTCGCGTTCATCGCCGCGGCCGTGTTCGTCGCGCCGCACCTGAAGGTGCCGGTCTACGCGCTCGCGTGGGCCGTCATCGTCGGCGGCGTGCTGCAGTTTCTCGTGCAGTTGCCGGGCCTGAAGAAGATCGACATGGTGCCGCTGATCGGCCTCAACCCGCTGCGTGCGCTGCGTCATCCGGGCGTGAAGCGTGTGCTGGCGAAGATGGTGCCCGCGACGTTCGCGGTCTCCGTCGCGCAGTTGTCGCTGATCATCAACACCAACATCGCGTCGCGCCTCGGGCAGGGCGCCGTGTCGTGGATCAATTACGCCGACCGCCTGATGGAATTTCCGACGGCGCTGCTCGGCGTCGCACTCGGCACGATCCTGCTGCCGAGCCTGTCGAAGGCGCACGTCGATGCCGATTCGCACGAATATTCGGCGCTGCTCGACTGGGGGTTGCGCGTCACGTTCCTGCTCGCGGCGCCGAGCGCGCTCGCGCTGTTCTTCTTCGCGACGCCGCTCACCGCGACGCTGTTCAACTACGGCAAGTTCGACGCGCATACCGTCACGATGGTCGCGCGCGCGCTCGCCACCTACGGGATCGGCCTCGTCGGCATCATCCTGATCAAGATCCTCGCGCCGGGCTTCTATGCGAAGCAGGACATCAAGACGCCCGTGAAGATCGCCGTCGGCGTGCTGATCGTCACGCAGCTGTCGAACTACGTGTTCGTGCCGCTGATCGGCCATGCCGGCCTCACGCTGAGCATCGGCGTCGGCGCATGCCTGAACTCGCTACTGCTGTTCCTCGGGCTGCGCAAGCGCGGCATCTACCAGCCGTCGCCGGGCTGGCTGCGCTTCTTCGTGCAACTCGTCGGCGCGGCGCTCGTGCTCGCGGGCCTGATGCACTGGTGCGCGATCAGTTTCGACTGGACCGGGATGCGCGCGCAGCCGCTCGATCGCATTGCGCTGATGGCGGCGTGCCTCGTGCTGTTTGCTGCACTATATTTCGGTATGTTGTGGGTGATGGGCTTCAAATACGCTTACTTCAGAAGGCGCGCCAAGTGACGACCGCAATGACCCGCGTCCTCGACTACTTCAGCACGCTCGTGGCGGACGACGACAGTCTGCCCGTCACGGAAGCCGCGCTGTCGCTGGCGCAGGACGCGTATCCCGACCTCGACCTGCAGGGCACGCTGGCCGAACTCGACATGCTGGCGGCGCGGCTGCGCCGGCGGCTCGCCGACGATACGGACCTGAAGGGCCGCGTCGCCGCGCTGAACGACTTCTTCTTCCGCGAGCTCGGCTTCGCGTGCAATCACAACGATTACTACGACCCCGATAACAGCCACCTGAACGCCGTGCTGAAACGGCGGCGCGGGATCCCCATCTCGCTGTCGGTGCTGTACCTCGAGCTCGCCGAGCAGATCGGCGTGCCGGCGCGCGGCGTGTCGTTCCCCGGACATTTCCTGCTGCGCGTGACGCTGCCGGACGGCGACCTGATCATCGATCCGACCAACGGCCATTCGCTGTCCGAAGCCGAGATGGTCGAGATGCTCGAACCGTACGTCGCGCGTGCGGCCGGTGCGGTCGACAGCGCGTTGCGCGCGCTGCTGCAGCCCGCGACGAGCCGCGAGATCATCGCGCGGATGTTGCGCAACCTGAAGACGATCTACCTGCAGACGGAACGCTGGCAGCGGCTGCTCGCGGTGCAGCAGCGGCTCGTGATCCTGTTGCCCGAGCAACTCGACGAAGTGCGCGACCGCGGCTTCGCGTATGCGCGGCTCGACTACCTGCGTCCCGCGCTCGAGGATCTCGAGCAGTATCTCGGCGAGCGGCCGGAGGCGGAAGACGCGACCGTCGTCGAGTCGCAGGTCAGCGAATTGCGGCAGCGGATGCAGCGCGACGGCGAAGATTGAGTTGAGTTGCCCGCGCGCCGCTGCCGGCACACGAAAAAAACGCCCGCATCGCGGGCGTTTTTCTTGCGCGTGCGGCGACGTCGGCCGCATCCGGATCGCGCCGCCGGCGCAACCCGCGCGTTCGCCCGATCGTACGGGGTGCCACAGCGCAGCGGCGACACGTGCGCGATCGTGCACATCGCGGCAGGCAAAAAAAAGCCGCCCGGAACGGGCGGCTTGCGGGTGTGCGACGCGCTGCTTACTTCAGTGCGGCAAACGCGCGCTCGCGGATTTCGTCGACGGTGCCGAGGCCCGAGATCTTGCGATACTGCGGCGCCTTCAGGCCGTTCTCCTCGCCGCGCTGCGCCCAGTCGCCGTAGTACGTGATCAGCGGCTTGGTCTGCGCTTCGTACACTTCGAGACGCTTCTTGACGGTTTCTTCCTTGTCGTCGTCGCGCTGGATCAGCGGTTCGCCCGTCACGTCGTCGTGACCTTCGACCTTCGGCGGGTTGAACTTGACGTGGTACGTGCGGCCCGATGCCGGGTGCGTGCGGCGGCCGCTCATGCGTTCGATGATTTCCGAGAACGGGACGTCGATCTCGAGCACGTAGTCGATCGCGACGCCGGCTTCCTTCATCGCGTCAGCCTGCGCGATCGTGCGCGGGAAGCCGTCGAACAGATAGCCGTTCGCGCAGTCGGATTCCTTCAGGCGTTCCTTGACGAGGCCGATGATCAGCGCGTCCGGCACGAGCTTGCCGGCGTCCATGTAGCTCTTCGCCTCGACGCCGAGCGGCGTGCCGGCCTTCACGGCGGCACGCAGCATGTCGCCCGTCGAGATTTGCGGGATGCCGAATTTTTCCTTGATGAAGTTTGCCTGGGTGCCCTTTCCCGCGCCGGGCGCGCCCAACAGGATCAAACGCATGGTGATATCTCCAAGTATGTAGATTCGTGTGGCGAGACACGAAGGCGTCGGCGACAGCGGGCGCGGGGCTTGCCCGGCGCGCGGCGGATCGGTCTGATGCGGCGCGTCGGCCAGGGCGACGCGCGGCTGCCGGCAAGGCCACGGGCGGGGTCAAGCGAGGACGCGCTGGTCGCGGACGGCTCGCACAATCGCCTGATTATGCCACGGGTTATTTTGAACCCGGCTGAAAAAGGGCCTGCACGCGCGCGAGATCGGCCGGCGTGTCGATGCCGGCTTCGGGCGCGGACTCGGTGATCAGCACTGCGATGCGCTCGCCGTGCCACAGCGCGCGCAGCTGTTCGAGCTGCTCGGCCTGTTCGATCGGCGCCTGCGCGAGCGACGGATAGGTGCGCAGAAAACGCGCGCGATACGCATAGAGGCCGATGTGCCGATAGACCGGGAAAGCCGGTGCCGGCATGGCCGCGACGTTCGGCCAGTGCGGCTGGTAGGCGTCGCGGCTCCACGGAATCGGCGCGCGCGAGAAGTACAGCGCGACGCTCTGCGCGTCGAGCGCGACCTTCACGACGTTCGGGTTGAACACGTCGGCCGCGTCGTGGATCGGGTGAGCTGCGGTCGCGATCGCGCACGCCGGATGCGCGGCCAGGTGCGACGCTACGTCGCGCACGAGCACGGGGTCGATCAGCGGTTCGTCGCCCTGTACGTTGACGACGACGGTGTCGTCGCGCCAGCCGAAGGCCGCCGCGACTTCCGCGAGCCGGTCGGTGCCGGACGGGTGATCGGCGCGTGTGAGCACCGCTTCGAAGCCGTGATCGCGCGCCGCGTCGAGCACGCTCTGCGCGTCGGAGGCGACGAGTACCTGCTGCGCGCCCGCCTCGCGCGCGCGCTCGGCGACACGCACGACCATCGGCTTGCCGCCGAGATCGGCGAGCGGCTTGTTCGGGAGCCGCGTCGACGCGAGCCGGGCGGGAATGACGGCGATGAAGGGTTGCGGGTGAGTCATCGGGAAGCGTTGGGAAGAACGGGGCGGGCGACGCCGGAAGCCGGTCGTCCGGCGGAGTGCGGCGACCCGGCCGGGGCCGGGCCGTCGGTTTCGAATCGGTGCGCCGGGCGAGCGGCGCGGCGGTTCAGCGGCCGGCCGGGTCGACCGGCGTGCCTTCGACGGTCTGGCGCGCTTCGTCGACGAGCATCACCGGGATGCCGTCGCGGATCGGGTAGGCGAGCTTGTCCGCGTTGCAGATCAGCTCCTGCGCGGCACGGTCGTAGTGGAGCGGGCCTTTGCAGATAGGGCACACAATGATTTCAAGCAGGCGAGCGTCCACGGAGTTTCTCCACAACGAGGGCAATGAGGCGAGGGTCGAGCGCGGCTTCGACGGGGACCACCCACAGTCGGGCGTCGCGCCAGGAAGCGCCCAATTTTACTGCATCCTTCTCGGTGATTAGGATCGCATCGACGGCGTCGTCGACGAACGGATTGTCGGCGAACGCGTAATGGTCGGGCAGCGCGCGGGTCGCCGGCGCGAGGCCGGCCGCGCGCAGCGTCGCGAAGAAGCGCTCCGGCGCGCCGATGCCGGCCGCGGCGAGCACGCGTTCGTTCGCGAATTGCGACAGCGGGCGGCGCAGCGCGGGCTGGTCGAGGTGCCACGCGGCGCCGGGCGTCAGCGCGAGCGCGTAGGTGTCGGGCCACGGCGGCAGCGCGCCGCTGTACGGATCGTTGACGAGCGTCGCGTCGCGGTGCCGCGACAGCGGCTCGCGCAGCGGGCCGGCCGGCAGCAGGAAGCCGTTGCCGCCGAGCCGGTGGTCGAATACGACGAGTTCGACGGTGCGCGCGAGACGGTAATGCTGCAGGCCGTCGTCGCTGACGATCACGTCGACGTCCGGATGCGCGGCGCGTAGCGCCTGCGCGGCCGCGACGCGGTCCGGGCACACCCACACGGGCGCGCCGGTGCGGCGCGCGATCAAGAGCGGTTCGTCGCCGGCCGCGCCCGCACGCGACGCCGGCGTGACGGCGGTCGGCGCCTTCACGTTCGCGCCATAGCCGCGCGACACGACGCCGGGCGTGAAGCCGGCCGCGCGCAGCGCGTCGACGAGCGCGATCACGGTCGGCGTCTTGCCGGTGCCGCCGACGGTCACGTTGCCGACCACGACCACCGGCACGCCGACGTCGACCGGCTGCTTCCAGCCTTGCGCGTAAGCGGTGCGCCGCAGCGCCGCGCACAGGCCGAACACGCATGCGAACGGCGTGAGCGCCCACGCGAGCGCGCCGCGCCGCTGCCATTCGCGTGTCAGGCGCGCTTCGAGTCGCGCGAGCGGGCCGCCGGGCGCGCTCATCGGGCCGGGCGCGGCGCGTCGTGCGCCGCGGCGAGGGACGGATTCGTCAAGGCGGATTCTCCGTTGGGCGGCGCATGCCGCAGGGTCCGTGGAAGGCGGCACTCTAGCGCGCCGCACGCGGGCGCGGCAAGCGTGACCGGCCGCCGCGGCGTGCGGGGCCGGATCGGGCCGGCCTGTGGATAACTCTGTGAAAAACTCCCCGGTCGATTGCCTCAAACGCCCGTCCGGCGGGCATCGAATCGGATGGGAATCATTCTGAAAGCTTTAAAAAATTATAAAAATCAACGCGTTACGAAGAATTGTCTGGCTTTTTTAGCGGTTTCCGAGCGTTTTACGCGGACGAATGCCAGAGTGTGGACACCTTTTCCGTGCGCGGCGGCGAATGCGGGGGCGCTGGACGTCGCGTGCATGTCGGACTATCGTGACGCCGCCAGCATTCATCCGACCGCCCATGCTTTCCGATTCTCCTTTTTCCGCACCCGGCGCCACGCGCGGCGGCGACGAAGTGATTCCCGTTTCGGCGCTCAATCGTGCGATTTCGACGATGCTCGAGCGTTCGTTTCCGCTGCTGTGGATTTCCGGCGAAGTGTCGAATTTCACGCGCGCCGCGAGCGGCCACTGGTATTTCTCGATCAAGGACCAGCAGGCGCAGATGCGCTGCGTGATGTTCCGCGGCCGTGCGCAATACGCGGAATTCACGCCGCGCGAAGGCGACCGCATCGAGGTGCGCGCGGTCGTCACGATGTACGAGCCGCGCGGCGAAGTGCAGCTCAATGTCGAAGCGGTGCGGCGCACCGGGCAGGGGCGTCTGTACGAGGCGTTCCTGCGGCTGAAGGCGCAGCTCGAAGGCGAGGGCCTGTTCGCGCCCGAGCGCAAGCGGCCGTTGCCGGCGCACCCGCGCGCGATCGGCATCGTCACGTCGCTGCAGGCCGCCGCGCTGCGCGACGTGCTGACCACGCTCGCGCGGCGCGCGCCGCACATTCCGGTGATCGTCTATCCGGCCCCCGTGCAGGGCGCCGGTTCCGCCGAAAAGCTCGTCGCGGCCGTCGCGACCGCGAATGCGCGGCGCGAGGTCGATGTGCTGCTGGTCTGCCGCGGCGGCGGCTCGATCGAGGATTTGTGGTCGTTCAACGACGAAGCGCTGGCGCGCGCGATCGCGGCGAGCGAGTTGCCGGTGGTGAGCGGCGTCGGGCACGAAACCGACTTCACGATCGCGGACTTCGCGGCCGACCTGCGCGCGCCGACGCCGACCGGCGCGGCCGAACTCGCGAGCCCGCAGCGCGCGCTGCTGCTGCGCGAGGTCGACGACCGCCGGCGTGCGCTTGCGCGCGGCATGGCGCGCCGGCTCGAACAGCGTGCGCAGCAGCTCGACTGGCTCGCCCGCCGGCTCGTGAGCCCGGCCGAGCGGCTGCAGCGGCAGCGCACGCACGTCGAGCAGCTCGCGGTGCGGCTGGCATCGGCCGCGGCGCGGCCGGTGCGCGATGCACGTGCGCGTTTCGCGCTCGCGCAGCTGCGCTGGCAGCGCGCGCGGCCCGATCCGTCACAGGCGCGCCACGCGCTCGCGGGGCTGTCGCAACGGCTCGCGAGCGCGTTGCAGCGTCGTCATGAACGCGACACGGCGCGTGTGTCAGCCTGTGCGGCGCGGCTCGAGGTGCTGAGCCCGCAGCGCACGCTCGAGCGCGGCTATGCGGCGCTGATCGATGCGCAGACGGGCCGCGCGGTGCGCGCGCCGAATGCGCTGAAGCCGCAGCGGCGGCTGACCGTGCATCTCGCCGAAGGCTCGGCCGACGTGTCGCTCGCCGACGTGCAGCCACGGCTGACCGATACGATCTGACGTAAGCGGTGCGAGCAAAACGCGAGGCACGCCGCAACGCGTGCCGCGCGGCCGGGCACGAATACTGCGCATCGTCGGGTTCGCCCTGCCGGACGTTGCGCCAGCATCGCTTTTCCGCATACCGCGGATAAATGGCCCGCGAGTTTGCGGGGATATTCGTCCTCGCCTACAATCGGACGCTCGGCAGCATTCAACACAAGCCTCCCTACATACTCAACGAAGGAATCGCCATGGCTCATACGCTCCCGCCGCTCCCGTACGCTGAAGACGCACTCGCGCCGACCATCTCGAAAGAGACGATCGAGTACCACTACGGCAAGCATCATCAGGCTTATGTGACGAACCTGAACAATCTGATCCCCGGCACGGAATTCGAAAACCTGCCGCTGGAAGAGATCGTGAAGAAGTCGTCGGGCGGCATCTTCAACAACGCCGCGCAAATCTGGAACCACACGTTCTTCTGGAACAGCCTGTCGCCGAACGGCGGCGGCGCACCGACGGGCGCGCTGGGCGATGCGATCAACGCGAAGTGGGGTTCGTACGACGCATTCAAGGAAGCGTTCACGAAGGCCGCAGTCGGCACGTTCGGTTCGGGCTGGGCATGGCTCGTGAAGAAGGCCGACGGTTCGCTCGACATCGTGTCGACGAGCAACGCAGCCACGCCGCTGACGACCGCCGACAAGGCGCTGCTGACGATCGACGTGTGGGAACACGCGTACTACATCGACTACCGCAACGCACGTCCGAAGTTCGTCGAAGCGTTCTGGAACATCGTGAACTGGGACTTCGCAGCGAAGAACTTCGCGTAAGTCCGGCGCCTGCGCGCCGCCACGGCGCGCGGCATCGAAAAAAGCCCTCGTTTCGAGGGCTTTTTGTTTTTTGTCCCGCCCCGAACGCGGCGCGTGGGCCGGATCAGCCGGCCATGCCGAGCAGCCAGCCGAACGCCGCGCTCGCGATCACGACGGCCCACGGCGGCACGCGCCAGAACACCAGCGCGACGAAGGCGACCAGCGCGGCGGCCAGATCGCGCGGCGCGACGATCGTGTCGGTCCAGACGGGGCGATAGAGCGCAGCGAGCAACAACCCGACGACGGCCGCGTTCACGCCGGCGAGCGCGGCCTGCATCCGCGCGCTGCGGCGCAGGCGCTCCCAGAACGGCGCGGTGCCGGCGATGAGCAGGAATGACGGCGCGAAGATCGACACGAGTGCGATCGTGCCGCCGAGCCAGCCGTTCGGCGCATCGCGCAGCGACGCACCGAGGAATGCCGAGAACGTGAACAGCGGCCCCGGCACGGCCTGCGCGACCCCATACCCGGCGAGAAACGCCGAATCGCCGACCCACCCGGGCGCGACCACCGCCGCCTGCAGCAGCGGCAGCACCACATGGCCGCCGCCGAATACGAGCGCACCCGTGCGGAAGAACGCGTCGACGACGGCGAGCGTGTCGGAGCGCAGCGCGCGGGCCGCGAACGGCAGTGCGACGAGCAGCGTCGCGAACACGGCGAGCCACAGCACGCCTGCCCGCGGCGACACGTGCAGCGGCAACGGTTCATGCGCGTCGCGCGCCGGTTGCGGCAGCAGCACCAGCCCGGCCGCTCCCGCCACGACGATCACCGCGATCTGCGTCCAGGCGGCCGGCGCGAGCAGCGCGACGCACGCGGCCGCGGCCATCAGCGTGACGCGTCGCGCGTCCGGGCACAGCGTACGCGCCATGCCCCACACCGCTTGCGCGATCACCGCGACCGACACGATGCGCAGCCCGTGCAGCGCACCCGCTTCGATCGGCGCGCCCGACGCGTGAACGCCGAGCGCGAACAGCATCATCAGCAGCGCCGACGGCAGCGTGAAACCGAGCCACGCGGCGAACATGCCGGCATAGCCGGCACGCGCGAGACCGATCGCCATCCCGACCTGGCTGCTCGCCGGACCCGGCAGGAACTGGCACAGCCCGACGAGATCCGCATAAGTGCGCTCAGTGAGCCAGCCGCGCCGCGTGACGAATTCCGCGCGAAAGTAGCCGAGATGCGCGACCGGCCCGCCGAACGACGTGAGGCCGAGCCGCAGGAACGCGACGAATACGGGCCACGGATGGCGGGCGGGGGCGGGGAGGGTCGACGTGTTCAAGGCGGTGCGGGCGGCGGACGGAACGAGCCGCCACGATAGCGCAACTCGGCGGCCGCGGGCAGCGCATCGAGGCCGATGGGGGCCGTCGTGCGGCGTTCAGTACGTGCCGTCGCCGAGCCCGCTCGCGCGGCGCAACGCGTCGATGTCCACGAGCTCGATCTCGCCGACGTGCAGCCGCACGACGCCGTCGGCCTGCAGCGCCTTCAGCAACTGGTTGGTGGTCTGCCGCGTCAGCGACAGCATCGACGCGAGCGTTTCCTGCGACAGCCGGACGTGCGTGCGCCCGGCGCTGATGCCGCCGTAGCCTTCGGCGATCATCAGCAGTCGCGCGGCGAGCCGTTGCGCGGCCGGCATCACGCTCATCGACTCGACGGTCAGGAAGCTCAGGCGCAGCTTTTGCGCCATCAGCAGCGCGAACTGCCGCCAGTACTGCGGCGTCGTATCGAGGATCGCGAGCAGCGCGGCCTGCGGCACGTGCAGCAGCAGCGCGTCGTCGAGCGCGATGGCGTCGTGCGTGCGCGGCTGGCCGTCGAACAACGCGATCTCGCCGAACCACGTGATCGGCTCGGCCACCGTCAGCAGCGTTTCCTTGCCCTGCGGATCGACCGCACCTATCGTGAGTGAACCGGCCAGCACCGCGTACAGCCCGCACGGCGGGTCGCCGCGCCGGAACAGCGCGTGGCCGGACGGCAGACGGCGCAGCGTCGCGCGGGCGATCAGTTCGGCGCGCAGCGCGGGGGGCAGCGCGGCGAACCACGGGTTCGCTTCGATCTGCGGCAGGTACGGGGCGAGCGAGGAAGGCATGGGCACGCGATGTCGGGTAGCTGACAGAGGTTCTCGGGCGTGACGCGCATCATAGCGCTCGATAGCCGATCAGGAGACGCCATGAAAACCCTCGAAGACCATCTTTCCCAGTATGCGGCCTACCATCGCGACGCGCGCAACATCGCGACGCATCTGGTCGGCATCCCGATGATCGTGTTCGCGGTCGAGGTGCTGCTGTCGCGGCCGGCGATCGGCGCGCTGGCCGGCATTGCGTTGTCGCCGGCGCTGCTGCTCGCCGTCGTGTCCGCGGCGTTCTACCTGCGTCTGGACCTGCGGTTCGGGATCGTGATGACCGTGCTGCTCGCGCTCGGCCTGTGGGCCGCGCAGTCGCTGGCGCTGCTGCCGACCGCGCAATGGCTCGCGATCGGCGTCGGCGCGTTCGTGGTCGGCTGGATCGTGCAGTTCGTCGGGCATTGGTTCGAAGGCCGCAAACCCGCGTTCGTCGACGATCTGGTCGGCCTGATCGTCGGGCCGCTGTTCATCGTCGCCGAGGTCGCGTTCTTCGCGGGGCTGCGCGGCGACGTGCGCCGCGAAGTCGAGCGGCGCGCGGGCCCGGTGCACGGCGGCACGCATTCGCATGTCTGACAGGCCGGCCGGGCCGGTCTGCGTGTTCGGCGCAGGCGCGGTCGGCTGCTATCTCGGCGGCCGCCTCGCGGCGGGCCGCGCGACCGAAGTCGACTGGATCAATGGTGAAATCGTGCGGCTGGCCGGGCGCTTCGGTGCGCCGGCGCCGGTCAATGCGCGACTCGGCGCGCTCGTCCACGACGCGGCACGCGCGGCGGCGCGCCCGGCGTGGCGCGGCGATGCGCTGTGGGCCGACCTGTCCGCGCGGGCGCCGCGCGTGGGCCATGTACGGGCCGCGTAGGCCGGCGTCGCACCATCCGCCGTCGGCGCGGGCCGTGCGTAACGGCTAAGATGCGGAGTGCGTCATACGACGCCTTTGCGGAGCAATCGCCATGGTGGATCGCCCGACTCTCGATGCCTACGAGGCCCATGCCGCGCAATACGCGCAGGACTGGCTCGATCAGGCCGCGCCCGACGACATGTACGCGCTGCTCGAACAGCATTTCTCGCCGGGGCTGACCGCCGACGTCGGCTGCGGCGCGGGGCGCGACACGGCCTGGCTCGCGTCGCGCGGCTTCGACGTGCGCGGCTACGACGCGAGCGCCGCGCTGCTCGACGAGGCGCGACGGCACCATCCGGGTCTGGTTTTCGAGCTGGCCGTGCTGCCGGCGCTGGCCGGCGTACCGTCCGGCGCGTTTCGCAACGTGCTGTGCGAAACGGTCGTCATGCATCTCGAACAGGCGGACGCAGCGGCCGCCGCCGCGCGGCTGGCCGAGCTGCTGATGCCGGGCGGCACGTTGTACCTGAGCTGGCGGGTGGCCGGAAACGGCGTGTTGCGCGACGAGCGCGGCCGCCTCTATACGCCGCTCGACTCGGCGCGGATGCATGCGGCGCTGGGCGCCGGCGTGCATGTGATCGACGAACACGAGGTCGTCAGCGCGTCGTCCGGCAAGCGCGTGCACCGGCTGATCGTGCGCAAGGCGGCCGGCGACGCGTGAACGCGGCGCGCCATCGGGCTCATTCGCGGCTGAGCGCCGCTTCCCAGTTGATGTCGACGCAGAGCACCTGCATGCCCGTCGCGGCCGGTGCGGCGATCGATGCGGTCACGCACAGGTGCGCCTCGTTGATCGACAGGTACGGCGCCGTCAGATGCACGCCGCCCGGCGCGCGCATCGCGTCGATGAAATACGGGCGGCGTTCCCAGCTCGCGCCTTCGGAATGCAGCAGCGGCCGGAAGCGTTTCGCGCGTTGCGACACGCTGCCGCGCGCGAGCACGTTGTCGCCGATCTGGCGGCCCGACGCGTCGAGCAGGAAGCAGCGCGCGGTCTCCGGCAGCCCGAGCACGGCGGCGGCCGCGTCGGTGAGCGATTCGCCCGCGCCGAGTTTGCGGCTCGCTTCCTCGAGCGCGGCGACGTACGGTGCGAGCCGTTCCGCCTGCGTGCGCTCGCGCTGCGCGACGCGCAGCCGCAGCGCGGCCGACAGCGTGTCCATGCAGCCCGCGGCGGCCTGCGGCTGCACGGGATCGACGCTCGGCCCCGCGAAGTACTGGCCCTGCACGAAATCGACGTCGCATTCGAGCGCGATCAGCGCGTCGCGTTCGGTCGCGAGCCCGCCCATCAGCACGAGCTGGCCGGATTCGTGCAGCAGCGACACGAGCCCCGGCAGCACGCGTTCGAGATGCGAGTGCTCGCTCGCCTGCGCGAGGATGCCGCGGTCGAGCGTGACGATGTCCGGATGCAAATGCCACACGCGATCGATGTTCGAATGCTTCGCGCCGAAGCCGACGAGTGCGATCAGGAAGCCGGCCTTGCGCAGCCCGTCGATGATCGCCGCATAGCGCGGCGTCTCGCCGCCGGCCTGTTCGGGCACCTCGAGCACCACGCGGTGCGGCGGCAGCCCGAGCGCCTTCAGGTTCGCGAGCAGCGCGTCGCCGTAGATGGTGTCCATCAGCGCGGCCGGATGCAGGCTCAGGAAGAGCCATTCGTCGTGGCTGTCGAACGCGTGGAAGTTACCGAGATGCAACGATTCGGCGAGCCGGCCGAGCTCCAGCAGGTCGCCGCGCCGCGCCGCCTGCGTGAATACCTCGTGCGACGCCACCTGGCGGCTTTCCTCGTCGTGCGCGCGCAGCGACGCGTGATAGCCGATCGCGCGCCGGTGCGACACCGAGAAAACGGGCTGGAACACGCTGAACACGGTGTAGCCGCCGTACAGCACGGTGCGCCGGTTCCCGTCGTCGCCGGCGACAGGGCGGGGCGGCTGAAAGCCGGGGGGATCGATTTCGATCATGCTCATGATGTCGGCCGAAGGAAGACTGCCAGTTTACCTACAGAATAGGCGAGCAAGAAGCATGCACGGCAGCGCGCCGCGTGCGGCCGCCATTCGCGGTCGGTACGCGCACGCGTGCCCGGCCGCGTTGCACCGCGATGGTGCGCGCGAGCCCGATTCGGCGCGCACCGCGCGTCACGCGCGCTCGGACGGGTCGGTCTTGCGCGCGGTGCTGCGGATCTCGGGCGCGAGCTGCGCGAAGATCCACGCGGAGGCGGCCGTGATGATCCCGACGCAGATGAACGTTGCATGGAACGCCGGCAGCGTGTTGCTCGGCGTCACGGTGCGCAGCATGCCGGTGAACGTCGCGAGCAGCGCGCCGGCGACCGTGACGCCGAGGCTCATCGACAGCATCTGCACGAGCGAGAACAGGCTGTTGCCGCTGCTCGCGCCGCCGGTGCCGAGATCCTTCAGCGTCAGCGTGTTCATCGCGGTGAACTGCATCGAGTTGAAGCCGCCGAACAGCGCGAGATGCACGACCTTCACCCACACCGGCACCGTGTCGCGCATCAGCGCGAAGCTCGCCATCATCACGCCGACCATGATCGTGTTCGCGAGCAGCACCTTGCGGTAGCCGTGCCGCGTGATCAGGCGCGTGATGATCCGTTTCGAGAACATGCCGGCCGCCGCGACCGGCAGCATCATCAGCCCGGCCTCGAACGCCGAGTAGCCGAGGCTCACCTGCAGCAGCAGCGGGATCAGGTACGGCATCGCGCCGCTGCCGATCCGCGCGAACAGGTTGCCGAGCAGCCCGACGCTGAACGTGTGGATCTTGAACAACTCCAGCGAGAAGATCGGCTGCGGCGCGCGCACCGCGTACAGCCCGTACGCGACGAAGCACGCGAGGCTCAGGATCAGCAGCACCAGCACGGCCGCGTGCTGCATGCCGAGATCGGCGAGCCCGTCGAGCGACAGCGAGATCGCGACCATCCCGATCGTCAGCAGCAGATAGCCCTTCAGGTCGAAGCGGCCGGCGGCCGGGTTGCGCGAATCGGGCATCGAATAGAAGGTCGCGATGCAGCCCGCGACGCCGACCGGCACGTTGATCAGGAAGATCCAGTGCCACGACGCGATCTTCACGAGCCAGCCGCCGAGCGTCGGCCCGATCAACGGGCCGATCAGGCCCGGAATCGCGACGAACGACAGCGCGGGCAGGTAGCGCTCGGCCGGGAACGTGCGCAGCACCGCGAGCCGCCCGACCGGCAGCAGCATCGCGCCGCCGACGCCCTGCACGACGCGGAACGCGACGAGCTGCGTCAGCGTATGGGCGTTCGCGCACAGCAGCGAGCCGAGCGAGAACACCAGGATCGCGCTGAAGAACACGCGCCGCGTGCCGAACGTGTCGGCAAGCCAGCCCGACACGGGGATCATCACCGCCATCGTCAGCGAGTACGCGATCACGACCGATTGCATCCGCAGCGGCGATTCGCCGAGGCTCGCGGCCATCGACGGCAGCGCCGTGTTGACGATCGTCGCGTCGAGCGTCTGCATGAAGAAGCCCGTCGCAACGAGCCAGAGCATCACGGTGAGGTTCTTTTCGCCGGGAGCGGCGGCGGGTGGGCGTTGGAACATGACGGCGGGGACGGTGGCGCGGGACAGCCGACATTGTAGGGAAAGCCGCCGCGCCGTGCAGTTCGGGGCGCTGTGTCGGGTGGCCCGCCCGGCCCGGCCGCCGGATGCCTGTCTCCGTCGGGCGGCCAGTACAGTTCAGCCGAAAGTGTCTGCGGCCGTATCTGTCCGTGCGCCGCCGCTATCCGAAATACTGGAGGCATCGACCCCGTGCGACCAGGAGGCTGCCATGCGCGAACTGCGACTTTACGTGATGGACGGCGACGAGCCGGCCGGACGGTGGCGGATCGTCGATCGCACGCTGCTCGAGGTGGCCGAAGGCGACGTGTGGGTGACCGTCGAGGGGCGGCCCGACGATCACTGGCTGGGTGCGGGCGCATCGCTGACCTTGCTGCCCGGCACGCGCGCGTGGGTCAGCGCCGGGCCGCGCGGCGCGACGTTCGCGTTCGGCCCGCTCGCGGCGCCGGCCGAGCGCCGCGCGCCGGCATGGTGGCGCCCGTTCGCCGCATGGCGCGGCGGCCGGCGTCACGCAGCCGCGTCGCTGCCGACGTAGCGCGCCCGCGGCCGGATCAGCTTCCCGTCCGCATACTGTTCGAGCGCATGCGCGATCCAGCCGGCCGTGCGACCGGCCGCGAACAGCGTGAACGCCGCGCCGTCGGGCAGCGCGAGCGTGCGCTCCAGCACCGCGAGCGCGAAATCGATCGTCGGCCGCAGGCCCGTCGCCGCTTCGACGCGCGAAGCGAGCATGCGCGCCATGCGCAGCGCCGGCTGCTCGGGCGTCGAAGCGTGCAGCGCATCGAGCAGCGCCCGTGCGCGCGGGTCGCCGTCGGGGTACAGCGGGTGCGCGAAGCCGGACAGGGCCGTGCGCCCGCCGTCCGCGCGTTCGTCGTGCGCCAGCCGCAGCGCGAGGTAGCGATCGAGATCGGCGGCGCGGGCGGCTTCGTCGAGCAGCGTGCCGGCGCGGAACGTCTCGCCGCCGTGGCGCGGCCCCGACAGCGCCGCGAGCCCGCCCGAGATCGCGCCGAACAGATGGGTGCCGGTCGATGCGATGCAGCGCACCGCGAAGGTCGACGGATTCAGTTCGTGATCGGCGCACAGCACGAGCGCACGCCGCAGCAGGTCGGCTTCGTCGCGCCGCCGCACGCGCCACGCGGCTGCCAACTGGCGGTGCACGGGTGCGTCGCCCGGCGCGATGCCGACGAGCGCCGCCGTCGCGACGCGCAGCAGCAGCGCTGCGGAATCGAGCTGCGCGTTGCGCCCCTGTGCCCACAGGCGCGGCATCGATGCGGCCGCGGCCGGCAGCAGCACCAGCGCCCGTTCGAGCGGTGCGAGATGCGCCCAGCGACGCGCCCAGTCGTCCCACTGCGCCGCATCGAAACCGGTCGATGCAAGCGACGTGGCGGCCAGCCGCGCGGGCGGACAGTCCCACAGCCGCGCGGCCGTTTCTTCGAGCGTCGCTGCGTCGGCCAGTGCGATCGCATCGGCGCCGCGGTACCGCAGGCGGCCGTCGGCGATCTGCGTGATGCGCGATTCCAATACCGGCACGCCCCAGTCGAGCGAACGTTCGGCGACGCCGCCCGCGCGCTTCGCGTCGGCGCGGCGGCGCGCGAGCAGGCGCACCTCGTTCGCGTCGTAGCGGCGGCGCTTGGTCGCGCCGTCGGGCAGCGAGCGCAGCAGGCCGCGGCTCACGTATGCGTAAAGGGTGCTCACGCTGACGCCGAGCATGCCGGCGGCTTCCTGTGCGCTGACGGATGTCATGCCGCTTGCTCCTGTCGCCGCGCATGAAGCGCGGGCTCGCTACAACTATTCGTTATGTATTGATTCGCGCAATCAAGATTGATCGTGCCCGTCGCGAATTCTAGACTCGATTCCGTCTCCCCAACGGCGTCTCCTTCACCATGACACCCGAATTCGCATTGGCGCATCTTTGGCAACTCGCAGACGGCGCGCGCGACGCGCTGGCCCGGACGACCGTGACCGGGCAGGACCCGGCGCTGCCGTCGACGTTTCATGTCGGCACGCTTGCCGCCGCGACGATCGCCGCAGCCGGGCTCGCGGCGGCCGAATGCCATCGGCTGCGAACGGGCGTGGCGCAAACGGTCGACGTGTCGGTGCGCGACGCGCTCGTGGCGTTCCGCAGCGAACGCTACCTGCGCGTGGACGACGGGCCGCCGCCGGAGTTGCGCCATCCGGTGACCGGCTTCTTCGAGACGGGCGACGGACGCTGGATTCAACTGCACGCGAATTTCCCGCATCACCTGCACGGCATTCTCGACGTGCTCGGCTGCGGCTCGCAGCCCGCCGACGTGGCCGCGGCGATCCGTACGTGGGACGGCGCGGCACTCGACACCGCGCTGGCCGAGGCCGGCCTGTGCGCGGCATTGATCAGAACCCCTGACGAATGGGCGGCTCACGAGCAGGCGCGCGCGATCGCGTCGCTGCCGCTGTTCGAGATCGAACGGATCGGCGACGCACCGGCCGAGCCGATCGGCCGCGGCGAGGCCGGCCAGCCGCTGGCGGGCGTGCGCGTGCTCGATCTCACGCGCATCATCGCGGGGCCGGTCGCGGGCCGCACGCTGGCGTCGCACGGCGCGCAGACGCTGCTCGTCAACGGTCCGCACCTGCCGAACATTGCGCCGCTCGTGATCGACAACGGGCGCGGCAAGCGTTCGACGTGGGTCGATCTGCGCGACGCGGCAGGCGTCGATACGCTGCACGCCCTGGCGCGCGATGCGGACGTGTTTCTGCAATCGTACCGGCCCGGCGCGCTCGCGGCGCGCGGCTTCGCGCCGCAGGCGCTGGCGGCGCGGCGGCCCGGCATCGTCTACGTGTCGGTGTCGGCGTACGGGCATGCAGGACCGTGGGCGGCGCGGCGCGGGTTCGACAGCCTCGTGCAGTCGGCGAGCGGAATCGCCTGGCAGGAGCAGCAGGCCGCGCAGGCGAGCGGGCCGCGCCATCTGCCGTGCCAGGCGCTCGATCATGCAACGGGGTATCTGGCGGCGTTCGGCGCGATGATCGCGCTTGCACGGCGGGCGCGCGAAGGGGGAAGCTGGCACGTGCGGATGTCGCTCGCGCAGACGGGGCGCTGGCTGCAGTCGTTCGGCGTCGTGCCGGACGGGCTGCACGCGCCCGATCTCGCGCTTGCCGACGTGCGGGACCGGATCGACCGCATCGCATCGCCGTTCGGCGTGCTCGACACCGTGCGGCCGGCCGAGCGGTTGTCGGCGACGCCGCCGTCGTTCGCGCGTCCGCCCGTGCCGCTCGGCACCGACGACGCACGCTGGCTGTGAGGGCCGGCGACGCACGCTCGCGTTACTTGCGCAGTTCGACGACGAAATCGTAGTAGTCGTTGCGGCAGTAGGTATCGGTCAGTTCGATCGCGCGCTGGTCGGACGTATAGCCGATCCGCGTGATCAGCAGGAGGGCGTCGTGCGGGGCGATGCCCATCTGCTCGGCGATCTCGTCGGTCGCGTTGACCGCGCGGAAATGCTGCAGCGCGCGCACGATCGGCGTGCCGCGCGCTTCGAGATAGCTGTACAGCGAGCCGACGATCGCCTGCGGGTCGGGAATCAGCGTGGCGGGGAACGTCGAGTTCTCGACGGCCATCACGATGCCGTCGGCGAGACGCAGGCGTTTCAGGCGTGTAACCGATGCGGCCGGCGACAGTCCGAGCTGGATCACTTCGTCGCGGTTCGCGGGCTGGATTTCGCGCGCGAGCCACTGCGAACTCGGCTTGAAGCCGCGGCGCTCGAGCATTTCGCTGAAGCTCGACAGCCGCGACAGCGGATCCTCGTAGCGCGGCTGGATGAAGTTGCCCGCGCCCTGTGTGCGGCGGATCAAGCCTTGCTCGACGAGCAGCGCGATCGCCTTGCGCGCGGTGATGCGCGACACACCTAGCGCTTCGGACAACACACGCTCGGAGGGCAGCGCTTCGCCGGCCGTCCAGCGGTTGTCGTGGATCGCGTCGCCGAGCTTGCGGGCGAGCTGTAGGTAGAGCGGCGTATCGTTGTCGGGGTCGGGGCGCAGGTCCTGCCAGCGGTCGTCCGTGGGTGCCTTCATACAATGGGTATCGATCAGGTTGCGGCCATTCTAAGTCATCATGCCGCGCCGTTATAGCCGGTTTTTGCCGTGTAATAGGCTGGGGGCGCACCGATTGACTACACTGATGCGTCGTATCCGATGCTTCGGCCGCGGTGTGCGGCCACGAATCCGCAACGAGGAACGCATGACAGACACGATCGCCACGGTCGTCTTGCCGAACGGCGAGACGATTCCGAAGCTGGGCCTGGGCACCTGGGAAATGGGCGAGCGGCCGGCGCGGCGCGCGGACGAGATCGCCGCGCTGCGCGAGGGCATCGAACTCGGGATGACGCTGGTCGATACGGCCGAGATGTATGGCGACGGCGCGACCGAGGAACTCGTCGGCGACGCGCTCGCGGGCCTGCGCGACGACGTGTTTCTCGTCAGCAAGGTCTATCCGCACCATGCGAGCCGGCGCGGTGTCGTCGCCGCGTGCGACGCGAGCCTCAAGCGCCTGCGTACCGACCGCCTCGACCTGTACCTGCTGCACTGGCGCGGCTCGGTGCCGCTCGAAGAAACCGTCGCGGGCTTCGACGCGTTGCAACGTGCGGGCAAGATCCGCCACTGGGGCGTGAGCAATTTCGATACGGCCGACATGGCCGAACTCGTCGGCGAGGCGGGCGGCGGTGCGTGCGCAACCAACCAGATTCTCTACAACATCGCGCGACGCGGCCCGGAATTCGACCTGCTGCCGTGGCTGGCCGACCATCGGATTCCGGCGATGGCGTATAGCCCGGTCGATCACGGGCGGCTGCCCAAACGCTCGCCGCTCGACGAGATCGCGCGGCTGCGCGGCGTGTCGGTGATGCGCGTCGCACTGGCATGGGTGCTCGCGCAGCCGGCTGTATTCGCGATTCCGAAGGCGTCGCGGATCGAACACGTGCGCGACAACCGCGCCGCGCTCGACTTGGTGTTGAGCGATGACGAGCGCGCGCAGCTTGACGCGTATTTCCGTCCGCCGCGCAGCAAGCGCGCGCTCGAGATGCTCTGACCGTATTCGGCCGGGCAACGCTTCGTCGGGTCAGTGATTGCCGCCGGACGATCCGCCGGTGCCGTGACCGCCGCCGTTGCCGTTACCGGCGCCACGGCCGTTGCCGACGCCGTTGGCCCCGCCGTTGCCGGCGCCGCCACTGCCATTGCCGTTACCGTTGCCGCCGCCATTGCCGTGGCCGCCGGTGCCATTGGCGCCGCCGCTCCCGCCGCCGTGACCCGCGCCCCCACCGCCGTTACCGTTTCCGCCACCGTTGCCCGCGCCGCCGCTATTGCCACCATTACCACGACCGTTGCCGACACCGTTAGCGCCGCCATTGCCGGCTCCGCCACTGCCGTTGCCATTGCCGTTGCCGCCGCCATTGCCGTGACCACCTCCACCGTTGCCACCGCCATTGCCATTGCCATGGCCGCCACCACCGTCACCATGGCCGCCGCCATTGCCATGGCCGCCACCGCCGTCACCATTGCCGCCGCCATTGCCGTGACCACCACCGCCGTTGCCATTGCCGCCGCCGTTGCCGTGACCACCACCGCCATCGCCATGGCCGCCACCGTGGCCGCCGCCGTCACCATCGCCACCACCACCGTGGCCACCGCCACCCGAAGTACCGCCACCCGAAGTACCGCCGCCCGAAGTACCGCCACCCGAAGTACCGCCACCCGAGGTGCCGCCACCCGAAGTACCGCCACCCGAAGTACCGCCACCCGAAGTACCGCCACCCGAAGTACCGCCGCCCGAAGTACCGCCGCCCGAAGTACCGCCGCCCGAGGTGCCGCCACCCGAAGTACCGCCGCCCGAGGTACCACCGCCCGAGGTGCCGCCACCCGAGGTGCCGCCACCCGAACCACCGTTACCCGACGCATTGCCTCCCCGGCCCGTGCCGCTCGTACTGCCTGAAGTTCCGCCTGTCGTTCCACCGACACCGGCCGGTCCGACGGCCCCGTTCCCGTTATTTCCGCCGCTACCGTTGCCACCGCCACCGCCGCTACCGGTGCCACTGCCGTTTCCATTCCCACTGCCGCTGCCGCTCGCACCGGCACCGCCATTACCGACGCCCCGGCCGGCATAAACGTGCGCCGCGCACGCGGCCGGATTGGCGGCGCACGGCGATGCGTTCTCGACCAGCGTCATGATGGTGTCCGCGCTGGCGTTCGCGTCGGGCGTGGCGTCAGGCGTGGTGTTCTGTGCGACGGCATACGAGCAGCAGCACGCAAACGCGGCCGCGGCCAGCAAGGTTGCACGAGGGCGCCGTCCCGCCGCGCGGAACGGTTGTTTCGTCTTATGCATCATGGCCTCCCCATGCGCGCGATGCCTCGTTGCCGCGCGACGATCTACGTGTGGTGCAGGGGGGCGTAAAAGATTCGTTGTCCTATCGTCGGCCGATGGCCGTCGGGCCGGCGCTCGACGCCAGCCGCGAATGCGGATCGGCACGCGGGCCCGCCGTGCGAATCCCTATCTGCGAGATTCGTGCCATCGGCCGCTTGGGCCCGTGGCGAAAGGCGGGCGTCGTCGCGTGACCACGCCTGCAACGTCGCAGGGGGGCGTTTTGTTTCCGGAATGAAACGTCGGGCGCGTCGTTCAGCGCGCAGGCGCGTCGGCCGCACGTTGCCAGCGGTGGAATAGGATCGACGCGATCCAGCAGACGAGGAACAGCGCGACGATGCCGTAGCCGATCGAGCCGAAGCGTTCGCCGAGCGCATCGAGCGTGTCGCGCACGGGGCCCGTCAGCGACAGCTTGTCGGCCAGCAGGCCGGCCGCCTCGATCCCGCCGATCGCCAGCGCGACGGCCGCCGACACGAACGTGATGCTCGCGTTGTAGAGCAGCTTGCGCTGCGGATCGTCCATTGCCCAGCCGTATGCGTGAATCATCAGGACGTTGTCGGTCGAGTCGATCAGCGTCATGCCGGCGGTGAATAGCGCGGGGAACAGCATGATCGTATAGACCGGCAGCCCCTGGCTGGCCTGCGCGGCGGCGATCGCGAGCAGGCCGATTTCGGTTGCAGTATCGAAACCGAGCCCGAACAGCACGCCGACCGGATACATGTGCCAGCTCTTCGACACGAACCGGAACAACGGGCGCAGCAACCGCGAGACGAGTCCGGCGGGACGATGATCATGCGCGCCGTCGTGCGTGTGCCCGGATGCGCCGCGATAGCGTCGCCACACGTCGCGCAGGATCGCCAGGTTCACGCATGCGAGCACCAGCAGGAACGTGGCCGATACTGCCGTGCCGATCGTGCCGCCGATCTCGCGGAACGCATCGAACCGGTCGCGCAGCGCAAACGCGGCGAGCGCGATGCCGAGCGTCGCGGCGATCACGATCGTCGAATGGCCGAGCGAGAAGAACAGGCCGACGCTCACCGGACGCTGGCCGTCCTGCATCAGCTTGCGCGTCGCGACGTCGATCGCGGCGATGTGATCCGCGTCCACCGCATGACGCAGCCCGAGCCCGTACGCGATCGCCGCGGTGCCGAGCAGCAGCGGATGGTCGCGCAGCACCGCGAGCGCCCACAGCCAGACGGCGACGTTCGCGGCGATCAGGCCGGCATAGAGGGCCAGCAGGCGGCGCAGGGCAGGGGTGGGCGGCATCGGGCGGGTTCCATCTGACGATTCGCCATCCATTGTGGCACGCGAAAAAAAGCTCGGCGTATCGATCAACAAGTCGCGAGCGCGATGCGCCGCGCCGGATGAAAAAAAGCCCGTCCGGAACCGGACGGGCTTCGCGTGCATGCGCCGGGGCGCGCGCGGCGCTTACTTCGTCTTCGCGTTGATCACGGCTTCCGACACGTTCGCCGGCGTTTCCGCGTAATGCTTGAACTCCATCGTGTACGTCGCACGACCCTGCGTTGCCGAGCGCAGCGACGTCGAATAGCCGAACATCTCCGCGAGCGGCACCTCGGCGCGCACCAGCTTGCCGCCGCCGCCCGCGATGTCCTCCATCCCCTGCACGATGCCGCGCCGGCTCGACAGGTCGCCCATCACGTTGCCCATGAAGTCCTCGGGCGTCTCGACCTCGACGGCCATCATCGGCTCGAGCAGCACGGGCTTTGCCTTACGCATCGCTTCCTTGAACGCCATCGAGCCGGCCATCCGGAACGCGTTTTCGTTCGAGTCGACGTCGTGGTACGAGCCGAACGTCAGGTGCACCTTCACGTCGACGACCGGGTAGCCCGCGAGCACGCCGCTCTTCAGCGTGTCCTGGATGCCCTTGTCGACCGCCGGGATGTACTCGCGCGGAATCACGCCGCCCTTGATCTCGTCGAGGAACTCGTAGCCCTTGCCCGGGTTCGGCTCGAGCGTGATCACCGCATGGCCGTACTGGCCGCGACCGCCCGACTGCTTGACGAACTTCCCTTCGACGTCGGCGGCCGTCGTGCGCACCGTCTCGCGATATGCGACCTGCGGCTTGCCGACCGTCGCTTCGACGCCGAACTCGCGCTTCATCCGGTCGACCAGGATTTCGAGGTGCAGCTCGCCCATCCCCGAAATGATCGTCTGGCCGGACTCTTCGTCGGTCTGCACGCGGAACGACGGATCTTCCTGCGCGAGGCGGTTCAGCGCGAGGCCCATCTTTTCCTGGTCGGCCTTCGTCTTCGGCTCGACGGCCTGCGAGATCACCGGCTCCGGGAATTCCATCTTCTCGAGGATGATCGGCTTGGCCGGATCGCACAGCGTGTCGCCGGTGGTCGCTTCCTTCAGGCCGACGGCCGCCGCGATGTCGCCCGCGCGCACTTCCTTGATTTCCTTGCGCTCGTTCGCGTGCATCTGCAGGATCCGCCCGAGCCGCTCCTTCTTGTCCTTCGTCGCGTTGAGCACCGTGTCGCCCGACTCGACGACGCCCGAATACACGCGGAAGAAGATCAACTGGCCGACGAACGGGTCGGTCATGATCTTGAACGCGAGCGACGAGAACGGCTCGTCGTCGCTCGGATGACGTTCCGCCGGCTTTTCCGGATCGGCGAAATCGTGGCCGAGGATCGCGGGCACGTCGACCGGCGACGGCAGGTAATCGATCACCGCGTCGAGCATCGCCTGCACGCCCTTGTTCTTGAACGCGCTGCCGCACAGCATCGGCACGATCTCGTTGGCGATCGTGCGCTGGCGCAGCGCGGCCTTGATCTCGTCCTCGGTCAGCGATTCATGGTCGTGCAGATACTTCTCGAGCAGTTCCTCGCTCGCTTCGGCCGCGGCCTCGACCATCTTCTCGCGCCATTCGTGCGCGAGCTCGACCAGGTTCGCGGGGATGTCCTCGTACGTGAACTTCACGCCCTGGCTTTCGTCGTCCCACACGATCGCTTTCATCTTCACGAGATCGACGACGCCCTGGAAATGATCTTCGGCGCCGATCGGGATCTGAATCGGCACGGCGACGCCTTTCAGGCGGTCGCCGATCTGCTTCTGCACGCGGAAGAAGTCGGCGCCGATCCGGTCCATCTTGTTGACGAACGCGATGCGCGGCACCTTGTACTTGTTCGCCTGGCGCCACACGGTTTCCGATTGCGGCTGCACGCCGCCGACCGAGTCGTAGACCATGCACGCGCCGTCGAGCACGCGCATCGAACGCTCGACTTCGATCGTGAAGTCGACGTGCCCGGGCGTGTCGATGATGTTGATCCGGTGTTCCGGATAGTTGCCGGCCATGCCTTTCCAGAAGGCCGTGGTCGCCGCCGACGTGATCGTGATGCCGCGTTCCTGCTCCTGCTCCATCCAGTCCATCGTGGCCGCGCCGTCGTGCACTTCACCGATCTTGTGGCTCACGCCGGTGTAAAACAGGATGCGCTCGGTCGTCGTGGTCTTGCCGGCATCGATGTGAGCGCTGATCCCGATATTTCGATAGCGCTCGATGGGGGTTTTGCGGGGCACGTGAACCTCCTGGTGGTTCGGATCGTAAGCGGGCCGGCTGGAGCCGGCCCGGGCTGGAACAAGCGAGACTTCAAGCATAGCGCTTGCGCGTGGCTTTTGCAGATGCGGCCGGCGCAGGCGGAATCAAGGCGCGCACCGCCGCCGGCGGGCGAAAAAAAACCGGCGCGCCACGGGCGGCCGGCTTGCGGTCGGTGCGCGGCGCGATGCCGCCGCGCGGGCCGTTGCCGTTACTGGGTCCGCGGCAGGCCGTCGAGCTTCATGCCGGGCTTGATGCCCTTCGCGGCAAACCAGCCCTTGCTCATTTCGAGCGCATAGACGCCGTTGTTGCGCGGACAGTGGTTGTCGGTCGTCTCGGCCTTCATCTCGTCGATGTCGGTGATCGTGCCGTCCGCGCGGATGAACGCGATCGACAGCGGAATCAGCGTGTTCTTCATCCAGAAACAGTGCACGGCGTTCTCGTTGAAGACGAACAGCATGCCTTCGTTCGGCGCGAGCTGCGAACGGTACATCAGCCCCTGTTCGCGATCGGCGTCGTTGGCGGCGACGGCCGCGTCGATCACATACATGCCGGCGCGCAGCTTCACGCGCGGGAACTCGCTCGGCTGCTTGGCGCCAGGCGGCACTTGCGCGCCGGCGGCCTGCATGCCGAGCGCGAGGACGGCGAGGGCGGCGGGAAACACGGCGGCGCGCGCAAGGCGGCCGAGCGACTGGCGCAGGGAGAATGGCACAGCATGGCTCCTGTCTGGAAAACGAGACCCGCATGGTACGCGATGCGCGCCGGCGGGCACAAAAAAGAAAAAGGCAGATCGCCTTGCGGTGATCTGCCTTTCAACGCCGTAAGAACGGCAGAACTGCGTGTTCTTGACTGCGTTATTACAGCTTGCTTACTTAGTTCGAAGCAGCTGCCGGTGCTGCTGCGTCGCTTGCTGCAGCCTTCTTCGATGCCTTGTGGTGCTTCTTGGCAGCGTGGTGCTTCTTGGCAGCGTGCTTAGCCGGTGCCGAAGCAGCTTCTGCTGCTGCCGGAGCAGCTTCCGGAGCCGAAGCTTGTGCGAAAGCAGCCGTTGCGAAGAGGCCAGCGACCAGAGCGGCGATCAGTTTGTTCATGTTGTGTTCCTCAGCTTTAGTTAATTAACCAAATGACCCGGCAATAGGAGTCATGTCGTCTAACGGTGCCATCCACCTTTCGGTTGACAGACGCTTCGAGAAATTTCTCTTTGCGCTGCGGGCGCCGAATCGTATTCGAATAAAACGTCGCTTTCGTGACGCAAACACGGGTTCGGCTGCCAATGCCGGATAGCTAAGGTTGGCATCTGCGTGGTTTAACGCGCGATCTCCGCGGGTGGTTGACGAAAAAGACGACGAAAAAATTCGCGCATCCCGGATGCGTCATCCGGCGGGCGCGAAACCGTCCCACGGCGCGCGCGGCGGCAGGGCGATCGTTTCGCCCGGCGCAATGCCGAGCGCGAATATATCGAGCGCGCCGATGCCGACGCGCACCAGGCGCAACGTCGGGAAGCCGACGGCCGCCGTCATCCGGCGCACCTGCCGGTTCTTGCCCTCGGTGATCGCCAACTCGATCCAGGTGGTCGGGATCGCGGCGCGGTAGCGGATCGGCGGATTGCGCGGCCACAGCGTGTCGGGCGGCTCGATGAATTCGGCGCGGCACGGGCGCGTCACGTAGTCGCCGAGGTCGACGCCGCGTGCGAGCGCCTTCAGGTCGGCGGGCCCCGGCGCGCCGTCGACTTGCGCCCAGTAGCGTTTCACCAGCTTGTGGCGCGGCTCCGCGATGCGGGCCTGCAGCGCACCGTCGTCGGTGAGCAGCAGCAGCCCCTCGCTGTCCGCGTCGAGCCGGCCGGCTGCGTACACGCCGGGCGTTTTTACCCAGTCGCCGAGCGACGGCCGCGTCTCGTGCGCGGAAAACTGGCAAATCGTGCCGAACGGCTTGTTGAGGGCGATCAGGTTCATGGCGGGGGCCGCCCGGCGCCCCGCGGGAAGCCGGGGGCGGGCGGTCTATGGCAAATGGCGGAATCTTAATGCATAATACGGAACGGCAAGTCCTCTGTCTTATATAAGACATAAGTGAGGGCTTGATGCGCAGTGTCGCGGTTCGCGCCGAAGTGCCCGGTTGGGGCGCTAGAATAGCGGCTCGCTGTTGCCGTCGCGGGGTGGCCATGCCGCGCCCCCGCCGCGCGCGCAGTTTCGACCAGCATCACCTGCTCAGCCACGTCACTGGAGTCGATCATGCCGTATCAGCACATCAAGGTTCCGGAGGGCGGTGACAAGATCACCGTCAACAAGGACTTCTCGCTCAACGTTTCCGATCAGCCGATCATTCCCTATATCGAAGGCGACGGTACGGGCTTCGATATCACGCCGGTCATGATCAAGGTCGTCGACGCGGCGGTCGCGCATGCCTACAAGGGCAAGCGCAAGATCCACTGGATGGAGATCTTCGCGGGCGAGAAGGCGACCAAGGTGTACGGTCCGGACGTGTGGCTGCCGGACGAAACGCTGCAGGTGCTGAAGGAATACGTGGTGTCGATCAAGGGGCCGCTCACGACCCCGGTCGGCGGCGGCATCCGTTCGCTGAACGTCGCGCTGCGCCAGGAGCTCGACCTGTACGTGTGCCTGCGTCCGGTCCAGTACTTCAAGGGCGTGCCGTCGCCGGTGCGCGAGCCGCAGAAGATCGACATGGTGATCTTCCGCGAGAACTCGGAAGACATCTACGCGGGCATCGAATGGGCGGCGGGCTCCGAGCAGGCGAAGAAGGTGATCAAGTTCCTGCAGGACGAGATGGGCGTGAAGAAGATCCGTTTCCCGGAAACCTCCGGGATCGGCGTCAAGCCCGTGTCGACCGAAGGCACCGAGCGCCTCGTGCGCAAGGCGATCCAGTACGCGATCGACAACGATCGCAAGTCGGTCACGCTGGTGCACAAGGGCAACATCATGAAGTTCACGGAAGGCCTGTTCCGTGATGCCGGCTACGCGCTCGCGCAAAAGGAATTCGGCGGCGAGCTGATCGACGGCGGCCCGTGGATGCGCGTGAAGAACCCGAAGACGGGCAACGAGATCGTGATCAAGGATTCGATCGCCGATGCGTTCCTGCAGCAGATCCTGCTGCGCCCGGCCGAATACGACGTGATCGCGACGCTGAACCTGAACGGCGACTACATCTCCGACGCGCTGGCCGCGCAGGTCGGCGGCATCGGGATCGCGCCGGGCGCGAACCTGTCGGATTCGGTCGCGATGTTCGAGGCGACGCACGGCACGGCGCCGAAGTACGCAGGCAAGGATTACGTGAACCCGGGTTCCGAGATCCTGTCGGCGGAAATGATGCTGCGTCACCTCGGCTGGACGGAAGCAGCCGATACGATCATCGCCGCGATGGAGAAGTCGATCCTGCAGAAGCGCGTCACGTACGACTTCGCGCGCCTGATGGAAGGTGCGACGCAGGTATCGTGCTCCGGTTTCGGCGAAGTGCTGATCGAGAACATGTAAGACCCCTTCCGGGGTGGGCCGGCAGGTTGCCGGCCGCCCCGGCGCTGACTGCCGGCGCCGGAGCGTTTCGTGGATGGCAGGTTTTGTTGGCAGGGCGGCCCGGCATGCGGGCCGCGGCGCCGCGATGCGGCCCGCAAGCCCTGCAAGGTAGACCATGACGGCCCTCGCAACACCACCGCCCGGCTGAACCGGCGCGCCCCTTTCGCGATCGACCCGGTCGCTCCCCGCCGGTTACCGCCGGCGCTCCTCAGTCCCATCATCACGTAGCAATGCTTTGACCACCATGTCCACTTCGCCCAAGATCATCTACACCCTCACCGACGAAGCGCCGGCGCTCGCGACCTATTCGCTGCTGCCGATCGTCAAGGCCTTCACGCGTTCGTCCGGCGTCGCCGTCGAAACGCGCGACATCTCGCTCGCCGGCCGCATCATCGCGGCATTCGCAGACGTCCTGCCGTCGGAGCAGAAGGGTTCCGACGATCTGGCCGAGCTGGGCCAGCTCACGCTGAAGCCGGAAGCGAACATCATCAAGCTGCCGAACATCAGCGCATCGGTGCCGCAACTGAAGGCCGCGATCGCCGAACTGCAGGCGCAGGGCTACGCGCTGCCGGCCTATCCGGAAGATCCGTCGACGGACGAAGAGAAGGCCGTCAAGGCGCGCTACGACAAGATCAAGGGCAGCGCGGTGAACCCGGTGCTGCGCGAAGGCAACTCCGACCGCCGCGCGCCGCTGTCGGTCAAGAACTACGCACGCAAGCATCCGCACAAGATGGGCGCGTGGAAGCCGACGTCGAAGGCCCACGTCGCGCACATGACCGAGGGCGACTTCTACGGCAGCGAGAAGTCGGCGCTGATCGCCGATGCCGGCAGCGTGAAGATCGAACTCACGACGGCCGACGGCGTGAAGAAGGTGCTGAAGGAAAAGACGGCCGTGAAGGCCGGTGAAGTGATCGACGCTTCGGTGATGAGCCGCAAGGCGCTGCGCAGCTTCATCGAAGCGCAGATCGCCGACGCGAAGGCGCAGGACGTGCTGTTCTCGGTGCACCTGAAGGCGACCATGATGAAGGTCTCGGACCCGATCCTGTTCGGTCACTTCGTGTCGGTGTTCTACCGCGACGCGCTCGCGAAGCACGCGGACGTGCTGGCGAAGGTCGGTTTCAACCCGAACAACGGGATCGGCGATCTGTACGCGCGCCTGAAGGATCTGCCGGCCGACACGCGCGAAGCGATCGAGGCCGACGTCAAGGCCGAATACGCGGTGCGCCCGCGTCTCGCGATGGTCAACTCGGACAAGGGCATCACGAACCTGCACGTGCCGAGCGACGTGATCGTCGACGCATCGATGCCGGCGATGATCCGCGATTCGGGCGGCATGTGGGGCCCGGACGGTCAACTGTACGACGCGAAGGCCGTGATTCCGGACCGCTGCTACGCGGGCGTCTACCAGGCCGTGATCGAGGACTGCAAGCAGCACGGCGCGTTCGATCCGGTCACGATGGGCAGCGTGCCGAACGTCGGCCTGATGGCGCAGGCGGCCGAAGAATACGGTTCGCATGACAAGACGTTCCAGATTCCGGCGGACGGCGTCGTGCGCGTCATCGACGAAGCCGGCAACGTGCTGCTCGAGCACGCGGTCGAGTCGGGCGACATCTGGCGCATGTGCCAGACGAAGGACGCGCCGGTGCAGGACTGGGTCAAGCTCGCGGTGAACCGCGCGCGCGCGACCGGCGCGCCGGCCGTGTTCTGGCTCGATCCGGCGCGCGCGCACGATGCGCAGATCATCGCGAAGGTCGAACGCTACCTGAAGGATCACGACACGAACGGCCTCGACATCCGCATCATGACGCCCGTCGAAGCGACGCGTTTCTCGCTCGAGCGCATCCGCGCGGGCAAGGACACGATTTCGGTCACCGGCAACGTGCTGCGCGACTACCTGACCGACCTGTTCCCGATCATGGAACTCGGCACCAGCGCGAAGATGCTGTCGATCGTGCCGCTGATGGCCGGCGGCGGGATGTTCGAAACGGGGGCGGGCGGCTCCGCGCCGAAGCACGTGCAGCAGTTCGTCGAGGAAGGCTTCCTGCGCTGGGATTCGCTCGGCGAATTCCTCGCGCTGGCCGCGTCGCTCGAACATCTCGGCAACGCTTACCGGAACCCGAAGGCGCTCGTCCTCGCGAAGACGCTCGACCAGGCGACCGGCAAGTTCCTCGACGAGAACAAGTCGCCGGCGCGCAAGGTCGGCGGCCTCGACAACCGCGGCAGCCATTTCTACCTGTGCCTGTACTGGGCGCAGGCGCTAGCCGAGCAGACCGAGGACGCCGCGCTGAAGGCGCAGTTCGAAGGCGTGGCGAAGGCGCTGTCCGACAGCGAAGCGCGCATCCTGGAAGAGCTGGCGGCCGCGCAAGGCAAGCCGCAGGCGATCGGCGGCTACTACCGTCCGAACGTCGAGCTGACGAGCCAGGCCATGCGCCCGAGCGCGGCGCTGAACGGCATCGTCGACGCGGTTGCCTGACGCCGGCCGCGCAATCGCGCGAGCCGATGCATGTGCGGGCGCGGCGGGTTGAACCGTTCGCCGCCCGGCATTCAAGAAAAACGCCCCGGTCGCCCGGGGCGTTTGTCGTTGCAGGCTTGCCATTCAGACGTGAACGATCTCCCATTCCGCGATTTCGTCCGGCACTTCGAGCGTGGCCGTGTCCAGTTCGGACGGTTGCGCGCAGTCGCCGCGGGAGATGTGGTCGGCCGCCGCTTCCGGGCACGAGAATGCGCCGAGCAGGGCGTTGCCGAACGTCGCTTCCCAGCCGCCGTTTGCCGGCAGGATGTAGAACGACCCGAGCGCTGAACCAAAGCGAAATCCCTTCATTTCCGTTCTCCCTTTCTGATCACGAGCGATTCTGGTGTGCCGCCTGCCGGCTCGGCCGGCTGTGGCCCGACTGGCTGCTTGCGCCGCGTTTCGTATCGAACGTCGTGGCGAAGCGTCAGTGCATGGAACAAAGTCTACGTCCGCGACCTGCTCGGATGGTGCAGGTAGAACGGCTTCTCCAAACAAAATTTCTCTTTTAAAAACAAATAATTATTTTTGTTGTTTTGTATTGCGGAACGTTTTTCGGCATCGCGAAACGGGAAATTTGTGCCCTGCACCACGAATTTTTATAACGCAGTGACTTGTTCCGCATCGTGAAAAATTGGCCGGTTTGCGGATCGTCGATCCAGCGGGAGCAAGCGCGGGGTCGAGGCGGAACGCGCCAAGCTCGTTTGCACGGCGGGTGCAAGGCACGGGTGGAGGGCAGCGATGGTTGCCGAAGCGCCGCTCGGCGATGCCAAGCGTGGCGCTTGTGTCCGGCCTGGTCGCGACGCTCTGCTGCGGCGTATCGCCGCCCGCCCGGCGACGGCGTTTTTCGATGAAGGCCTGCGGTTATGATGACGCGACCGCCGCGGCTGCCGCGCGGCGCCGCATGAATAACGAGGATCGATTGATGAGACGGAGAACCTTCCTGTCGCACGCCGTTGGCGTCGCGGCCGCGTCGCTATGCGCACGCACTGCGTGGGCGCAGCATGCCGGTCACGCGGGCATGGCCGGCATGGATTCGATGACCGACATGCCGGGCATGCCGGGTATGTCAGGGACGTCAGCGCACGCGCAGCACGGTAAGCCCGCGCCGGTCGCGCTGGCGGCCGCCGACGCGCTGCCGGCCGGCGCGCCGCTGGCGACGTTGCGCACGCTGGCCAACGAAAGTCGCGAGCCCGGCACGTTCCGCGCCACGCTGGTGGCGCAGCCCGTCGCGCGTTCGATGCTGCACGGTGCGCGGCCGACCACCTTCTGGCAGTTCGGCGCGGGCACGCAAGGCCCCGTCGTCGGCCCGCTGATCGACGTGCGGGAGGGCGATACGGTCGAGATCCGGTTCGTGAACAAGCTGCCGCAGCCGTCGACGATCCATTGGCACGGCCTGCCCGTGCCGCCCGACCAGGACGGCAACCCGTCCGATCCCGTCGCGCCCGGCGCGTCGCGCGTGTATCGCTTCACGCTGCCGAAGGGCAGCGCCGGCACCTACTGGTACCACCCGCATCCGCACATGATGACCGCCGAGCAGGTGTTCCGCGGGCTGGCCGGCCCGTTCGTCGTGCGCGCCGCCGACGATCCGCTTGCCGGCTGGCCCGAGCGCCACCTGTTCGTGTCGGACCTGAAGCTTGCACGCGACGGCACGATTGCGCCGAACGACATGATGGACTGGATGAACGGCCGTGAAGGCCAGTTCGTGCTGGTCAACGGCGCGCGTCGGCCGCGCATCGACGTCGCGGGCGACGAACGCTGGCGTGTCTGGAACGCGTGCAGCGCCCGCTACTTGCGTATCGCATTCGACGACGGCCGCGCGTTCGAGCACGTGGGCACCGATGGCGGGTTGTTCGACGCGCCGCGGCGCGCGACGTCGCTGTTGATTGCGCCGGGCGAGCGCGCGGAGCTGTTGGTGCGCGCCGGCGAGCGCGCGTCGCGCGCGGTGCTGCAGGCGGCCGAGTACGACCGCCGCAAGATGGCGATGTCGCACGACGACGGCCACGGCAGTCTGCCGCCCGATCCGGCGCTGGCGTTGGCCGATGTCGCGTTTGCGCCCGCCGAGGCCCGTGCGCTGCCTGCCACGCTGCGCGCGGTGCGGCCGCTGGGCGAACCGGTGGCGCACAAGACGGTCGCGTTCGGCGAGGAAATGGACATGGACGCGATGATGAACGGTGCGACGCACGGCCGCCCGGCCGGCATGCGCTTCACGATCAACGGCGACACCTACGCGCCGCACCGCGCGACGCTGACGAGCCGTCGCGGCGACGTCGAGCGCTGGGAGATCCGCAATACGACGGACATGGATCACCCGTTCCATCTGCACGGCACGCAGTTCCAGGTCATCGAGCGGGCGTCGGCCGGTTCGCGCACGAGCGAACCGTTCCGCGCGTGGCGCGATACCGTGAACGTGCGCAGCGGTGAAACCGTGTCGATTCTCGTCACGCAAGACATGCCCGGAGAGCGCATGTTTCACTGCCACATTCTCGAACACGAGGATCTCGGCATGATGGGTACGCTGAAGGTCGTGTAACGAAACCGCGAATGTGTTCCACGTGCGGATTCGATACGCGATCCGCATGCGTGACGAGACAATGTGCGTTCAATTATCGGGATTGAACGAAAAGGCCGGCCAATCGATTATCGATTGGCCGGCCTCAAAAAAGAAACCCGGCGCTGTGCGCCGGGTTTCTTCGTCCGATATCCGATGCCTTTATGCGGCCTGGATGTTCGACGCTTGCTTGCCCTTCGGCCCTTGAACGACGTCAAAGCTCACCTTCTGGCCTTCCTTCAGCGTCTTGAAACCATTCATGCTGATAGCCGAGAAGTGCGCAAACAGATCCTCACCGCCCTCGTCGGGAGTGATGAAGCCGAAGCCCTTCGCGTCGTTGAACCACTTAACGATACCAGTTGCCATTTTCCTACTTCCCCTGTCACACAGTCGCTGCTACTTACCACGAGCACGCTCGAAAAGCTAAACGACTGAAAATACAGCCGTTCCCCCCTCACAAGCTCACCTCGGCCTCTTTCGTTTCGCCAATCGGCGAATTGAAAAAAGTGCCAGCTTGATTGTTGGCGCTCTTTATTGGAGTGTCAAGTGGAATTTTTCGACGTTTAGAGGGTCGTTGTAAAGAACCCATTTTCAGGGTTTTTCCGGCTTTGCTTTGCAGCATGCGGCCAAGCGCGAGGGCTTGAAAAGCCGCATAATCGGCTCATATACCAGGCTCGAGTGACACGCGTTCGAGTCGTCCCGGCTTGTGGGATACTGGATGCGGACACGACGTTCCGGTGCGATTCCCCCTGACGGTTCGTGTTCCGCGCCACGCGTGAAAGCCGGCACCGCAGCCGGCTTTCGTATGGCGCAAGGGCGATCGCGTGTTCCGGGATACCGGGGAGGGCGCCGGCCGGTCGGTCGGGTAATGGCAGGATTGCGGGCCTGTCCGAGTTGTTTAGAATGGGTGTATGGCGATTATCCCGGACAAGCAGGACAGTACCGTCCTGGAACGCAAGCAGCAGAAGCTCAAGCCGCCTTCGATGTACAAGGTGGTGCTGCTGAACGACGACTTCACGCCGATGGAGTTCGTCGTGATGGTGGTCCAGGAGTATTTCAAGAAGGATCGCGAGACGGCCACGCAGATCATGCTGAAGGTCCATCGCGAAGGGCGAGGGGTTTGTGGGGTCTATACGCGGGACATCGCGTCGACCAAGGTTGAGCAAGTCGTTACCCATGCGCGGCAGGCAGGGCATCCGCTGCAGTGCGTGATGGAGGAAGCATGATTGCCCAGGAATTGGAAGTCAGCCTGCACATGGCGTTCATGGAAGCACGCCAGGCGCGCCATGAGTTCATTACGGTCGAGCATCTGCTGCTGGCCCTGCTGGATAATCCGACGGCGGCCGAGGTGTTGCGCGCGTGCGCGGCAAACATCGAGGACCTGCGTCAGAACCTGCGCAATTTCATCCACGACAACACACCTACCGTCCCGGGCACCGACGATGTCGATACCCAGCCGACGCTCGGTTTCCAGCGCGTGATCCAGCGCGCGATCATGCACGTCCAGTCGACGTCGAACGGCAAGAAGGAAGTGACCGGCGCGAACGTGCTGGTCGCGATCTTCGGCGAGAAGGATTCGCACGCCGTGTACTACCTGCAGCAGCAGGGCGTCACGCGCCTCGACGTGGTGAACTTCATTTCGCACGGCATCGCGAAGACGAACAGCGGCGAAGCCGCGAAGTCGTCCGACGCGAACGCGGAAAGCGAAGACGCGAACGCACAGAAGGAAACGCCGCTCGCGCAGTTCACGCAGAACCTGAACCAGATGGCGAAGGACGGCCGCATCGATCCGCTGATCGGCCGCGAGCCCGAGGTCGAGCGCGTCGTGCAGGTGCTGTGCCGCCGCCGCAAGAACAACCCGCTGCTCGTCGGCGAAGCCGGCGTCGGCAAGACCGCGATCGCGGAAGGCCTCGCGTACCGGATCACGCGCGGCGAAGTGCCGGACATTCTCGCGAACGCGCAGGTGTACTCGCTCGACATGGGCGCGCTGCTCGCGGGCACCAAGTATCGCGGCGACTTCGAGCAGCGTCTGAAGACGGTGCTGAAGGAGCTGAAGGAGCGTCCGCACGCGATCCTGTTCATCGACGAAATCCACACGCTGATCGGCGCGGGCGCCGCATCGGGCGGCACGCTCGATGCGTCGAACCTGCTGAAGCCCGCGCTGTCGTCGGGCACGCTCAAGTGCATCGGCGCGACCACGTTCACCGAATATCGCGGCATCTTCGAGAAGGACGCGGCGCTGTCGCGGCGCTTCCAGAAGGTCGACGTGACGGAGCCGAGCGTCGAGCAGACGGTCGCGATCCTGCGCGGGCTGAAGTCGCGCTTCGAGGAGCACCACGGCGTCAAGTATTCGTCGGGCGCGCTGTCGGCCGCGGCTGAACTGTCGGCGCGCTTCATCACCGACCGTCACCTGCCGGACAAGGCGATCGACGTGATCGACGAAGCGGGCGCCGCACAGCGCATCCTGCCGAAGTCGAAGCAGAAGAAGACGATCGGCAAGAGCGAGATCGAGGAAATCATCTCTAAGATCGCGCGCGTGCCGGCGCAAAGCGTGTCGCAGGACGACCGCAGCAAGCTGCAGACGCTCGATCGCGACCTGAAGAGCGTCGTGTTCGGCCAGGATCCGGCGATCGACGCGCTTGCGGCCTCGATCAAGATGGCGCGCGCGGGCCTCGGCAAGATGGACAAGCCGATCGGCGCGTTCCTGTTCTCCGGCCCGACGGGCGTCGGCAAGACCGAAGTGGCGCGTCAGCTCGCGTTCACGCTCGGCATCGAGCTGATCCGCTTCGACATGTCGGAATACATGGAGCGTCATGCGGTCAGCCGTCTGATCGGCGCGCCGCCGGGCTATGTCGGGTTCGACCAGGGCGGCCTCTTGACCGAAGCCGTCACGAAGAAGCCGCATTGCGTGCTGCTGCTCGACGAAATCGAGAAGGCGCATCCGGACATCTTCAACGTGCTGCTGCAGGTGATGGACCACGGCACGCTGACGGACAACAACGGCCGCAAGGCGGATTTCCGCAACGTCATCATCATCATGACGACGAACGCGGGCGCCGAATCGATGCAGAAGGCGACGATCGGCTTCACGACGCGCCGCGAAACCGGCGACGAGATGACCGACATCAAGCGGCTGTTCACGCCGGAGTTCCGCAACCGCCTCGATGCGATCATCAGCTTCCGTTCGCTCGATGAGGAAATCATCATGCGCGTGGTCGACAAGTTCCTGATCCAGCTCGAGGAGCAGCTGCACGAGAAGAAGGTCGACGCGCTCTTCACCGACGCGTTGCGCAAGCATCTCGCGAAGCACGGTTTCGACCCGCTGATGGGCGCGCGGCCGATGCAGCGGCTCATCCAGGACACGATCCGGCGCGCGCTGGCCGACGAACTGCTGTTCGGCAAGCTGCTAAACGGCGGCCACGTGACGGTCGACGTCGACGAGGCCGACAAGGTGCAGTTGTCGTTCGACAAGCTGGCGAATCCGCCGCACAAGCCGAACGAAGAGACGGTCGAAGTCGAGTAAGCGATAATTCGTTGTTCATGCGAACGGCGCGGGAAGTTCTCCGCGCCGTTTCGTTTTATCCGGCGCCGGCGGCGCGATGGTGGTGCAGGGGAGTGGTAACGCAGTGACACAACAACAACGGTCGTTCGACGATATCGTCGCGCGCGAACAAGGGTTGCGCCATGCGCTGACGTCGGGGCAGATGGCGATGATCGCGATCGGCGGCGCGATCGGCACGGGGCTGTTCCTCGGCAGCGGGTTCGCGATCGGGCTCGCCGGCCCGAGCGTGCTGGTTTCCTATGCGATCGGCGCGCTGATCGCGCTGCTGCTGATGGGCGCGCTCGCGGAAATGACCGTCGCGCATCCGACGGCCGGCTCGTTCGGCGCGTACGCCGAGCATTACGTCGGCCCGCTCGCGGGTTTTCTCGCGCGTTATGCGTACTGGTTCGCGGTCGTGTTCGCGATCGGCACCGAGATCAGCGCGATCGCCGTGTTCATGAAGTACTGGTTCCCGGCCGTGCCCGGCTGGTATTGGGTGATCGGCTTCTCCGCGCTGCTGATCGCGGTGAACCTCGCGAGCGTGACGTTGTACGGGACGGTCGAATACGCGTTTTCGCTGCTGAAGATCGCGGCGATCGTCGTGTTCATCGTGCTCGGCGGCTATCTCGTCTGGTCGGCGCCGGCCGCAGCGGGCATCGGTTTCGCGAACTACACCGCGCACGGCGGCTTCATGCCGAAGGGGCCGTGGGGGACGTGGGTCGCAGTGATCGTCGCGATCTTCAGCTACATGAGCATCGAAGCCGTCGCGATCGCGGCCGGCGAGGCGCGCGATCCGCAGCACGCGGTCACGCGCGCATTCCGCTCGACCGTGTTCCGGCTCGTGCTGTTCTACCTGCTGACACTCGCGCTGATGCTCGCGATCGTGCCGTGGACGCAGGCCGGCACCGACGAAAGCCCGTTCGTGAAGGTGATGGCCGCGACGCGCGTGCCGTACGCGGCGGGCGTGATCAACTTCGTGCTGTTGATCGCGGCGCTGTCGGCGATGAACAGCCAGCTCTACGTGACGACGCGGATGATGTTCAGCCTGTCGCGCGCGCGCCTCGCGCCCGCGGTGTTCGGCCGGCTCGGCGCGAACGGCGTGCCGCGCGCGGCGCTGTGGATCTCGACGAGCGGCGTCGCGGTGGCGGCCGTGCTGGTCGTGCTCGCGCCCGACACCGCGTTCACGGTGATGATGGCGATCGCGATGTTCGGCGCGCTGTTCACATGGCTGATGATCTTCGTCACGCATCTGCGGTTCCGTTCGCGGTATCGCGGCCCCGCGCTCGCGTTCCGGATGTGGGGGCACCCGTTCGGCAGCCTGCTCGGCGCCGGGCTCGTGGCCGCGATCCTGCTGACGACCGCTTTCACGCGCGAATTCCGGATGACGATGGCGGTCGGCGTCGTATTCGTCGTGCTGCTGACGCTCGCCTACGCACTGCATTACCGGCACCAACACGCGCGTTGACCGCGCCGGCGTGGCGGCCGATGCCGTTCTTCACACTTACTAAGGTTCCGTTGTGCTGCTCGGCGTGCTGGCCGCGATGGTCGTCTATGCCAGCATCGCGCAGGCGCGGCGGCGTGAGCCGGCGCTCGCGCGAAGCGCGCAACCGCCCGGCAAGTGACGGCGCATGAAAAGGAAAAGGGGCCGCGAGGCCCCATCTTTTCGTGCTGCGTGGCTCAGTGGCGACCGGTGCTGCCGAAGCCGCCGGCGCCGCGATCGCTCGCGGGGAATTCGTCGACGATGTTGAACTGCGCCTGCACGACCGGCACGATCACGAGTTGCGCGAGCCGTTCGAACGGGTTCAGCACGAACTCGGTCTGGCCGCGGTTCCACGTCGAGACCATCAACTGGCCCTGGTAGTCGGAGTCGATCAGGCCGACGAGGTTGCCGAGCACGATTCCGTGCTTGTGGCCAAGGCCCGAGCGCGGCAGGATCAGCGCCGCATAGCCGGGATCGGCGAGGTGGATCGCGAGGCCGGTCGGCACGAGCGTGGTTTCGCCCGGCTGCAGCGTGACCGGTGCGTCGAGGCAGGCGCGCAGGTCGAGGCCGGCGCTGCCGGTGGTCGCGTAGGCGGGCAGGTAGTCGCGCATGCGCGCGTCGAGAATCTTCAGGTCGAGTTTCATGCTGTCGTCGAATCGGTCGGGAAGGGCGCGGCGGCAAGGGCCGCCTCGCGGGGATCAGATCAGGCGGTTGTCGGGCAGGCGCTTCGCGATTTCCGCGACGAGCGCATGCGCGAGTTCGTCCTTGGGCGCGCGCGGCAGGCGCGTGAGGCCGGCGGCCTCGAACAGCACGACTTCGTTGTCGTCGCGGCCGAACGTCAGCGGGCCGAGATTGCCGACGAGCAGCGGCACGTTCTTGCGCTTGCGCTTCTCGTCGCCGTGCACGTCGAGGTCGCCGCTTTCGGCCGCGAAACCGACGCAGAACGGCGCATCGGGCAGCGCCGCGACCGACGCGAGGATGTCGGGGTTCTCGACGAAGGCGAGCGCCGGCATCTTGCGGTCGGCCGTCTTCTTCATCTTGTGCTCGGCCGGCTGATCGACGCGCCAGTCGGCGACCGCGGCCACCGCGATGAAGATGTCGGCGTCGGCGACCGCATGCATCACCGCGTCGTACATCTGCTGCGCGGTCTGCACGTCCTGACGGTAGACGCCCCACGGCGTGTCGAGCGCGACCGGCCCGGCGACGAGATGCACGTCGGCGCCGGCCTGCTGCGCGGCCCGGGCGAGCGCGAACCCCATCTTGCCGCTGGAGCGGTTCGTCAGGCCGCGCACGGGGTCGAGCGGTTCGAACGTCGGCCCGGCCGTGATCAGCACGCGACGGTGCGCGAGCACCTTCGGCGCGAAGTGCGCGACGATCGCTTCATAGATCGCCTCGGGTTCGAGCATGCGGCCGTCGCCGACTTCGCCGCACGCCTGCGCGCCCGAATCCGGGCCGAGCACCGACACGCCGTCGGCGCGCAGTTGCGCGGCATTGCGTTGCGTGGCCGGGTTCTGCCACATCTGGCGGTTCATCGCGGGGACGACGAGCAGCGGACAGTCGCGCGCGATGCACAGCGTCGACAGCAGATCGTCGGCGAACCCATGCGCGAGCTTGGCGAGGAAATCCGTCGACGCGGGCGCGATCACGATCGCGTCGGCTTCGCGCGACAGGTCGATGTGCGCCATGTTGTTGTCGATGCGCGCATCCCACTGGCTCGTATAGACGGGCCGGCCCGACAGCGCCTGCATCGTGACGGGCGTGATGAACTGGGTGGCCGCGTCGGTCATCGCGACCTGCACGGTCGCGCCGGCCTTCACGAGCAACCGCGTGAGCTCGGCGATCTTGTAGCAGGCGATGCCGCCCGTCAGGCCGAGAACGAGGTGTTTTCCTGCGAGTTCTGCGTGTGCCAACTCAGGCCTCCTGGGGTCAAACGGAACGGCCGGCGCGAAGCCGGCCGTCGACACGGAGTATGCGCGCTCAGCGCGAGCCGCGCACGCGCCGTAGCTCGTCGTAGATCAGCAGCACCGCACCGATCGTGATCGCGGAATCGGCGAGGTTGAACGCCGGGAAGTGCCACGCGCCGAGGTGGAAATCGAGGAAGTCGATCACGTGGCCGTAGACGAGCCGGTCGATCACATTGCCGAGCGCGCCGCCGAGGATCAGCGCGAGCGACAGGCTGAACAGCCGCTGCTGGCCGTGACGGCGCAGCAGGAAGCAGATCACGAGCGTCGCACCGACGCCGAGTGCGGTGAACGCCCAGCGCTGCCAGCCGCTCGCGGTCGACAGGAAGCCGAACGCGGCGCCGCGGTTATATACCAGCACGAGGTTGAAGAACGACGTCAGCGCATGCTGCGCGCCGTACGCGAACGTTTTCAGGATCGCGATCTTCGACAGTTGATCGAACAGGATCACGATCAGCGAAATACCGAGCCAGGGCGCGAGCGCGCCGCTGGCCGGTTTCGACAGGGTCTTCGCCATGGTTTAAGCAGCGCTCCGGATTTCGCCGTTTTCAAACAGGTTCGAGAAGCAGCGGCCGCACAGCGTCGGATGCTCGGCGTGCGCGCCGACGTCTTCGCGGTAGTGCCAGCAGCGCTCGCACTTCTGGTACTTCGACGCGGCCACGTCGACGCTTTCCTGCGCTTCGTCGTCGACCTTGACGACCGTCGCGGCCGACGTGATCAGCACGAACTTCAGGTCGTCGCCGAGGCTCGTGAGCGCGTCGTAGCGCGCGCCGCTCGCGTGCACGGCCACTTCGGCCTGCAGCGACGAACCGATGCGGTTCGCGGTGCGCGCTTCCTCGAGCGCCTTGGTCACGTTGCCGCGCACGTCGCGCAGCAGCGCCCACTTCTCGATCAGCGCGGCCGAGCCGGCGACTTCCGGATACGCATAGTAGGTTTCCGTGAAGATCGTGTCGCTGGCAGGCTGGAATACCTTCCACGCTTCTTCGGCCGTGAACGACAGGAACGGCGCGAGCACGCGCAAGAGGCCATGCGTCAGGTGGTACAGCGCGGTCTGCGCGGAGCGGCGTGCGCGCGAATCGGCGGCGCTCGTGTACAGGCGATCCTTCAGCACGTCGAGGTAGAAGCCGCCGAGGTCTTCCGAACAGTACGTCTGCAGCTTCGCGACGACCGGGTGGAATTCGTACTTCTCGTAGTGGCCGAGCAGTTCCGTCTGCAATTGCTGCGAGAACGCGACCGCATAGCGGTCGATCTCGAGCCATTCGTCGACCGGCACCGCGTGCTGCGCGAAGTCGAAATCCGACAGGTTCGCGAGCAGGAAGCGCAGCGTGTTGCGGATGCGGCGATAGCCTTCGGTCACGCGCTTCAGGATTTCCTCGGAAATCGCGAGCTCGCCCGAGTAGTCGGTCGACGCGATCCACAGGCGGATGATTTCCGCGCCGAGGCGGTTCGCGACTTCGTGCGGGTCGATGCCGTTGCCGAGCGACTTGCTCATCTTGCGGCCTTCGCCGTCGACGGTGAAGCCGTGCGTGAGCAGGCCCTTGTACGGCGCGCGGCCGTCGAGCATCGATGCCGTGAGCAGCGACGAATGGAACCAGCCGCGATGCTGGTCCGAGCCTTCGAGGTACAGGTCGGCCGGGAACTGCAGCTGATCCTTGTGCGAGCCGCGCAGCACGTGCCAGTGCGTCGTGCCCGAGTCGAACCACACGTCGAGCGTGTCGCGGTTTTTTTCGTACAGGTTCGCATCGTCGCCGATCAGCTCGCGCGGGTCGAGCGACTGCCACGCCTCGATGCCCGATTGCTCGACGCGCTTCGCGACTTCCTCGAGCAGCTCGAGCGTGCGCGGGTGCAGCTCGCCGGTTTCCTTGTGCACGAAGAACGCCATCGGCACGCCCCACTGGCGCTGGCGCGACAGCGTCCAGTCCGGACGGTTCGCGATCATGCTGAACAGACGCTGCTTGCCCCAGGACGGGTAGAACGCGGTCGCGTCGACGCCTTCGAGCGCGGTTTCGCGCAGCGTCTTGCCGCCGTCGTGCGGCTTCACGTCCATGCCGGCGAACCACTGCGACGTCGCGCGGTAGATGATCGGCGTCTTGTGGCGCCAGCAGTGCATGTAGCTGTGCGTGTACTTCTCGCTGCGCAGCAGGGAGCCCGCCGCGTTCAACGCGTCGACGATCTTCGGGTTCGCATCCCAGATCGACAGGCCGCCGAACAGCGGCAGCGATTCGATATAGCGGCCGTCGCCCATCACCGGGTTGATGAAGTCGGAATCGGTCATTCCGTGCGCCTTGCACGACATGAAGTCCTCGATACCGTACGCGGGCGACGAGTGCACGACGCCGGTACCGGTGTCGGTCGTCACGTAGTCGCCGAGGTAGACGGGCGCGGTGCGCTTGTAGCCGGGGTGGGCCGACGCGAGCGGGTGGTGGAAGCGCAGGTTCGCGAGCTTCACGCCGGGCGCGGTCGCGACGACGCGGCCGGTCAGCTTGAAGTCGGTCATGCAGGCTTCGACGCGCTCTTCCGCGATGATCAGCAGCCCGCGCTCGGTGTCGACCAGCGCGTAGACGATTTCCGGATGGAGGTTCAGCGCCTGGTTGGCGGGAATCGTCCACGGCGTGGTCGTCCAGATCACGATGCCGCCCTCGGCGCGCGGCAGCGCCGCCAGGCCGAACGCCTGCGCGGTCTTTTCGGGTTCCGCGAACGGGAACATCACGTCGATCGTCGGATCGGTGCGGTCCTTGTACTCGACTTCCGCTTCCGCGAGCGCCGAGCCGCAGTCGAAGCACCAGTTGACCGGCTTCAGCCCGCGGTACACGTAGCCCTTCTCGATGATCTTGCCGAGCGCGCGAATTTCTTCCGCCTCGTTCACGAAGTTCATCGTCTTGTACGGGTTGGCCCAGTCGCCGAGCACGCCCAGGCGCTTGAAGCCGACCTTCTGCTTCTCGATCTGCTCGGTCGCGTACGCGCGCGCCTTGCTCATCACTTCGGCCGCCGGCAGCGACTTGCCGAACTGCTTCTCGATCTGGATCTCGATCGGCATCCCGTGGCAATCCCAGCCCGGCACGTACGGTGCGTCGAAGCCGGCCATGTTGCGCGACTTGACGACGATGTCCTTCAGGATCTTGTTGACCGCGTGGCCGAGGTGGATGTCGCCGTTCGCATACGGCGGGCCGTCGTGCAGGATGAACTTCGGCCGGCCCTTGCTGGCCGCGCGGATCTTGTCGTAGATACCGCGCTCTTCCCACTCCTTGACCCACTGCGGCTCGCGCTTGGGCAGGTCGCCGCGCATCGGGAACGGCGTGTCGAGCAGGTTGACCGGATACTTGGCCTGCGGTTTCGAATCGGCTTTCTTGTTGCTCATGATGGGATCGCTATCTAAATCGGGGGACGCTCGTGCGTCGTGAATCGGGGATGCGCGCGCGTCGGCGGCGCGAGGGTGCGGCGCGGTGCGCCGCCGGCCGGATCAGCTAATTCGGTCGGTGGCCGACGTCGCGAAGCCGGTCGCGCGGCTGCCCGGCGCGCGGTCGCGCTCGGCGAAGTACGCGCGCGCATTCGCGACGTCGAGCGCGATCGCCCGCGACAGCGCCTCGAGATCGTCGAACTTCGCCTCGTCGCGCAGCTTCTTCAGAAATTCGACGCGGATCAGTTTGCCGTATGCATCGCCGTGCCAGTCGAGCAGATGGACTTCGAGCAGCGTGCGGCCGGAATCGTCGACCGTCGGGCGCAGCCCGAGGCTCGCGACGCCCGGCAGCGGGGTGGGGCCGAGGCCGTGCACCTGCACGACGAAGATGCCCTTGAGCGCCGGCCGCTTGTGCGCGATCGGCAGGTTCAGCGTCGGAAAGCCGAGATCGCGGCCGAGCTTCAGCCCGTGCGCGACGTGGCCGCTGATCAAGTAGCCGTGGCCGAGCGCCTGCGCGGCCGCGTCGAGATCGCCGGCGGTGAGCGCCGCGCGCACACCGGAGCTGGAAATGCGCGTGCCGTCGCTGCCGGCGACCGTGCCCATCTGCTCGACTTCGAAGCCGTACTGCTCGCCGGCTGCCTTCAGCGTGTCGAAGGTGCCCGCGCGTTTCGCGCCGTAGCAGAAATCGTCGCCGACCATCATCCAGCGCGTGTGCAGCCCGTTCACCAGCGTGCGCTCGACGAACGCCTGCGGCGACTGGCTCGCGAAGGTGTGATTGAAGTGCTCGACGACGACGCGGTCGACCCCGTGGTCGCGCAGCGCCTCGAGCTTGTCGCGCAGCATCGCGATGCGCGGCGGCGCGCCGGCCGGGTTGAAGAATTCGCGCGGGTGCGGCTCGAACGTCATCACGCACACGGGCAGGCCGCGCGCGTCCGCTGCCGCGCGCACGCGCGCGAGCAAGGCCTGGTGGCCGCGATGGACACCGTCGAAGTTGCCGATCGTCAGCGCGCACGGGGCGCGGCTCTCGGCGTTGGGCAGGCCGCGGAAGACTTTCACGATAGCGGATGCAGCGTCGGGGAATGGGCGGTGGGATGCCGCAAAGCAGAAGATTATAAACGTTCGGGCGGGCCGGCGGCCGAGAAGGCGGGAAACGCGAGGGCGAATGGTAAAATTCGCGGATGAAAAAACTCGTGATCCTGATTTCCGGTCGCGGCAGCAACATGGAGGCCATCGTCCGCGCGTGCGCGCAGGAACGCTGGCCGGCCGAGGTCGCCGCCGTGATCGCCAACCGGCCCGACGCGGCCGGCCTGGCTTTTGCCGCGTCGCACGGGGTGGCGACGGCGGTGGTCGACCACCGGTCGTTCGACGGCCGCGACAGCTTCGACGCGGCGCTCGCCGCGGAGATCGACCGTTTCTCGCCCGATCTCGTCGTCCTCGCCGGCTTCATGCGCATCCTCACGCCCGCTTTCGTCAGACGTTACGAGGGCCGGCTGCTGAATATCCATCCGTCGCTGCTGCCGAGCTTCAAGGGCATCCACACGCACCAGCAGGCGCTGGATGCCGGCGTCACGCTGCATGGCGCGAGCGTGCATTTCGTCATTCCCGAGCTCGACAGCGGCGCGATCGTCGCGCAGGGCGCGGTGCCCGTGCGCACCGGCGACGACGCAGCGGCACTCGCGCGGCGCGTGCTGGCGGTCGAGCACGTGCTGTATCCGCGCGCGGTGCGCTGGTTCGTCGACGGCCGGTTGCGCCTCGAGAACGGCCGTGCAGTGGTGGCGCCCGACGAGGCGCGCTGGATTTTCGCGGATGAACCGCATACCGAAACGAGTGAGGGCGTATGAAGCTGCACGGATTCCTGATCGGCCAGACCGAGACTTTGCTGGCCGAGGTGCTGAAGTTCGCCGGCCCCGCCGACGCGACGACGAGCCGGTTCTTCCGCGCGCACCCGAAGCTCGGGCATGCCGAGCGCGGCGTGATCGCCGAGGCCGTGTTCGCGGTGCTGCGCCGGAAGATGGAATTTTCGCATCTGGCCGAGAGCGGCACGGGCACGCCCGCGCGACGCCTCACGCTGCTCGGCCTGATGCAGACGGTCGGTCGCAATGCGCTGAAGCCGTTCCTGTCCGACACCGAGTCCGCATGGCTCGAGCACGTGTCGAAGATCGATCCGGCGAGCCTGCCCGTGCGCATTCGCACGAATCTGCCCGACTGGATTCATCAGGCGCTGTCGGCCCGTTTCGACGCCGACGAGCTCGCGCAACTCGCCGCCGCGCTGAACTACCCGGCGCCGCTCGACCTGCGTGCCAACGCGCAGAAGGCGAGCCGCGACCAGGTGATCGAAGCGCTGCGCGTGAGCGGCATCGACGCAGGCGCGACGCCGTTCGCGCCGTTCGGGGTGCGCGTGGTCGGCAAGCCGGCGCTGACGCGCCTGAAGCTGTTCGAGGAAGGGGCGATCGAGGTGCAGGACGAAGGCAGCCAGCTGCTGTGCTCGCTGGTCGCGCCGCGGCGCGGCGAGATGGTCGTCGATTTCTGCGCGGGCGCGGGCGGCAAGACGCTTGCGCTCGGCGCGATGATGCGCTCGACCGGGCGCCTGTATGCGTTCGACATCTCGGAAAAGCGCCTCGCGAAGCTGAAGCCGCGCCTTGCGCGCAGCGGGCTGTCGAACGTGAACCCGGTGCTGATCGACAGCGAGCACGACGCGAAGATCAAGCGGCTCGCGGGCAAGATCGACCGCGTGCTGGTCGACGCACCGTGCAGCGGCCTCGGCACGTTGCGCCGCAATCCGGACCTGAAGTGGCGCCAGACGCGCACCGCGATCGACGAGCTGACGCCCAAGCAGGCGTCGATCCTCGCGAGCGCCGCGCGGCTCGTGAAGAAGGGCGGCCGGCTCGTCTACGCGACCTGCAGCGTGCTCGACGCCGAGAACGAGCGCATCGTCGAACAGTTCCTGGTCGATCATCCCGACTTCGTGCTGGTGCCGGCGCAGCAGGTGCTGGCCGACCAGCGCATCGCGCTCGAGACGGGCGATTACCTGTCGCTGTGGCCGCACCGTCACGCGACTGACGGCTTCTTCGCCGCGGTGCTCGAACGCCGCGCCGCGCAGTAACGACGCCCGGACGGACGATGGAGAATCTGCAGAGCCGCCTGCTGTCGCACCGGCTGGCGTCGGTGATTCGCGATTTCCACCAGCCGGTGATGATCTGGCAGGCGGCGATCCTCGTCGGGGCGCTGTGTTTCGCGTGGGTAGCCGCGCGCTTCGTGCACGGCCGGATCGAGGCTCGGCGCCGGGCCGCTGGACGCGCACCGGGCGCGGGCGCGCAAAGCCTGAAGCGGGCGCTGTTTCCGCTGTTCGGCAGCGTGTTCGTCGGCGGCGCGCAGCTCGCGTTCGACCCGTTCATGTCGACGTCGCTGCTGTCGCTCGCGCTCGTGCCGCTGTTCGGCATCGGGCTGATCTACGTGCTGTTCTTCTTCGCGCGACGCGTGTTCGCGCGCGACGGCCACACGCACGCATGGCTGTCGATCGTCGAGAAGATCGTGTCGACCGTCGTGTGGGCCGCGATGGTGATGACCGTGCTCGGCATCCAGCACGACGTGCTCGGCTGGCTCGACAGCGTGCAGTTCCGGGTCGCGACCGCGCACCTCACGCTGCTGTCGGTGATTTCCGGCGCGCTGTGGGTCTGCGTGACGCTGATGGTCGCGATGTGGCTCGGCTCGGTGCTCGAGGATCGCCTGTCGCGCGCGAGCACGCTCGACGCGAACCTGAAGGTCGTGCTGTCGCGGGTCGGCCGCGCGCTGCTCGTGTTCGCGGCGATCCTGATCGGGCTGTCGCTCGTCGGCATCGACGTGACGGTGCTCGGCGTGTTCGGCGGCGCGGTGGGCGTCGGCCTCGGTTTCGGGTTGCAGAAGATCGCGAGCAACTACGTGTCGGGCTTCATCATCCTGCTCGACCGCTCGCTGCGGCTCGGCGATGCGATCAGCGTCGGCGGGCTGCAGGGCGTCGTCACGCAGATCCGCACGCGCTACACGGTCGTGCGCGGCCTCGACGGCAACGAGACGCTGATCCCGAACGAGAAGCTGATCACCGACGTCGTGCAGAACCAGTCGTCGTACCTGACGCGCGGCTACGCGAAAGTCGCGGTGCAGGTCGCGTACACGAGCGACGTCGAGCGGGCGCTCGCGTTGCTCGCCGACGCCGCGAAGGACGTGCCGCGTGTGCTGGCCGAGCCGGCGCCGACTCCGTATCTCGTGAGTTTCGGCGCGGACGGGATCGACCTGGAGCTCGGCTTCTGGATCGAGGATGCGGCGAAAGGCACGTCGGGCGTGCGCTCGAGCGTGAACCGCAACATCTGGCGGCTGTTCAGCGAGCACGGGATTTCGATTCCGTTTCCGCAGCGCGAAGTGCGCGTGGTCGGGCTGCCGGACGGCTTTCCCGCGCCGGGCGTGGCGGCCGGGGTCGATCCGGCGGCGGCCAATGGTGCGCTGGACGCGCGCACACCGGCGGCGTAGCGGGCGGGTGCGGTCGATCGTATCGATTCCGCGGTCGAAACCGGATCGTAGGCCTTTTCCAGTCCGCCCGTGGACCGCGCGGATTGCGTCAAGGCAAGAAAATATTCATTTTTTACAAAGACTTGGAACGGTTGAAGTAAAATTCTGGTCTACACGCGGTATGCTTTCATTTTTCTGACGCTGGCGTGAGCCGGCGTCGCTCTCATCACAGGTAACTGCCTTGTTGAATTCCCTGCTCGATTTTCTTTCCCACGGGCTTCTGCATTTTTCGTGGTGGCAGGTCGCGCTGTTCGCGCTCGCCGTCACGCACGTCACGATCATCGGCGTAACGGTCTACCTGCACCGCTGCCAGGCGCACCGCGCGCTGGAGCTGCATCCGATCGCGAGCCATTTCTTCCGTTTCTGGCTGTGGATGACGACCGGGATGCTGACCGGCCAGTGGGCCGCGATCCATCGCAAGCACCACGCGAAGTGCGAAACCGAGGAAGATCCGCACAGCCCGCAGACGCGCGGCATCTGGAAGGTGTTCCTCGAGGGCGCCGAGCTGTACCGCGCGGAAGCGAAGAACGAGGAGACGATGCGCAAGTTCAGCCACGGCACGCCGAACGACTGGCTCGAGCGCAATCTCTACTCGAAGTACCCGATCCTCGGCATCAGCATGATGATGGTGATCGACGTCGCGCTGTTCGGCGTGCTCGGCCTGACCGTGTGGGCCGTGCAGATGGTGTGGATCCCGTTCTGGGCGGCGGGCGTCGTCAACGGCTTCGGTCACTTCTGGGGCTATCGCAACTTCAACTCGGCCGACGCGAGCACGAACCTGTTCCCGTGGGGCATCGTGATCGGCGGCGAAGAGCTGCACAACAACCACCACACGTTCGCGACGTCGGCGAAGCTGTCGAACAAGTGGTACGAGTTCGACATCGGTTGGATGTACATCCGGATCATGTCGGCATTCGGTCTCGCCAAGGTCAAGAAGGTTGCGCCCACGCCGCGCCTGAACAAGCCGAAGACGGTGCTCGACCAGGAAACGCTGCAGGCCGTGCTGTCGAACCGCTATGAAGTGATGGCGCGCTACGGCAAGGCCGTGAAGCGTGCGTACCGCCAGGAGCTCGCGCACCTGAAGGAGCTCGGTTCGAGCGAGAAGTACCAGTTGATGCGCAGCGCGCGCAAGTGGTTCCACAAGGATGCCGACGGCCTCGACGAGCCGCAGAAAAAGCTGCTGCCGGAAATCTTCGCGAACAGCCAGAAGCTGCATACGTACTTCCAACTGCGCCAGGATCTCGCCGCGATCTGGGATCGTTCGACCGCGTCGCGCGAACAACTTCTCGCGCAATTGCAGGATTGGTGCCATCGTGCGGAACAAAGCGGCATCAAGGCGCTGCAGGAATTCGCGATGCGCCTGCGTCGCTACGCCTGATTCGAAATCGATTAGAATCTCAGGACGTCACAAACCCCGCGTTGGCGGGGTTTTTTCATTTGGGCCACCGGTTTTTGACGGATCGGCAGCGCCTGAATGGGTATGAGGCTTGGGGAGATGGCGAGTGGGCGCCCCGGGCGAGTGCAAGGGATGAGATCGGAGCAGGGCGCCGAAGCGCCCACGCTGATCGACCGCGAAGCATGGGATCGGAGTAAGTGCTGAAGCGCTAACGCTGATCGACCGCGAAGCATGGGATCAGAGTAAGCGCTGAAGCGCTAACTCTGATCGACAGGAGATATGGAGATGCAATCGACGATCAAACCCGTCGAGTACGACCGGCCCGTCGCCGCAGGGACCGTATGCGGCGTGGGACAGGCGTGGGCCAAGGTGCCCGAGGCGCCGTCCGCCGAGGAGCGCGTTGCGCTGAAGGCGCGTATCAAGGCGTTGCTCGCCCGTGAAAAGGCCGTGCTGGTCGCCCACTACTACGTGGATGCCGAACTGCAGGAACTGGCCGACGAAACCGGCGGCTGCGTGGCCGATTCGCTCGAAATGGCTCGCTTCGGCCGCGATCACGACGCGCAGACGCTGGTCGTCGCCGGCGTGCGCTTCATGGGCGAAACCGCGAAGATCCTGAGCCCGAACAAACGGATCCTGATGCCCGATCTCGACGCGACCTGTTCGCTCGACCTCGGCTGCCCGGTCGACGAATTCTCGGCCTTCTGCGATGCGCATCCGGACCGTACCGTCGTCGTCTACGCGAACACCAGTGCGGCCGTGAAGGCGCGCGCGGACTGGATGGTCACGTCGTCGATCGGTCTCGAGATCGTGGCCGACCTGCACGCGCGCGGCGAAAAGATCATCTGGGCGCCCGACCGCCATCTGGGCAGCTATATCCAGAAGAAGACCGGCGCGGACATGCTGCTGTGGCAGGGCTCGTGCCTTGTCCACGACGAGTTCAAGGGCATCGAGCTCGATCTGCTGCGCGCCGAATATCCGGACGCGAAGGTGCTCGTCCATCCCGAGTCGCCGGAAAACGTCGTGGCGCAGGCCGATGTCGTCGGTTCGACCACGCAACTGATCGACGCGGCCGTCAAGTTCGACGCGAAGCGCTTCATCGTCGCCACCGATCTCGGCATCCTGCACAAGATGCAGCTTGCGGCGCCCGGCAAGACCTTCATCGCGGCGCCGACGGCCGGCAACAGCGCGACCTGCAAGAGCTGCGCGCACTGCCCGTGGATGGCGATGAACGGCCTCGCGAACCTGGCCGACGTGCTCGAACGCGGCCACAACGAGATTTTCGTCGATCCCGCGATCGGGGAGCGCGCGCGTTTGCCGATCGACCGGATGCTCGAATTCGCGGCCGCGCACAAGAAGCGCGTGCAGGCGAGCGGCGACTTGCAGCGCGACCAGCAACTGTTTGCGAACGTGGGGGCGGCGTAATGAACGGCCCCCACGCTCACATTCGTTCGGCTCCCCCCGAGGGGGCGGCCGCCTTCCCTGGGGGCGGCCCGGCGGAAGGCGCCGCGACTGCAGTCTCCCCGCTGTTCGAAGCCGTCCGCGCGCAATACGGCGCGGCATTCGACGCAGCGATCGCACGCAACGTGGCCGATGCGATCGCCGAAGATGTCGGCACTGGCGACCAGACCGGGCGGCTCGTGCCGGCCGGCGAGCGCCGCCGTGCACGGATCATCGTGCGCGAGGAAGCCGTGCTGTGCGGCGTACCGTGGTTCGACGCCGTGATCGCCCGGATCGATCCGTCGATCGTCGTGCAATGGCGCTATCGCGAAGGCGACCGGATGACGGCGGATTCGACCGTGTGCGAACTCGAAGGGCCGGCGCGCGCGCTGCTGACCGCCGAGCGCAACGGGCTGAACTTCCTGCAACTGCTGTCGGGCGTCGCGACCGCGACGCGACGTTACGTCGATCGCGTCGAAGGCACGCGCGCGAAGATCCTCGATACGCGCAAGACGCTGCCGGGGCTACGGCTCGCGCAGAAGTACGCCGTGCGCGTGGGCGGCGGCGAGAACCAGCGTCTCGCGCTGTACGACGGCATCCTGATCAAGGAAAACCACATCGCGGCGGCTGGCGGTGTCGGCGAGGCGCTCGATGCGGCGTTCGCGCTGGAGTCGGGCGTGCCCGTGCAGGTCGAAGTCGAGACGCTCGCGCAGCTCGACACGGCGCTCGCGCATGGCGCGCAGTCGGTGCTGCTCGACAACTTCACGCTCGACATGATGCGCGAAGCGGTGCGTGTGGCGAATGGCAAGGCCGTGCTCGAAGTATCGGGCGGCGTCAATTTCGATACGGTGCGCACGTTCGCGGAGACGGGCGTCGATCGCATCTCGATCGGTGCGCTGACGAAGGACGTGCGGGCGACGGACTATTCGATGCGGATTGTCGACTGATCGAACGTCGTTCGATCAGACAAAAGCCGTTGGCGCGCAAACGCCAGCGGCTTTTTTTCTTCTGCTGCGGACGCGACGGGGAAGGGCGGCGCGCCGCTCAGCGGCGTACGCGCGGCGTGAGCACGCTCGGCAATGCCTTCGGCAGCGTATGCGGCCAGTCGCGGCTGTAGTGCAGCCCGCGGCTTTCGCGGCGCGAGTGCGCGCTCTTCACGATCAGCGTCGCCACGTCGACGAGGTTGCGCAGTTCGAGCAGATCGCGCGTCACGCGGAAATTCGCGTAGTACTCGTGGATCTCGTCGCGCAGCAGCGACAGCCGGTGCTTCGCCCGCTCGAGGCGCTTGTCGGTGCGCACGATGCCGACGTAGTTCCACATCAGGCGGCGCAGTTCGTCCCAGTTGTGTGCAACGACGACTTCCTCGTCCGCATCCGACACGCGGCTTTCGTCCCAAGCGGGCAGCGCGGCGGGTGCGTCGGCATCGAAGCCGGCCGCCTCGATCGCCCCGGCCGCTGCACGGCCGATCACGAGGCATTCGAGCAGCGAGTTGCTCGCGAGCCGGTTCGCGCCGTGCAACCCCGTGTACGACGTTTCGCCGACCGCATACAGGCCGGCGAGATCGGTGCGGCCGGCGAGATCGGTGACGACGCCGCCGCACGTATAGTGCGCGGCCGGCACGACGGGGATCGGCTGTTTCGCGATGTCGATGCCGAATTCGAGGCAGCGCGCATGGATCGTCGGGAAATGTTCGCGCAGGAACGCTTCCGGCTGGTGGCTGATGTCGAGATACACGCAGTCGATCCCGCGCTTCTTGATCTCGAAGTCGATCGCGCGTGCGACGATGTCGCGCGGCGCGAGTTCGGCGCGCGGATCGTGCGCGGGCATGAAGCGCGTGCCGTCGGGCAGCTTCAGGAGGCCGCCTTCGCCGCGCACGGCTTCCGAAATCAGGAACGACTTCGCGTACGGATGAAACAGGCAGGTCGGGTGGAACTGGATGAATTCCATGTTCGACACGCGACAGCCGGCACGCCACGCCATCGCGATGCCGTCGCCGGTCGCGGTGTCGGGATTCGTCGTATACAGATAGACCTTGCCGGCGCCGCCGGTGGCGAGCACCGTATGCGGTGCCTCGATCGTGATCGTCCGGTCGTTGTCGACGTCGAGCGCATACAGGCCGTGACAGCGGCGGCCGGGCAGGCCGAGCCGGTCCGACGTGATCAGGTCGATCGCATGGTGGTTTTCGAAGAACGTGATGTTCGGATGCTGGCGCGCGCGCGCCGACAGCGTCGCCAGCACCGCATGGCCGGTTGCATCGGCTGCATGGATGATCCGGCGGTGACTGTGGCCACCTTCGCGCGTCAGGTGAAAGCCGAGTTCGGCCGCGTCGTCCTTCGTGAACGGCACGCCTTGCGAGATCAGCCATTCGATCGCTTCGCGGCCGTGCTCGACGATGTAGCGCGTCGCGCCTTCGTCGCACAAGCCGCCACCGGCGACCAGCGTGTCGTCGACGTGGTTCTCGATGCTGTCCGCCGAGTCGAGGACCGCCGCGATGCCGCCCTGCGCGTTATCGCTCGCCCCCTCCATCATCGAACGTTTCGCGATCAACGCGACACGTCGCGTGCTGGCCAGGTTGAGTGCGACCGACAGCCCTGCCAGGCCGCTGCCGACGATCGCCACGTCGAATTTCATGCTGCATCTCCATCGTTACGCTTTTTGATCTTGCGTTCCGTCGGCTGTCGCCGCGGAAAGGGGAGAGCATACCGCGTCGGGCGCGAGCGCGCGCGCCAAAACAAAAAGCCCCGCAGATGCGGGGCTTTTCGGTCGCCGTCAGGCTGGCAGAAACCGGAAGATTACTTGATCTTGGTTTCTTTGTATTCCACATGCTTGCGGACGACGGGATCGAACTTCTTGATCGCCATCTTTTCCGGCATGTTGCGCTTGTTCTTCGTGGTCGTGTAGAAGTGACCCGTACCAGCGGTCGACTCGAGCTTGATCTTGTCGCGGGCGCCTTTTGCCATGATTGTGCTCCTTGGGCTTAGGCTTCGCCGCGTGCGCGCAGGTCAGCGAGCACGGAATCGATGCCGTTCTTGTCGATCAGGCGCAGGCCGGCGTTCGAGACGCGCAGGCGCACCCAGCGGTTTTCGCTCTCTACCCAGAACCGGCGGTTTTGCAGGTTCGGCAGGAAGCGACGCTTCGTCTTGTTGTTGGCGTGGGAAACGTTGTTGCCGCTCATCGGCGCTTTCCCAGTTACTTGGCATACGCGTGCCATGAGAGCACTCCTAATACGCTAAATTCGGGGTTCGATCGCCGGTGAAGGTTCCATCGCACCGCCACGTGATCCATGGCTGCACTCAGAACGCCGTAGCCCTTACAGACAAGGCCCTTCGATGGCTAGAACTGGTTGGAAAAAAGACAGACGGCGATTCTAGCAGAAAAAGTTCAGAAAAATCAAACCTAATTTCGCTTCGCCGTTGCGGCGCCTTGGGATGGGCCGCCGCGCCACAGTCTACAGCCAACCGGCCCGCGCGAACGAAAAAGTATCGCTGACGCCGACGACGATGTGATCGAGCAGCCGCACGTCGACGAGCTCGAGCGCGTCTTTCAGCACGCGGGTCAGGCGGCGGTCTTCCGCGCTCGGTTGCACCGCGCCCGACGGATGGTTGTGCGCGACGATCAGCGCCGCGGCGTTGTGTTTCATCGCGCGGCGCACGATCTCGCGCGGATAGACGGCCATGCGCGTGAGCGAGCCGCGCGCGATTTCCTCCATGTCGATCAGGCAGTTGCGCGCGTCCAGGTAGACCGCGATGAACACTTCGTACTGGCGCGTGCCGATCTTCAGTCGCAAACAATCCTCGACGGCACCGGGCGAGTCGATCTGCATCCGTTCTTCCGCTTTCTCCACCAGCATGCGCCGCGCGATCTCGGTGACCGCGACGAGGCGCGCGGAGCGCGCGGGGCCGATGCCGGGATGCGCCTCGAAATCGTCGGTGGTCGCTTCGAGCAGCCCGTGCAACGTGCCGAACTGCTCGACCAGTCTGCGGGCGGTGACGAATACGTCGTGCCCGGGCTTGCCGGTGCCGAGCAGCAGCGCGATCAGCTCGTCGTCGGTCAGCGCGGCCGGCCCGCGTTCCACCAGCCGTTCGCGCGGCCGCTCGGGCCGCCAGTCGCCCGTGCGGCGCCTGCGCCGGTTGATCGGGATGACGCGGCCGGGCGGATCGGCCGGCGCGTCGGCGGTGTCGCGGCATTCGGCCGACGGCAGGATGGGGCGGGGTGACGGCATGATCGGAACTCCATTGGCGGCAGGCGGCGTGCGCAACGTCGTCGCACTTTCCGCCTTGCACGCTCAGGTGACTTACAATATTGGCTTTGCGCCGGGCCATTCGGCCGTATCGGGCGCCGACTGAACGAGTAATTCATGAGCCTCATCGATCTATCCGAAGTGAAGCCCGGTTCCCACGTCACGTTGCATTACCGGCTGGCACTGGCCGACGGCGCCGACATCGTCAACACCTTCTCGGACAAGCCGGCCACGCTGTTGCTGGGCGCGGGGCAACTGGCGCCGTCGCTGGAACAGATTCTGCTCGGGCTCAGGGTCGGCGACCACTCGACTTTTCAGCTAGCCCCCGATCAGGGGTTCGGCCCCCGCAATCCCGACATGCTCCAGCGCGTGACGCTGTCGACGCTGCGCGAGAACGGAATGGTCGGCGACGATTTCACGCCGGGCGAACTCATCGAGTTCAATGCACCGGATGGCGGGCGCTACGCGGGGGTGCTGAAGGAAGTCGGCGAGACCTCGGCACTGTTCGACTTCAATCATCCGCTCGCGGGCCAGGCGCTCACGTTCGAAGTGAAAATCATCGGAATCCTGTAATCATGAGTACCACCGATATGCTGTCCGGGCAGACCGTCGCCGCCGACGCCGAAATCCTGCTGGCCCAGCCGCGCGGCTTCTGTGCGGGCGTCGACCGCGCGATCGAGATCGTCGAGCGCGCCATCGCGATGCACGGTGCGCCGATCTACGTTCGTCACGAAATCGTCCACAACAAGTACGTGGTCGAGGATCTGAAGAAGAAGGGTGCGATCTTCGTCGAAGAGCTCGAGGAAGTGCCGGCCGGCAATACCGTGATCTTCAGTGCGCACGGCGTGTCGAAAGCCGTGCGCGACGAGGCCGACGTACGCGGGCTGCGCATTTACGACGCAACCTGCCCGCTCGTCACGAAGGTGCACGTCGAGGTCGCGAAGATGCGCCAGGACGGCGTCGACATCGTCATGATCGGGCACAAGGGCCATCCCGAAGTCGAAGGTACGATGGGCCAGGTCGAGCGCGGCATGCACCTCGTCGAAAGCGTCGAGGACGTGCAGAAGCTCGAGCTCGCCGATCCCGAGCGCATCGCGCTCGTCACGCAGACGACGCTGTCCGTCGACGACGCGGCCGAAATCATCGGCGCGCTGAAGGCGAAGTATCCGAAGATCCGCGAACCGAAGAAGCAGGACATCTGCTATGCGACGCAGAACCGCCAGGACGCGGTGAAGTTCATGGCACCGCAATGCGATGTCGTGATCGTGGTCGGGAGCCCGAACAGTTCGAACTCGAGCCGGCTGCGCGAAGTGGCGGAAAAGCGCGGCGTGGCCGCGTACATGGTCGACGCGCCCGACCAGATCGATCCGGCATGGGTCGCCGGCAAGCGCCGCATCGGCGTGACGGCCGGCGCGTCGGCGCCCGAGGTGCTCGCCCAGGCCGTGATCGCACGGCTGCGCGAACTCGGCGTGCGCAACGTCCGCGCACTCGACGGCATCGAGGAAAACGTGTCGTTTCCGCTGCCGCGCGGGTTGAACCTGCCGCCCGCCACTTGATTGCCGCATCGCACCCGCGGAATACCGAAGCGCGCCTCCCGGCGCGCTTTTTTTGTGTGTCGAAATTGCGATCGCAACCATGATTCCCGATCGTGGTGCAACCCGGTTGCTCCCGGCGCGCTCAATCGTGTCTCAAAATTGGTTGCAATGCAGGAAAACCCCATCGAATCAGGAATATTGGCGTCCTGTAAATGGAGTTACAATGCGCCCGTTTTCAAGCCGGAATGGCTTTGAAATCGGGTTTTGGCAAGGCGCGGGAGACCATTCAATGCATGTGAAGTTGGCTTACGCCGTGTCCGTCGCCGCACCGGTTGCAATCCTCGCCGGCTGCAGCAAAAAGAGCGACGACGGGGCGGGCAGGGAAGCTGCGGGGTTCGCGGCGCCATCGGCCAGCGGCGGGCGCGTCGCCGGAAGCGGACGTGCGGCGCCATCGGCGCGCCGTCTCGCGCAACTGGGCAGGGACAAGGAATACGGGGCACGTTTGACGATCGAGGAAATCAACGCGCTTGGCCCGACGAGCGGGCCGGCAGCGGGCATGCAGGCTGCGTCGCGGCAAGCGGCCGGTCGACGGATGCCGGACAATCGCGGCGTTGCCCGCAGCGTGCCGAGGCCACTGTCCCCCCTTCGATTCGATTCGACGAAACGGCATGCCGCCGCGACCGCCCGTGTCGGGGCGCGCTGCCTGGTTCGTACGATGGATTCCGATGCAGTCCTGACGGAAGTCGGGCGCGATTGCCGCAACGCCTTGTCGGGCGACGCGGCGCGGAATCCGCTCCGTCCGGGCGCGATGTTTGCGTGGCACCGGACGGGCCAAGGCACGGATGCCGGGCAACCGGACGACGGCCGTCTCGGCATGCTGCCCCACGACTTCAAGGAGGCCACGAACACCGTCCTCGATGTCGTGACGATTTAGCGACGGGACTCATGACGGCACCGAAACAGTGCGGTGCCGTTTTCGTATCCGCTCCGGCGGCAGGCCCGGCCGTACAGGCCGGGCGGCGCGCGCCGGGACGATCCACCCTTACCGGTATCGAACTAGTACCCGCAGTGTCGCCGAGAAGGCGCGATTCCTCGCTTACCGGCGGGGCGCAACGTCCTCCGGCAGCATGGGCCAAGGAGCTTTAAATGGATATTTTCGTCCAGCAGGTTCTCAACGGGCTGGTGCTCGGCAGTGTGTACGCCATCATCGCGTTGGGATACACGATGGTGTACGGCATTCTCGGCATCATCAACTTCGCGCACGGCGACGTGCTGATGATCGGCGCGATGGTCGCACTGTCGGCCATCACCGTGCTGCAGAACCACTTTCCCGGACTCGGCAACGTCGCGACGCTGACGATCGGCCTGGGCATCGCCGCGGTCGTCTGTGCGTTCGTCGGCTTCACGATCGAGCGCGTCGCGTACCGTCCGCTGCGCCGCGCGCCGCGCCTCGCGCCGCTGATCACCGCGATCGGCGTGTCGATCCTGCTGCAGACGGCCGCGATGATCATCTGGTCGCGCAACCCGCTGCCGTTCCCGCAATTGCTGCCGACCGACCCGATCAACGTGATCAAGGCGACCGACACGACGCCCGGCGCCGTGATCTCGGTCACTGAAATCGTGATCATCGCCGTCGCGTTCATCGTGATGGGCGGCCTGCTGCTGCTCGTGCACAAGACCAAGCTCGGCCGCGCGATGCGCGCGATCGCCGAAAGCCCGAATACGGCAAGCCTGATGGGCGTGAACCCGAACTTCGTGATCTCCGCGACGTTCATGATCGGCTCCGCGCTCGCCGCGCTGGCCGGCGTGATGATCGCGTCCGAATACGGCAACGTGCACTTCTACATGGGCTTCATCCCCGGCATGAAGGCGTTCACCGCGGCGGTGCTCGGCGGGATCGGCAACCTCGGCGGCGCGATGGTCGGCGGCGTGCTGCTCGGCCTGATCGAGCAGCTCGGGGCCGGCTACATCGGCAACCTCACGGGCGGCGTATTCGGCAGCAACTACCAGGACGTGTTCGCCTTCATCGTGCTGATCGTCGTGCTGGTGTTCCGTCCGTCGGGCCTGCTGGGCGAACGGGTCGCGGATCGCGCGTAACGGAAGGGGAGCAAACAACATGACATCCATTCAACCGATCGAATCGTCGACGTCGCTCGTCGAAGAGCGCAACACCGCCAAGACCGTCGTCATCGGCCTCCTCACCGCGGTCCTCGTGATCGCCGCGCCGATCGTGATCGGCTCGGCCGGCGGCAACTACTGGGTGCGCGTGCTCGACTTCGCGATGCTGTACGTGATGCTCGCGCTGGGCCTGAACGTGGTGGTCGGCTTCGCCGGCCTGCTCGACCTCGGCTACATCGCGTTCTACGCGGTGGGGGCGTACACGGCGGCACTGCTGAGCTCGCCGCACCTGACCTCGCAATTCGAGTGGATCGCGGCGCTCGCGCCGAACGGCCTGCACGTGCCGTTCCTGATCATCGTGCCGATCGCGATGGCGCTGGCGGCGACCTTCGGGATCCTGCTCGGGGCACCGACGCTGCGCCTGCGCGGCGACTATCTGGCGATCGTGACGCTCGGCTTCGGTGAAATCGTCCGGATCTTCATGAACAACCTCGACCGTCCGGTGAACATCACCAACGGCCCGAAGGGGATCACGGGCATCGATCCGGTGCACGTCGGCGGCTTCAACCTGTCGCAGACGCATACGCTGTTCGGCTTCCAGCTGCCGTCGGTCTACATGTACTACTACCTGTTCGTGCTCTGCTCGCTGCTGGTGATCTGGGTGTGTACGCGTCTGCAACACTCGCGTATCGGCCGTGCATGGGCAGCGATCCGCGAAGACGAGATCGCGGCGAAGGCGATGGGCATCAACACCCGTAACGTGAAGCTGCTGGCGTTCGCGATGGGCGCATCGTTCGGCGGCCTGTCGGGCTCGATGTTCGGCGCGTTCCAGGGCTTCGTGTCGCCCGAGTCGTTCACGTTCTGGGAATCGATCGTCGTGCTCGCCTGCGTGGTGCTCGGCGGCATGGGCCATATCCCGGGCGTGATCCTGGGCGCGGTGCTGCTCGCGATCTTCCCGGAATTCCTGCGCTCGACGATGAGCCCGCTGCAGCATGCGCTGTTCGGTCATGACGTCGTCGATACCGAAGTGATCCGTCAGGCGCTGTACGGCCTCGCGATGGTGATCATCATGCTGTACCGCTCGGAAGGCCTGTGGCCCGCGCCGAAGCATGAGGACAAGATCGCGAAACTGGCGAAGCGCAACAGCAAGAAGCCGGTGCGCGCTTAACCAACGGACAAGGGGATACACACATGAGCGACAAGCAAATCCGACTGTCCGTGCAGGGCGTGAACAAGCGTTTCGGCGGCCTGCAGGCGCTGTCCGACGTCGGCCTCCAGATCAAGGAAGGCGAGATCTACGGCCTGATCGGCCCGAACGGCGCCGGCAAGACGACGTTCTTCAACGTGATCACGGGCCTCTACACGCCGGACTCCGGCGACTTCAAGCTGGACGGCCAGAACTACACGCCGACGGCCGTGCACCAGGTGGCCAAGGCCGGCATCGCGCGCACGTTCCAGAACATCCGCCTGTTCGGGGGGATGACGGCGCTCGAGAACGTGATGGTGGGCCGCCACGTGCGCACCAAGCACGGGCTGCTCGGCGCGGTGTTCCAGACGCCGGCCGAACGCCAGGAAGAGCGCGAGATCAAGGAACGCGCGATCGAGCTGCTCGAATACGTCGGCGTGCTGCAGTATGCCGACTACACGTCGCGCAACCTGTCGTACGGTCACCAGCGTCGTCTGGAAATCGCACGGGCCCTTGCGACCGATCCGAAGCTGCTCGCACTCGACGAGCCGGCCGCCGGGATGAACGCGACCGAGAAGGTCGAACTCACGCGCCTGCTCGACAAGATCCGCTCGGACGGCCGCACGATCCTGCTGATCGAGCACGACGTGAAGCTCGTGATGGGGCTGTGCAACCGGATGACGGTGCTCGATTACGGCAAGGTGATCGCCGAGGGTCTGCCGCAGGACGTGCAGAAGAATCCGAAGGTGATTGAGGCATATCTCGGCGCAGGGGTGCACTGATGGCAGCGGCAATGTTGAAAATCAAGGGCTTGCAGGTCAACTACGGCGGCATCCAGGCCGTCAAGGGCGTTGACATGGAAGTCCGTCAGGGCGAGCTCGTGACGCTGATCGGCGCGAACGGCGCCGGCAAGACCACGACGATGAAGGCGATCACCGGCCTGAAGCCGTACTCGGCAGGCGACATCGAGTACGACGGCAAGTCGATCAAGGGCGTGCCGTCGCACGAACTGCTCAAGCGCGGGCTCGCGATGGTGCCGGAAGGCCGCGGGATCTTCGCGCGGATGTCGATCATCGAGAACATGCAGATGGGCGCGTACCTGCGCAACGACAACGAGCAGATCAAGAAGGACGTCGACCGGATGTTCGGCTTTTTCCCGCGCCTGAAGGAACGGGCGACGCAGCTCGCGGGCACGCTGTCGGGCGGCGAGCAGCAGATGCTGGCGATGTCGCGCGCGATTCTGAGCAAGCCGAAGTTGCTGCTGCTCGACGAGCCGTCGATGGGTCTGTCGCCGATCATGGTCGAGAAGATCTTCGAAGTGGTGCGCGAGATTTCGAAGGAAGGCATCACGGTGCTGCTGGTCGAGCAGAACGCACGCCTCGCGCTGCAGGCGGCCGACCGCGGCTACGTGATGGATTCGGGCACGGTCACGATGGAGGGCGATGCGAAGCAGATGCTCGACGATCCGAAGGTGCGGGCTGCGTATCTCGGTGAATGAATGAGCGGGCCCGGCGCGGCGGCGGTTGCCGGCGCGTCGCGCAAGGGCTTTCGAAAAGCTGTCGCGGGATGCCGTGACAGCTTTTTTTTCGTCCGGCGTGTCCGGCGGCGAACTGTGCTCGCGGATGCGACGCCATTCATCGGGTAGCGAGGCCGGCCACGCGGTGCGGGACACGGCGGCGTGTCGGTTTGCCGGCAGCCGTCCGCCACCGGCCCTCCGCCACCGGCCCTCCTCAAACCGACACGCGGGAGGCGTAGCATGGCCGATCCATCGCGATACGGAGAGCACGCATGAGTCTGGACTACGGTTTCGTGAAGGCGAAGGTGACGTCGGTGGCGCAGCTGAAGGGCTCACCGCACGGCAGCGAGATCCAGTATCACATCCATCTGACGCTCGCGTTGCCGAGCGGCGACTGGGATGTCGCGATCAATGTCGGCACCAACGATGCGGATGACCTGCTGAACTACAAGCTCGTCTACGATTTCCATCATCCGATCACGGCGACGCTGGCGGCCGCAGCCGAAGGCTATACGGACCTCACCGGGCACGCCGCGCTACCTGCGCTCGACTATTTGCGCAGCGATATCCTGAACGAGACGGGGGCGTGGCGCGCGAGCGCCGTGATGGACGGCACCGAGCACGCGGAGCCGATTCCGTCGCTGCTGCGGCTCGTCAATGCCGCCCAGTCGCAAGGGCTCGATGTGGTCGTTTTCGGCCGCACGTATGCGCAAGGCAACGGCATCCACGACACGCACATGAACCAGGGCTCGACAGGCTCGAACTACCTGCACCGCGCGGGCAACGACCGCAACGACCACAACGACGTGTGGCAGGACGGCGCGCTGATCGTGCGCGTGAGCGACACGCAGTGGGCCGCGTATTTCGCGGCGTTCGAGCAGCAGGCCGTGCCGACCGACGCGCTCGGCAATCCGCTACCGAGCGCGGGGCCGATCACGCGCTGAACCGTGTAGCAGCCGGCGGCCGCGTTACGCGGCGGGCAGCGTCTTGCCGAACGAGATGCGTTCCTCGACGCGATAGCCGAGCGCCGCGTAGAAGCGGCATGCATCGTCGTTGCCGGGCAGCACCTGCAGGTTGATCTTCAGGCAGCCGCGCGCGGCGAGCGCGCGCTCCGCATGTGCGATCAGCGCGCGGCCGACGCCGAGCCGGCGTACGTCGTTCGCGACGCCGAACGAATAGAGCCAGCCGCGATGTCCGTCGAAACCGGCCATCAGCGTGCCGACGACGCGCGCCCCGCTGGTCGCGACGAAGAACAGCTCCGGCTGCGTCGCGAGCTTCAGCTCGATCGATCGTAGCGGATCGCGGTGCGGCGGCGCACCGGCTTCGTCGTACTGCGGGAACGCGTCGCGCCATACCGCGAGGACGGCATCGGTGTCGGCGCGTTCGAACGGGCGGATCACGACAGCATCGGCGGCGGCATCCATCGCGGCGGCTCCCTTACAGCGTGTCGAGGATCGACCGCAGCATCGCCATCATCCGGTCGATTTCTTCGGTCGTCACGTTCAGCGCGGGCATGAAGCGCAGCAGGTTCGGCCGCGCGGCATTCAGCAGCAGGCCGTCGGGCTGCATGTCGCGCGCCTTCTCGACGATCTGCGGGCCGATGTCCTTGCCGAGCAGCAGCGCGCGCAGCAGGCCTTCGCCGCGTTCGCCCTCGAAGCCGCGCTCCTCCGACAGCTCGAGCAGCTTGCGCTTCAGGTATTCGCCGCGCTCGCGCACGCCTTCGAGGAAGCCGGGCGCGACGAGCTGCGAGATGACCGAATAACCGACCGCCGTCATCAGCGGGTTGCCGTTGTACGTGCCGCCCTGGTCGCCGGCCTCGAACACCGCGACATCGGCCTTCGACAGCAGCGCCGCGAGCGGCACGCCGCTGCCGATGCCCTTGCCGAGCGTCATGACGTCCGGCTCGATATCGGCGAGTTCGTACGCGAACAGCGTGCCCGCGCGACCGCAGCCGCTCTGCACTTCGTCGACGATCAGCAGCAGGTTGTGCTGTTTCGTCAGCGCGCGCAACTCGCGCATGAATTCGCGCGTGGCCGGAATCACGCCGCCTTCGCCCTGGATCGGTTCGAGCATCACCGCGACGGTCTTGTCGGTGATCAGCTTCTCGACCGAGTTGATGTTGTTCAGTTCGGCCTTCGGGAAGCCCGGCACCTGCGGCGCGTAGATTGTGTCCCAGCCCGGCTTGCCGCTGGCCGACATCGTCGCGAGCGTGCGGCCGTGGAAGCTGTGATCGAACGTGATGATCTCGTACGCGCCGTTCCTGAACTTGCGGCCCCACTTGCGCGCGAGCTTGATCGCGCCTTCGTTCGCCTCGGCGCCGCTGTTCGTGAAGAACACCTTGTCGAACACGCTGTGCTGCGTGAGCAGCGCCGCGAGCTTCGCCATCGGCTCGTTGTAGAACGCCGGCGACGGGTTCAGCAGCTTTTCGGCCTGCGTTTTCAGTGCTTCGACGACACCGTCGTTGCAGTGACCGAGGCTGTTGACGGCCCAGCCCTGGATGAAGTCCAGATAGCGCTTGCCCGTGTGATCGTAGAGCCACGAACCCTTGCCGTGCGTAAACACGATGTCGGGGCGGTTCGTGATGTACATCAGCGAGTCGATCGGATAATCGTTCAGGGGCATGGCGGCAGACTCCAGCGGGCGTTGAAAGGAAACGGGCAATAAAAAAGCCACGGAAGGCCGTGGCTGGTGGGTCGAACAGCTTGTGCGTAACCGGTGAAGCGGAGGAGGGTTACGCGCGAGTCCGTGACGAGCCGGCGGCATCCGGGCGGAGCGGCGAGCGGCGACGTCGGAGAGCGGACAGGAAGCGGTTCATGTGCGCAAGCATAAGGCATCCCGCGCCCCACTGTAAACCGCCGCGATGCCACGAATGTGACACGGGCGGCGCGCAGCGGGGCGCGGGCGCCCGGCGCTCAGACCGGATGCGCGAGATCGGCGGCGCTCGTAAACGAGTCCGCGTAGAACTCGTCGGCCGGCAGTGCGTGGTGCTGCGTGAAGTCGCGCTGCGCGGATTCGACCATCACCGGCGCGCCGCACGCGTACACCTGATGGCCCGACAGATCGGGCAGGTCCTCGATCACCGCGCGATGGACGAAGCCCGTGCGGCCCGTCCACTGGTCGGCGTCGTCCGGCTCGGAGAGCACCGGCACGTACTTGAAGTTCGGGATGTCGCGCGCCCACTGCTCGGCGAGTTCGGCGAGGTAGATGTCCTTCTTGCGGCGCGCGCCCCAGTAGAGCGTCATCGGGCGCGTGATGCCCGAGTGCTTCACGTGCTCGATGATCGCCTTGATCGGCGCGAAGCCGGTGCCCGACGCGAGCAGCACGATCGGCTTGTCGGAGTCCTCGCGCAGGAAGAACGTGCCGAGCGGGCCTTCGAAGCGCAGGATGTCGCGCTCCTTCATCGCGCCGAACACGTGGTCGGTGAACTTGCCGCCCGGCATGTGGCGGATGTGCAGCTCGATCGGGCCTTCCTCGTGCGGCGCGTTCGCCATCGAGTAGCTGCGGCGCGAGCCGTCCTTCAGGATGAATTCGACGTACTGGCCCGCGAGGTACTGCAGGCGTTCGTTGGCAGGCAACTGCAGCTTCACGACCATCACGTCGTCCGCCTTGCGTTCGAGCGCGGCGATCCGGCACGGCAGCTTCTTGACCTGCACGCCGTCGACGCCGGCGATCTCGCGCACGTCGATCTCGAGATCGCATTGCGCCTTCGAGCAGCACAGCAGCGCGAGGCCGCGCGTGCGTTCGTCGTTGGACAGCGCCGACGCGGCGTGCGGGCCTTGTTCGATCTGACCCGACACGATCTGGCCCTTGCAGGAGCCGCACGCGCCGTTCTTGCAGCCGTACGGCAGATGGACGTTCTGGCGCAGCGCGGCCGCCAGCACGGTTTCGTCCGACTCGACCTGGAATTGCCGGCCGCTTTGCTTGAGAGTGACGTTGAATGCCATAGAACCAAACTAGAACAAAATGGGAGGACCGTGCGTGTCGCGCACGGCAGCTACAATGCAAAACCGTTGCACGTCGCGCAACGGCGGCTACTGATTTCGCAACCAACATGATCGCGACACGAATCCTGCGCCGGCCGCGCGTACTGATCGTCGGCTGCGGCGACGTCGGCATGCGCTGCGTCGCGCAATGGCGTGACGCGCGCCGCAATCTGCGCATCTTCGCGCTGACGAGCCACCCGGCCCGCCGCGACGAACTGCGCGCCGTGGGCGCGACGCCGATCGTCGGCGATCTCGATCGCCCGGCGACGCTCGGCCGCCTCGCGGGCCTCGCCCGCACGATCCTGCATCTCGCGCCGCCGCAATCCGACGGCCGCGACGACCGGCGCACGCGTGCGCTGATCGCCGCAACGTCCATGCCCGCGCGTCGGCCGGCGGCGCCGCCGGCACCGGCGGCCGGCCGGCTCCGAACGCTGCGCAGCGCGGCGCGACAGGCCGGCGCGCCCGTTCGGGCAGCGCGTATTGTACCCGACGGTCTTCGCGCGCCGAGGCTCGTCTACGCCAGTACGACGGGCGTCTACGGCGATTGCGGCGGCGCGCGTATCGACGAAACGCACCCGCTGCGCCCCGCGAATCCGCGCGCGTTCCGGCGCGTGTCGGCCGAGCGGCAACTGCGCGCGGCGACGGTGCGCGGCGCGTTGTCCGCGCGCATCGTGCGCATTCCCGGCATCTATGCGGCGAACCGCTTGCCGCTCGCGCGGCTCGAGCGCGGCACGCCGGCGCTCGAGCCGGCCGACGACGTGTACACGAACCACATCCACGCGGACGATCTCGCGGCGATCCTGCGCCGCGCGGCCGAGCGCGGCAAGCCGGCGCGCGTCGTGCACGCGTCGGACGACACCGAACTGCGGATGGGGGAGTATTTCGACCGGGTCGCGCAGGCGCTCGGCCTGCCGAGGCCGCCGCGCGTCAGCCGCGCGGACGCGGAGCGCCTGCTCGAGCCGACGCTGCTGTCGTTCATGCGCGAGTCGCGGCGCCTGTCCAACGCACGGCTCAAAGCCGAATTGTGCGTGACGTTGCGCTATCCGACCGTAGACGATTTCCTTCAAACGCTCGCGCCGGGCAGCGCGTCAGGTGAGCGCCGGTAACGCCTCGATCAGCAGGAAGCACAGCAGCGCACCGATCAGCGCGCCGATCAAGTTCGGATGATATTTGTGCCTCAGATGCATCGTGACCAGCAGGCCGCCGATCGCGATGACGCCGATGACCGCGAACGCGATCATCACCGACGACAGTTCGAAAGAATGGTTGATGTTCATGACGTCCCCCCTGCATCGCTGCTCTTGCAGCTTGTGATTTCAGTATAGCGGGGGAACCTGCGGCGCAGGGGCGGCCGGATGCCGAACGATCGTGCGGATTTTCCCTTACAGGGTTTGGACGGGATTGCGCAGCGCGGCAAGGTCGGCTTCGTCGAGCCACCGCCATGCGCCGGGTGCGAGGTCGGCCGGCAGCGCGAAGCCGCCGATGCTTTCGCGATGCAGCGACTCGACGCGGTTGCTCGCCGCCGCGACCATCCGCTTGACCTGGTGGTACTTGCCTTCGAGCACGGTCAGCGCGAGCGCGTGCGTGTCGCGGGCGGCGGCGGCGACGGCCGCGATCGGCTTCGGCTGGCCATGCAATTGCACGCCGGTGCGCAGCGCCTGCAGTTGCGTGTCGTCGAGCGGGTGGCGTACGGTCGCGACGTAAGTCTTCGGCACCTTGCGCTTCGGCGACGTGTACGCGTGCACGAACTGGCCGTCGTCGGACAGCAGCAGCAGGCCGGTCGTGTCCTGGTCGAGCCGGCCGACGCACTGCACGCCGCGTGCGACGAGCGGCGCGGGCAACAGGCTGAACACGCTCGCATGGTGCTGCGGATCGCGCGAACACTCGTAGCCGGCCGGCTTGTTGAGCGCAAGATATGCGCGCACATGGAACGGCCATGCCGTATCGTCGACCGAGAACACGAGGCCGTCGGTATCGAAGGTGGCGTCCGGGTCGGTCGAGGTCGCGCCCGCGACGGCGACGCGGCCTGCTTCGATCAGGCCGCGGCACTGGCGGCGCGAGCCGAAGCCCTGGGTGTAGAGAATGCTTTCGAGATCCATAGCGCGCGCATTCTATCAAGCACCGGCGCAGGGCCGGCATGGACGCGCATGCTGGTAAGCTGCCGGAACGCTGCGCGGCGCGCGGCGCCCGTTCATTCTTCACGGAACGCTCATGCCTTTCGATTCATTCCCGTTCGGCCGCCGTGCTGCCGCCGTCATCGTCGCCGCGACCGTTTCGTCGACCGCGTTCGCGCACGCGCATCTCGCGAAAAGCGACCCGCCGGCGGGCGCCGCGCTGGCAGCCGCACCGGCGGCCGTCACGATCGACTTCACCGAGCCGCTGGAGCCGGCATTCAGCTCGATCGTCGTCGTCGACGGCGACGGCAAGACGGTGTCGAGCGGCCGCGCGCGCATCGACGCGTCGAACCGCAAGCGGATGACGGTGCCGCTCGCGGCGCTCGGCCCGGGCGCGTATACGGTGAAGTGGGCGGCCGTCGCGACCGACGGGCATCGCACGCAGGGCGCGTACGGCTTCGGCGTGAAGTGACGCAACGGCGGCGGCAAGCCCGTGCCAGGATTGCCGCCGCCTTTATCCGACAGGAGTCTCCGGCATGAATCCGACGACGCTCGACGCACTCGCCGATTTCCCCCGCCAGCTCGAAGCGCATTTCGCGGCCGTCCCCGACGGCTATGCGCGCTGGACCCCGGACGACTGGGCCGGCATGCCGAGCGAGCATTTCTCGCCGCTCGGGCAGCTCTGCCATGTGCGCGACATCGAGATCGACGGCTATCACGTGCGGCTGCGCCGCATGCTCGACGAAGACCGGCCGCGGCTCGTCTCGATCGATGGCGACGCGCTCGCGATCGAGCGGCGCTACAACGACGCGTATGCGTCCGACGTGCTCGCGGCGATTCGCGACGCGCGGCGCGAGACGCTGGAGCTGCTGTCGCGCCTCACGCCCGAACAGTTCGAGCGTACCGGCGAGTTCGAGGGCTACGGTGCGCTGACCGTGCGCGGGCTCGTCCACTACCTGTGCAGCCACGATCAGCAGCATCTGGCCGGCATGCAGTGGCTGCTCGGCAAGATCGACGCAGCGCTGCACGCGCGCTGAGCCGGCCGGCGGCCGGGCAATCAACCGCGGAATCCGGCCCCGCCGTCGGTGCGGCAGGCCACCTTGCATGGCTTCGATTGGATCGGTTTTCTGGATAATCCATCCAGCCGCGGCCGGCTGACCGGCGGCTCGTGCATGCCTACACTCCTAGCTTCGTTCACCGAAAAAAGGAGTCAACCGTGGCAACTCATACGCTCGCAGACAAGGTCGTCATGATCGCAGGCGGCGCGAAGAATCTAGGCGGCCTGATCGCCCGCGATCTGGCAGGCCACGGCGCGAAGGCGGTGGCGATTCACTACAACAGCGCGGCGTCGCAGGCGCAGGCCGAGGAGACGGCCGCCGCGGTGCGGGCGGCTGGCGCGCAAGCCGCGACGTTCCAGGGCGACCTGACGACGGCCGCGGCGGTCGAGAAGCTGTTCGACGACGCAAAACAGCATTTCGGCAAGATCGACATCGCGATCAACACGGTCGGCAAGGTGCTGAAGAAGCCGTTCACCGAGATCAGCGAAGCCGAGTACGACGAGATGTTCGCGGTCAACAGCAAGTCGGCGTTCTTCTTCATCAAGGAAGCCGGGCGGCACCTCGAGGATCACGGCAAGCTCGTCACGCTCGTGACGTCGCTGCTCGGCGCGTTCACGCCGTTCTACGCGGCGTACGAAGGGTCGAAGGCGCCGGTCGAGCACTTCACGCGCGCGGCGTCGAAGGAATACGGCGCGCGCGGCATCTCGGTGACGGCCGTCGGGCCGGGCCCGATGGACACGCCGTTCTTCTATCCGGCCGAAGGCGCCGATGCGGTCGCGTACCACAAGACGGCCGCCGCGCTGTCGCCGTTCAGCAAGACGGGGCTGACCGACATCGAGGACGTCGTGCCGTTCATCCGCCATCTCGTGACCGATGGCTGGTGGATCACGGGCCAGACGATCCTGATCAACGGCGGCTATACGACCAAGTAACCGGGGCCGCTCACGGGCCGTGCCGGCGGCCGTAGCGGCACCGGCGCCCCGCAATGGCGCGTTTGCATGGACAATGGACGGGCGCGCGGTCACGAGGCCGCGCGCCCGTTTTTCCTTGTGTCGCCGAAGCCGGCCGCGATGCGCGGCAGCCGGCGGCGGCGACCGTTCGAACCCGGGTTTCCCGCCGATGGACAAGCTGGATCAGGTCAGGATCTTCCTGCAGGTTGTCGAGATGGGCAGCTTCATCAAGGCCGCGCATGCGCTCGACGTTCCGCGCGCGACCGTGTCGGCGGCCGTCCAGCAGCTCGAGACGGCGCTCGGCACGCGCCTGTTGCACCGCACGACGCGCCAGGTGCAGCTGACCGCCGACGGCGCGCTGCTGCTCGAACGCGGCCGGCGCCTGCTCGCGGAAGCCGACGAACTCGACCGCCTGTTTCGGCGTCGCGACCGCGACGTGGTCGGGCGGCTGAACGTCGACGTGCCGAGCCGGATCGCGCGCCGCGTCGTGGCGCCCGCGCTGCCGTCGCTGTTTCGTCGCCACCCGAAGCTGCAACTGTCGCTCGGCTCGACGGATCGCACGATCGACCTCGTGCAGGAGGGTGTCGATTGCGCGATCCGCGTCGGGCGGCTCGCGGACAGCAGTCTCGTCGTGCGGCCGCTCGGGCAGTTCGCGCTGATCAACTGCGCGAGCCCCGACTACCTGCGCGAATGCGGCGTGCCCGAGCATCCGGATGCGCTCGCGCACGGGCACTGGGCGATCGGCTATGCGTCGCCGACGACGGGGCGCGAGCTCGGCTGGGAATACTGCGCAGACGGACAGCGGCACGAGCTGACGCTGCCGAGCCGCGTGATCGTCAACAACGCCGAAACCTATATCGCCAGCTGCATCGCGGGAATGGGGCTGATCCAGATTCCGCGCTTCGACGTCGAGCATCTGCTGGCAAGCGGCGCACTCGTCGACGTGATGCCCGGCCACCGCGCCGAGCCGATGGACGTGGCGGCCGTGTATCCGCACCGCCGGCATCGCTCGAGGCGGCTCAACGCGTTCATCGAGTGGTTCGGCGAGTTGATGGCCGATGCGTTGAACGACGCAGGCGCGAGCGGCAGCGGCGACTGAAGGCGGCATCGTGCCGGTATCCGCGGGCCGTCCCGCCGTTCGCCGGCTCGGGGTGCGGCCGATCGGCATCGGCGCGCTGCGGCCGTGCGGCGACTGCGCCGCGCATGCTCAAGCGGCGAACTGCCGGGTGCGCCCGGTGGCCCGTACCGCGTCGACCAGTGCGGCGCCGACGCCCGCGGGTTTCGACGCGAATGCGTAAAAGCGTGCGGCCGGCAGCGCCGGCAGGCCGTCGTGCGGCCCGCATTCGCGCAGGCCGTCGCGCAACTGGCTGCGCGCGAGCGCCGTGACTGCGAAACCGGCGAGCGCGGCCGACATGCAGCCGGCCATGCTCCCGCTTTCGAACAGCACGCGAAACGGCCGCAGCGCCGCGGCGAGCGCGGAAACCGCGGCTTGCCGATACACGCACGGCTCCGGAAACAGCGCGAGCGGCACGCCTTCTTCGGCGTCGAGCGCCGTATCGGCCGCGAATGCCCACACGAGCGGCTCCTCCCACAGCAGTTCGCCGGGCGTGTCGACCTGTCGGCACTGCTTGCCGAACACGACGTCGAGCCGGCCCAGGGATTGCTCCCGCAACAGCGACGCGGTGATGCCGACCTTCAGTTCGATCGAGGTGCGCGGATGGCTGTCGCGGAACGTGCGCAGCACCTGCGGCAGCCACGTGCCCGCGAAATCCTCCGACGCGCCGACCCGCAGCGGCCCGTGCGCCGGCGCGCCGCGCAGCCGCGCGCGCACTTCGCGCTCCATGTCGACGATGTTGCGCGCGTACGCATACAGCGTGTCGCCGGCCGGCGTCAGCGCGATACGGCGTGTCGTGCGCGCGAGCAGCACGGTGCCGGCCGCCTGTTCCAGCCGCTTGATGTGGCCGCTGACGGCGGACGGCGTCAGCGCGAGGCGCTCGGCGGCCGGGGCGAATCCGCGGCTGTCGACCACTTCGAGAAAGGTGCGCAGCAGCGCGATGTCGAGCGCGGTCGATGCGGGGTCGGTCGGCGGTTCCATGGATCGATTCAACGCGATATTTGAAGAGTAAATCATGATACTCCGCGAATCATGATGAAAGGCCGGCCTACCATCGTACGTTCATGCTGACCTTGACCTGATGGAGGACCCGATGACGACCTATGCGCATGCGACGACTGCGTCGCTCGACATTGCCTATCTCGAATGGAACCCGCGTGGCGAACGCGTCGCCGTGCTGCTGCACGGCTGGCCGGACAGTCCGGTCGGTTGGGAGGCGGTGGCGGCGGCACTCGTCCCGCGCGGCTACCGCGTGCTCGCGCCCGCATTGCGCGGTTTTGCGCCCACGCGCTTTCGCGACGCGTCCGTGCCGCGCAGCGGCCAGCTCGCGGCGCTCGGGCGCGACCTGCTCGAATTCGTCGACGCGCTCGGTATCGAGCGGCCCGTGCTGGTCGGGCACGACTGGGGCGCCCGCGCGGCCGCGAACGCCTGCGGGCTGCGCGGAGGGGCCGCCTCGCATCTCGTGATGCTGTCGGTCGGGTACGGCACCAACGATCCCGCTCAGCCGCTGTCGCTGCAGCAGGCGCGCAACTACTGGTATCACTGGTTCATGGCGACGCCGCGCGGCGAGCAGGCGCTGCGCGACGACCGCCGTGCGTTCGCGCGCCTGATGTGGGATACGTGGTCGCCGCCGGGCTGGTATCGCGACGGCGATTTCGACGCGGCGGCCGCTGCGTTCGACGGACCCGACTGGATCGACGTCGTGCTGCATTCGTACCGGCAGCGCTGGGGCTTCGCGCCGGGCACGCCGGCCTATGCGGACGACGACGCGCGGCTGAACCCGGCGCCCGTGCTGGCGGTGCCGACGCTCGTGCTGCACGGCGGCGCGGACGCCTGCAATCATCCGGACAGCTCGGTCGGGCGCGAGCGGTTCTTCGCCGGACGGTACGAGCGGCAGGTGCTCGACGGCGTCGGTCACTTCCCGCAGCGCGAATCCGCGGCGGCGGTCGCGGACGCGATTCTCGGGTTCTGCGAGCGGGGGTGACGCGCACCGGCCGGCCCGACCCGGCGCGGGAAGGATCAGTCGTGCACGCGCGGCGCGAGCAGGTCGGCGAGGCCGATGTTTCTGAACATCTCGCGGCGGATGCGATCGCCGACGCGGAACACTTCTTCGGCGCCGTCCTGCGACGGGTCGACGAACACGCGGTAGGGGCGCTTGCCGGCCGGCGCCGCGACGAGCGTGGCAATCGCCGTGGCGACGGCGCCCGCATCGGCGTCCGCCGGCTCGAGCGCGGCGAGGCCCTTCAATGCCTGATCGGCGACGCCCGCGTACGGCCCACTGTCGTACGCGGCCTGTACGACGGTATCGGCCGGCTTGCCCGCGTGGAGGAAGTGATTCGTGCCCCGGGTGAACGCGCCCGGCACGACGATCGACGTTTCGATGCCCCAGCGCGCGAGTTCGGCTGCGTAGGACACCGCGAGCGAGTCCATCGCGGCTTTCGCGGCGAAGTAGGGCGCGAGGAACGGCGGGGTGCCGCCGCGCGCCGACGAGGACGACACCCAGACGAGCAGGCCGCGGCCTTGGCGGCGCAGGTGCGGCAGCGCCGCGCGGTTCACGCGCTGGGTCGACACGACGTTGACGTCGTAGAGCTGCGCGAGCTGTTCGGGCGTGAACGCTTCGGCCGGCCCGAACACCATGTGGCCGGCGTTGTGGACGACGACGTCCAGACGGCCGTCGTCGGCGATCACGCGATCGATTGCGGCGTCGACCGATGCATCGTCGCCGACGTCGAGCTCGAGGCTGCGCAGGTCGACGCCGTGTTCTTGCGCATAGCCGGCGACGGCGGCGACGCGCGACGCGTTGCGCCCGGCGCTTTCGCGCATCGATGCGTAGACCGTGTGACCGGCGCGGGCGAGCGCCTGGGCCGTCAGCAGGCCGAAGCCGCTGGACGCGCCGGTGACGAGGATGACTTCCTTCATGAGCGATCTCCTGGCGGAAAGACGAGGGGGCGGCGGGCGGTCCGTCAGCACATGCCGCCGTTGGCGCGCAGGATCTGGCCGTTGATCCACGCGCCGTCCGGGCCGGCGAGGAATGCGACGACGCGCGCGATGTCGTCGGGCTGGCCGAGCCGCTCGAGCGGGTTCAGCTTCGCGAGCCGCTCGACGAGTTCGGCGCTCTTGCCCTGCAGGAACAACTCGGTCGCGACCGGCCCCGGCGCGACGGCGTTCACGCGGACGCCGCGCCCGCGCATTTCCTGCGCGAGCACCTGCGTGAGGCTTTCGACCGCCGCCTTGCTCGCGACGTACACGCCGTAAGTCGGCATGCGCATGCCGATCACGCTGGTCGACAGGTTGATGATGCGTCCCCCGTCGCGCACCCGGTTTGCCGCTTCGCGGCATACGTTGAACGTACCTTTCACGTTGATGGCGATCGTTTCGTCGAACAGCGCGTCGTCGCAGTCGGCGATCGCCGCCAGCTTCATCACGCCCGCTGAATTGACCACCACGTCGATGCCGCCGAATGCATCGCGGGCGGCGTCGAACAGCGCGGCCACGGCCGCCGGGTCGGCGACGTTGGCCTGCACCGCGACGGCACGGCCGCCGTCGGCGACGATCGCATCGACCACGTCGCGGGCCGGGCCGGCGCTGCCGGCATAGTTGACGACGACCCGGAAACCGTCCCGGGCGAGCTGGCGCGCGATTTCCGCGCCGATGCCGCGCGATGAACCCGTGACGAGGGCGACCTGTTCCGATGTGCTCATGTCCTGCTCCTGGTGAATGGATGAATGCCGTTCGATCCGGCGACAGGACAACTGTAGGCTTCCTCGACAAATAAAAATAATGAATAATGATCAGTCAATGGATGACTGAAAGTACGTCTAATGGGATTCGACAGCAGGCTGCTCAGCGGTATCGGGGTGCTCTCCGCGGTGATCGAGGCCGGCACCTTCGCGCGCGCGGGCGAGGCGATGGGACTGACTCAACCGGCGGTGAGCCGCGCCGTCGCCCGGCTGGAACAGCGCGTCGGCATCCGGATCTTCAACCGGACGGCGCGCGCGATCACGTTGACCGACGAAGGACGACGCTTTTACGAGGCGGTCGCGCCGCTGCTGGCCGGCATCGAGGAGGCGGCGCTCGACGCCGGCCGGTCGAAGGCACGCGTGAGGGGCCGATTGCGGGTCAACGTGGACGGCACGTTCGGTCACTACGTGCTGGCGCCGCGGATGACGGAATTTCTCGACCGCTTTCCGGACCTGTCGGTCGAGATCAGCGTGCGCGACCGGATGGGCGACCTCGTCGCCGACGGCTTCGACGTGGCCGTGCGCTTCGGCATCCCGGAGCCGTCGTCATATCGGGCGCGCCTGCTGGTCGAGACGCGCGTGCTGACCTGCGCGTCGGCGGCCTATGTCGCGCGTCATGGCGAACCGCGGCACCCGCGGGATCTCGCGGACGGTCACCAGTGCGTGCTGATCCGCAATCCGGTGACGGGGCGGCCGTACGAATGGGAATTTCATCGCGGCAAGGAAGTCGTGCCGGTCGACGCCGCCGGCAGGCTGACGGTCAACGATACGGGCGGGCTGCTCGGCGCGTGCCTGGGCGGCGTCGGCATCGCGCAACTGCTGGAACTCTATGCGCGGGACGTCCTGGCCGACGGGCGGTTGGTGCAGTTGTTGCCCGAGTGGGCGGACGAGACTTTCCCGCTTTACGCGTATCACCACGCGTCGAATCTCGTTTCGGCGAAGGTGAGGGTGTTTCTCGACTTCGTCCGCGAGCTGATGGCCTGAGTGAGGTGGCTGCACGACGAAGGGCTGCCGTCAGGTCATTCGGTGCGATGGGGAAGGTTGTCCGGGAACGGATAGGGCGCATGCGGCCCGGGCCAGTCGGGTACGGGCGGCGCGCTCGGTATGTCGCAAACCGCCGAGCATGAGCGCCAGCCCGGTGGCGAGCACGGCGCGGCAGATTCGGCGTGAAATCTTGCGCGTGGACGCGGCCTCCGTGATCGGCATCTCCCTGATGCTTGGACTGCCGGGCGGAACGCCTGTCGCGGCGATGCGGCCAAAAACAAAAAACCCGCGAAGCGGCGAGCTTGCGCGGGTTTCGACGATTGCAGCGCGGACGCTGCGAAATACTGGTGCCCAGGGCCGGAATCGAACCGGCACGCCTTGCGGCGGGGGATTTTGAGTCCCCTGCGTCTACCAATTTCACCACCTGGGCTTGATCGTGGCCGCGCATGCGGTGGTGCGCGGCGAAACGCGGATTATGGCGGAAATCCGGGCGCCGGGCAAGCTACCCGGCATCCGGCGTACAAGTCACTGGCTCAGATAGACGAAGCGGCCCTGTTTCACGATCCCCATCACGCTCGCACGCTGGTCGAGCCCCACGTGATCCTTGTCGCTCGTATTGACGACGCCGTTCGGCACGACGAGCTCGTGCGCGCGTTCGAGTTCGCGCCGCAGCGCCGCGCGGAACGCGGGCGTGCCGGGCTGCGCGGCCTTCAGCGCGCGGCCGACCGCGTCGGCGAGGCGCGGATAGACGCCCGCCGCATCGCCCGCGAACTGCGTGACGGTGCCGGCGCCGTATTTCGCGTCGTACGCATCGACGAACGCGAGCGCGGCGCGGCGGGCCGGGTGGTCGGCCGGCAGCGTGTGCGCGACGACCACCGGCTGGGTCGGGAACAGCGTGCCGTCGACGTCCTTGCCGCCGAGCTTGATGAATTCCGGCGTCGCGATCCCGTGGGTCTGGTAGACCGCACCCTTGTAGCCGCGCTCGATCAGCGTGCGCTGCGGCAGCACGGCCGGCGTGCCGGAGCCGGCGATCAGGATCGCATCGGGTTTCGCCGCGATCAGCTTCAGCGCCTGGCCCGTGACGCTCGCGTCGGTGCGATTGAAGCGCTCGGTCGCGACCACGCGGATCTTGCGCAGGTCCGCGAAGCGCGTGAATTCGTTGAGCCAGCTGTCGCCGTAGCTGTCCGCGAAGCCGATGAAGCCGACCGTCTTCACGCCGTGGTTGGCCATGTAGCGCGTCATCACGTCGGCCATCGCGCGGTCGCTCTGCGCCATCTTGAACGCCCAGGTCCGCGCGCCTTCCTGCGGCTCGACGATCGCACCCGAGCCGACCAGCGTGATCATCGGCGTCTGTGCGGCCGCCACCGCGTCGAGCGCCGCGAGCGCGGCCGGCGTGATGTTCGGCCCGACCACGACGTCGACGTGATCCTCGTCCACCAGCTTGCGGATGTTGCGCACCGCGGTGCCCGGGTCGGAGGCGTCGTCGAGCACCGTGACCTGCACGGGTTGCCCGGCGATCGTCTTCGGCCACATCAGGATCGCGTTCTTGCTCGTGATGCCGATCGCGGCGGCCGGGCCGGTCGACGACAGGTCGACGCCGACCTTCAGGTCGGCATGCGCGGCCGCGCAGGCGAGCAGGAGGGCGGCGCCGGCGGCGCGGCGCAACAGGGCGGGAAGCGTCATGCGGGAATCTCCATTTCCGTCGGGCAACGAAAAGGGGCGCAATGCGCGCCCCTGTGTTCATACCTGTCCGTCAAAGCTCGTACGATTCGGATTCGCCTTTGAGCGCCTGCTCGATCAGCTTGCGGTTCAGTGTCGGCGACAGCAGTTCGACCAGCGTATACACATAGCTGCGCAGGTAGGCGCCCTGCTTGAGCGCGACGCGCGTCACGTTGCTGCCGAACAGATGGCCGACCGGGATCAGCCGCAGGCCGCGATCGCGCTCGGGATTGAACGCGATGTCGGCCATGATGCCGACGCCGAGGCCGAGTTCGACATAGGTCTTGATCACGTCGGCGTCGATCGCCTCGAGCACGATGTCCGGCGACAGCCCGCGCAGCGCGAACGCATGATTGATCTTCTTGCGGCCCGCGAATGCGTCGTCGTACGTGATCAGCGGATATTGCGCGAGATCGTCCAGCGTGACCGGCTTGCGTTCGAGCAGCGGATGGTCGGCCGGCACGACGGCCGCGTGATGCCACTGGAAGCAGGGTAGCGACACGAGCTCCTTGTAGTCGGAGATCGCCTCGGTCGCGATCGCGAGATCGGCCTGATCGTGGATCACCATCTCGGCCACCTGCGTCGGGCTACCCTGCAGGATCGACAGGTGGACCTTCGGGAAGCGCTTCTTGAACTCGGCGATCGCGGCCGGCAGCGAGTAGCGGGCCTGCGTGTGGGTGGCCGCGATGGTCAGGTTGCCCTGATCCTGCGCCGCATAATCTTTCCCCACCCTCTTTAAGCTTTCAACTTCCTGAAGAATCCGCTCGACCGATGCGAGGATGATCCGGCCCGGCTCAGTGAGCGAGCGCACGCGCTTGCCATGCCGCGTGAAGATCTCGACACCCAGCTCGTCCTCGAGCTCGATGATTGCCTTCGATACTCCCGGTTGCGACGTGTAGAGCGCCTTGGCGGCCTCGGTGAGGTTGAAATTCTGCCGGACGGCCTCGCGCACGAAGCGAAATTGGTGCAGGTTCATTTATAACCCTTCCGCATATCAACAGAATTTTTTAGTCGTTTGAAATATAAGGCGAGTTTATTACGATTCACCCGAGTTTTTCAAATATGGATATCTGTTTTCGTCATTAGCAATCCAGCCGGCAGCGGATGGCGGCGGTGACGACGGAACGGAGATTCGGGCGCGACGTGGCTAGGACGTCGCGCGGTCAACACGAAAACCCTGGGGTCCCCGAATGTATCAGTACGACCAATACGACCAGACGATCGTCGACGAGCGAGTCGCGCAGTATCGCGACCAGGTGCGCCGCCGGCTGTCGGGCGAGTTGAGCGAAGACGAATTCCGTCCGCTGCGTCTGCAGAACGGCCTGTACATGCAGCGCCACGCGTACATGCACCGCATCGCGATTCCGTACGGCAACCTGCGCAGCGACCAGCTCCGGATGCTGGCCCGCATCGCCCGCGAACACGACCGCGGCTACGGCCACTTCTCGACGCGCTCGAACATCCAGTTCAACTGGATCGAACTGGAAGAGACGCCCGAGATCCTCGCGAAGCTCGCGTCGGTGCAGATGCATGGCATCCAGACGTCGGGCAACTGCATCCGCAACATCACGGCCGACCAGTTCGCCGGCGTCGCGCAGGACGAAGAGATCGATCCGCGCCCGTGGGCCGAAATCCTGCGCCAGTGGTCGACGTTTCACCCGGAATTCGCATGGCTGCCGCGCAAGTTCAAGATCGCGGTGTCGGGCTCGAAGCACGACCGCGCGGCCGTGCAGATCCACGACCTCGGCGTGTACCTGAAGAAGAACGCGCAGGGCGAGGTGGTCGCGAGCATCCTCGCGGGCGGCGGCCTCGGCCGTACGCCGATCGTCGGCGCGGTGATCAAGGAAGACCTGCCGTGGCAGCACCTGCTCACGTACTGCGAGGCCGTGCTGCGCGTGTACAACCGCTACGGCCGCCGCGACAACCTGTACAAGGCGCGGATCAAGATCCTCGTGAAGGCGCTGTCGCCGGCGAAGTTCGCGCAGCAGGTCGAGGAAGAATGGCAGCACCTGAAGGACGGCCCGTCGACGCTCACGCAGGCCGAAATCGACCGCGTGTCGCAGTACTTCCAGCCGCCGGTCTACGAGAAGCTCGCCGACACCGACGCGTCGTTCGAACAGCACCTGCTCGAGAACAAGGCATTCGCGCGCTGGGTCGAGCGTAACGTCGCACCGCACAAGGTGCCGGGCTATGCGGCCGTCACGCTGTCGCTGAAGGATCACCGCGTGGCTCCGGGCGACGCCACCGACGCGCAGATGGATCTGGTCGCCGACTGGGCCGACGCATACTCGCTCGGCGAACTGCGCGTGTCGCACGAGCAGAACCTGATTCTGGCGAACGTGAAGAAGCGCGACCTGTTCGCGTTGTGGGAAAAGGCGAAGGCGGCCGGTTTCGCGACGCCGAACATCGGCCTGCTGACCGACATCATCGCGTGCCCGGGCGGCGACTTCTGCTCGCTCGCGAACGCGAAGTCGATCCCGATCGCACTCGCGATCCAGCAGCGTTTCGACGATCTGGATTACGTGTACGACCTCGGCGACCTGTCGCTGAACATTTCCGGTTGCATGAACTCGTGCGGCCATCACCACGTCGGCAACATCGGCATCCTCGGCGTCGACAAGGATGGCGCCGAGTGGTACCAGGTGTCGCTCGGCGGCGAGCAGGGCACGGGCCGCAACGGCGCGCGCCTCGGCCGCGTGATCGGGCCGTCGTTCTCCGCGCAAGAAGTGCCGGACGTGATCGCGAAGCTGATCGACACGTTCGTCGAAGCACGCATCGACGGCGAGCGCTTCATCGACACGTACGACCGCATCGGCATCGCGCCGTTCAAGGAGCGCGTGTATGCGGCGCGCCAGGCAGTGAACGCGTAACCAACCGGGTAGAAGGAATTTGCAGATGGCTTCGATTATCAAGAACCGCGCAGTGATCGACGACGCATGGCAGGTCGTGCGCGCGGCGGAGGACGGCGCGCTGCCCGCGGTCGACGCATTGCCGGCCGGCAAGGTGCTGGTGCCGTTCGCGTTGTGGCAGGCCGAGCGTGCGGCGCTCGTCGCCGCGAAGACGAAGGACGAACTCGGCGTGTGGCTCGCGCCGGACAGCGAACCGGCCGATCTCGTGGCCGACTTCGGCGCGATCTCGCTGGTCGCCGTCGATTTCCCGCGCTTCGCGGACGGCCGCGGCTACAGCATCGCGCGCCTGCTGCGCGAACGTCATGGCTGGACGGGCGAGCTGCGCGCGATCGGCGACGTGCTGCGCGACCAACTGCTGTACATGTCGCGTTGCGGCTTCGACGCGTTCGCGGTGCGCGCCGACAAGGACATCCACGACGCGCTGAATGCGTTCACGGAATTCACGCAGCGTTACCAGGGCGCATTCGACGAGCCGGCGCCGCTGTTCCGCCGCCGCGAGGCTGCGGCCGACACCAAGGTGAGCGCATGAGCACCGCGACCGCCACCGAACTGACGCCGGAACTCGCCGCGAAGGTCGAGCGCCTCGACGCGCTGCTCGCGCGGATCGGCGCCCGTCACGACAAGGTGAAATTCGCGAGCAGCCTCGCCGCGGAAGACATGCTGCTCACGCACGCGATCCTGTCGAAGGGCGTGCCGATCGGCATCTTCTCGCTGAACACGGGCCGCCTGCACGCCGAAACGCTCGGCATGATCGATCGCGTGCGCGAGCGCTACGGCTACGAGATCGAGCAGTTCCACCCGCAGCAGGACGCGGTGGACCAGTACGTCGCCGAGCATGGCCTGAACGCGTTCTACGAGAGCGTCGAGCTGCGCAAGTCGTGCTGCCATATCCGCAAGGTCGAGCCGCTGAACCGCGCGCTGGCCGACGTCGGCGCGTGGGTCACGGGCCAGCGCCGCGAGCAGTCGGTCACGCGCGCGGAGCTGCACGAGGAAGAACGGGACGAAGCGCGCGGGATCGCGAAGTACAACCCGCTCGCCGACTGGACGGAAGCCGACGTGTGGGCGTACCTTAACGCGTTCGACGTGCCGGTCAACCCGCTGCATGCGCGCGGCTATCCGAGCATCGGCTGCGAGCCGTGCACGCGCGCGATCCGTCCCGGCGAGGACAGCCGCGCGGGCCGCTGGTGGTGGGAGTCGCGCGACACGAAGGAATGCGGGCTGCACATCACCACGATCACGCCGATTCCCGCGAATGCCGATGCCGGCGCCGCGCACTGAAAGCCGACAAGACACTGAATATTGCGCCGCCTGCGACAGCGGGCGGCACGAACCCGGAAGAGAAGGACTGAAATCATGAGCACGACGCTCGAGCAATCCGCCTTTGCCCCGCCCACCGGCGCCGACAGCCGCATGGGCCATCTCGACTGGCTCGAAGCCGAGTCGATCCACATCCTGCGCGAACTCGTCGCCGAATGCAGCAAGCCGGCGCTGTTGTTCTCGGGCGGCAAGGATTCGGTCGTCGTGCTGCACCTGGCGCTGAAGGCGTTCGGCCTCGGCGCGAACCGCAAGACGACGCTGCCGTTCCCGCTCGTGCATATCGACACGGGCCACAACTACGAGGAAGTGATCGACTTCCGCGACCGCCGTGCGCAGGAGCTCGGCGCCGAGCTGGTGGTCGGCCACGTCGAGGACTCGATCAAGCGCGGCACGGTCGTACTGCGCCGCGAAACCGATTCGCGTAACGCCGCGCAGGCCGTCACGCTGCTCGAGACGATCGAACAGCACGGCTATACGGCGCTGATCGGCGGCGCGCGCCGCGACGAAGAGAAGGCGCGCGCGAAGGAGCGCATCTTCTCGTTCCGCGACGAATTCGGCCAGTGGGACCCGAAGGCGCAGCGCCCGGAACTGTGGAGCCTGTACAACGCCCGCCTGCACAAGGGCGAGCATCTGCGCGTGTTCCCGATCTCGAACTGGACCGAGCTCGACGTGTGGCAGTACATCGCGCGCGAGAACCTCGAACTGCCGTCGATCTACTACGCGCATCAGCGCGAGATCGTGCGCCGCAACGGGCTGCTCGTGCCGGTCACGCCGCTCACGCCGATGCGTGACGGCGAGACGAGCGAGCTGGCGCAGGTGCGCTTCCGCACGGTCGGCGACATCAGCTGCACGTGCCCGGTCGAAAGCGACGCGGACGACGTCGAGAAGATCATCGCCGAGACGGCGGTGACCGAGATCACCGAGCGCGGTGCGACCCGGATGGACGACCAGGCGTCCGAAGCCGCGATGGAACAGCGCAAGAAGCAAGGTTATTTCTGAAGCACACGAGGACATTCACATCATGAGCATCATCGAGAACACCGAAGACCTCGGCGTGTTGCGCTTCATCACCGCGGGCAGCGTCGACGACGGCAAGAGCACGCTGATCGGCCGCCTGCTGTACGACAGCAAGGCCGTGCTGTCCGACCAGCTGTCCGCGCTGTCGCGCGCAAAGAACAAGCGCACGGTCGGCGACGAGCTCGATCTCGCGCTGCTGACGGACGGGCTGGAGGCCGAGCGCGAGCAGGGCATCACGATCGACGTCGCGTACCGCTATTTCGCGACCGCGAAGCGCAAGTTCATCATCGCCGACACGCCGGGCCACGAGCAGTACACGCGCAACATGGTGACGGGCGCGTCGACCGCGCACGCGTCGATCATCCTGATCGACGCGACGCGCATCACGGTCGAGAACGGCGTCGTGCAACTTCTGCCGCAGACCAAGCGCCACAGCGCGATCGTCAAGCTGCTCGGGCTGCAGCACGTGATCGTCGCGATCAACAAGATGGACCTCGTCGACTACAGCGAGGCGCGCTTCAACGAGATCCGCGACGCGTACGTCGCGCTCGCGAAGCAGCTCGGCCTGACCGACGTGCGCTTCGTGCCGGTGTCCGCGCTGAAGGGCGACAACATCGTCGGCGCGAGCGAGCGCATGCCGTGGTACGCCGGCGAGCCGCTGCTCGACGTGCTCGAGTCGCTGCCGGTCGAGACGCAGGCGCACGACGCGCTGCGCTTCCCGGTGCAGTGGGTCGCGCGCCAGGACGGCAGCTCGGCCGACGATTTCCGCGGCTACATGGGCCGGATCGAGTCGGGCGAAGTGAAGGTCGGCGACGCGATCGTCGTGCTGCCGTCGAACCGCACCGCGACGGTCGCCGAGATCGTCGCGCCGGTGCCGGGCGGCACCGCATCGGTCGCGCACGCGTTCGCGGGCCAGACGGTGACGATCCGTCTCGAAGAGGATGTCGACGTGTCGCGCGGCGACATGTTCGTCACGGCCGCCGAGCCGGTCGAGCCGGCGAAGAAGCTCGAGGCGGACCTGTGCTGGTTCGACGAGACGCCGCTGTCGCCGCAGCGCAAGTACCTGCTGAAGCAGACCACCAGCACGGTGTTCGCGAAGATCGGCGGCGTCAAGCAGGTGCTCGACGTGCATACGCTGTCGCACGCGACCGATCGCCAGGACCTGAAGATGAACGACATCGGCCGCGTGGCGCTGACGCTGCAAAAGCCGATTGTGTGCGACACGTACGATGCGCACCCCGGTACGGGCGCGTTCGTGCTGATCGACGAGGCGACGCACCACACGGTCGCCGCCGGGATGATCCGCGCGTTCTCGGCGTAATCGTCAATCTGCGCGGCGGCGAACCGGCCGCCGCGGCAGGACCCTAGCGAAGCGACAAACATGGGCAAGGTATATCTGATCGGAGCAGGGCCGGGCGCCGCGGACCTCATCACGGTGCGCGGCATGCGGCTGCTCGAGCAGGCCGACGTCGTGCTGCACGACGCGCTCGTCGAGCCCGCGATGCTCGACTATGCGCCGAACGCGCGGAAGATCGCGGTCGGCAAGCGCTGCGGGCAGCGCTCGACCGCGCAGCATTTCATCAACAAGCAGATCGTCGACGCGGCGCGCGAGCATGCGTGCGTCGTGCGGTTGAAGGGCGGCGATCCGATGCTGTTCGGTCGCGCCGAAGAGGAAATGCGCGCGCTCGACGCGGCCGGCATCGACTACGAGGTCGTGCCGGGCATCACCGCGGCGCTGGCCGGTGCGGCGACGCTGAAGCGTTCGCTCACGTTGCGTGGCGTATCGCGCAGCGTCGCGTTCGCCACGCACAGCCGCGCACCGGGCAGCGACGAGATTCGCGAAGCCGCACGCGCCGATTCGATCGTCTACTACATGGGCCGCGACAGCGCGCCCGGCATCGCGCAGGAATTGATCGACGCCGGCCGTGCGCCGGCGACGCCGGTGGCGATCGTCGAGGCATGCAGCACCGCGCGCGAACGCACGCTGACGCTGACGCTCGCCCGCATGGCGGCCGGCGATGCGCAGGCGTGGCTCGATCCCGCGGAACCGAGCCTGCTGATGATCGGCGATGCATTCGCCGAACGCACACGGCAGGCGCAGGCGGGCGACCCGGTGCGCAATGCCGCCTGAGCGCGGCTCGCGCGCGATCCCAAACGCAAAAAGCGCCGGCAGATGCCGGCGCTTTTTCTTTGGGCGTGGCGAAGACGTGGCCTACGCGTCGTCGCCGAGCTGGTCGACGCAATAGCGCGCGACCGCGTCGAGCACGCCGTCGTCTTCGCCGACGGCCGTCGCGCAGCGGATCTCGACGCCCGGATGCGCGGCGCGGCATGCGTCGACGAGCTGCGGCAGGTCGCGGCGGACATGGCCGCCCTGGCCGAAGAACACGGGCACCACGGTGATGCGCGCGCAGCCGGCCGCGACTTGCGCGGCCACGGCCTCAGCGAGCGACGGCGTCATCAGTTCGAGGAACGCGAGCGACACCTGCGCGGCAGGGGAGCCGGCGCCGCGCAGCCGCGCGGCGAGCCGCTCGAACGGCTCGGCCCAGCGCGGGTCGCGGGCGCCGTGGCCGAACAGGACGATACCGTGCGAATGCATGTCGAAGCCTCCGTCGCGACGCGGCGCTCAGTGCCGGTCGACCCACTTGAGCGCGAACAGGCCGAGCGCGAGATAGATGAGACCCGGCGTCGCGGCGGTGAGCGGCGCGGGCCACGTGTTCAGCGTGCCGATGTGCGAGAACAGCGTGTTGAGCAGCTGGAAGCTCATGCCGAGCATGATGCCGCCGAACACTTTCACGCCGACCACGCCCGCCCGCGTGTGCAGGTAGGCGAACGGCAGCGACAGCACGAGCATCACGAATACCGCGAACGGATACAACAGCTTGCGCCACAGCGCGATGTCGTAGCGCTGCGTGTCCTGCTGGTTCTCGCGCAAGTGCTGGATGTAGCGGAACAGGTTGATGAGCGACATGCGCTCCGGCGACACGAGCAGCACCGACAGGATCTGCGGCGTCAGGTCGGACCGCAGCCGGTATTCGGGCAGCGACACCTGCTGCGACCGGTACACGGGGTTCAGCGCATCGGCCGGCTGGCCGCTGACCGGCTTGATCGGCGTCAGCTCCGTTTCGGTGACGCCTTTCAGCAGCCAGTGGCCGGGCGGCTCGTAGCGGCCGGTTTGCGCGATCCGCACGTTCTGCAGCTGGAATTTCGAGTCGAACTCGTAGATGCGCACGTTGCTGATCGTCGAGTCGGGCGACAGGCTGCCGACGTTGACGAAGCGCGTGACCTGCTCGCCGTTCTCGCGGGCCGCGAGCGTGTCCTTCACCCACACGCCCGACTGGAAGTTCGACGACACCGATGCACCGAGCGCCTGCAGCCGCACGCGTTCGGACAACTGGTCGGCGTACGGGCCGACGAATTCGCCGATCAGGTAGGTGACGATCACGAGCGGCACGCCGATCTTCAGCAGCGAACGCAGCGCCTGGTTGGTCGCGAGGCCCGACACGCGGAAGATCGTGAATTCCGAGTTCGCGGCCATCTGCGCGAATACGTAGATCGCGCTGATCAGCGCGGCGACCGGGATGATCTCGTAGAAGCGCGACGGCGTTTGCAGCGCGACGCGCAGCACCGCGTAGCCGAACTTGTAATTGCCGTGCCCGACCGAGTTCAGCTCGCTGATCAGGTCGAAGAAGAAGAACAGACCGGAGAACGCGAACAGGATGAAGATGAACGTGATGTAGATCTGCCGCGCGAAGTATTTTTCATAGAGCCGCATCGATCATGCTCCCGAGCGGCCGAACAGCGCGCGTGACAACAACGGACGATTGCGCACGCGCAACCAGAAAATGAACGCGACGATCGCCGCGACGAGCACGTGCAGCCCGACGAGACCGACGCCGAACGACATCTTGCCCTGCTCGATCTGCGCCTGCACGACGTTCAGCAGGTTCGAATACGTGAGGTAGATCAGCACGGCCATCACGAGGTTGATCGTGCGGCTGCGGCGCGGGTTCTGGTACGCGAGCGGGATGCCGAGCACCATCAGGTTCAGCGCGATCAGCGGCAGCCCCGCGCGCCACGCGAATTCCGCGAGATTGTCGCGCGTCGGGTTGCGCAGCAGGTCGGGCGTGGGCGTGCTGTTGGTGGTCTGAACGTTGACGACCGGCTTGCTGGTGATCTTCACGCCGTAGCGCTCGAACTCCATGATCTTGAAGTTCGGCTGGCCGGGCGTGCCGTCGTAGCGGCGGCCGTCTTCGAGGACGACGAAACGATCGCCGTCCTTCGAGGTTTCCGTGTGGCCCGTCTGCGACACGACCACGTTGAGCTTGCCGTTTTCCGTCGACGTGACGAATACGTTCTGGACCTTGCTCTGGTCGGGCGACATCTTCTCGATGAAGAACACGCGATGGTTCGCGGCCGATTCGCGGAACTGGCCGGGCGCGAGCAGCGAGATTTCGTCGCGCTGCTGGAAGCGCGCCTTGATCATCTTGCTCTGCTGGTTCGACCACGGCCAGCCGACGAACGCGAAGAAGGCGATCAGCAGGACGATCGGCGTGGCGAACACGCCGATCGGCTTGATGAGGCGCGTGAGGCTCACGCCCGACGCGAGCCACACCACCATTTCGGAGTCCCGGTACCACCGGGTCAGCACGAACAGGATCGACACGAACAGCGTGACGACGAGCATCACGGCGAGGTAGCCGATCACGGTCAGGCCGATCAGCACGAGCACGTCCCGCGGATCGATTTCGCCGGACGCGGCGTAGCCGACGATGCGAATCATCATCGTCGTGAGCATGATCGTGAGCAGCACCATGAACACGGCGCCAGCCGTATACGCAAGCTCGCGCTGGAGGGAGCGTTCGAAGATCATTCTTGATGAGAAGAGGGCGGGAGGCTGCGCACGCGTGGTGGAGCGCTCGCGCCGCCACGGGAAAAATAGCGGATAATTGCGGCTTTCATCCTTAGCCCAGATTTTATCCGAGGACAAGCGCGATGGACTTTAGCATAAAAGGCTGTGATTGGAGCAAAGGCGAGGCCAAGGGGTTCCTGACCGGGAAGTCCGACTGCATCGTGCTCGGCATCTTCGAGGCGCAGACCCTGTCGGGCGCGGCGCTCGACATCGACACGGCCACCAAGGGGCTGATCTCGCGCGTGGTGAAGGCCGGCGACATGGACGGCAAGCGCGGCAAGACGCTGTTCCTGCACGAAGTGTCGGGCATCGGCGCGTCGCGCGTGCTGCTCGTCGGGCTCGGCAAGCAGGATGCTTTCAATCAGAAAGCCTATAACGACGCGGTGACCGCCGCCTGGCGCGCGCTGCTGGCGACCAAGGTCGTCCAGGTCACGTTCTCGCTCGCGCAACTGCCGGTCGACGAGCGCAGCTCCGACTGGGGCGTGCGCGCCGCGATCCTCGCGCTGCGCAACGAGACCTACCGCTTCACGCAGATGAAGAGCAAGCCGGAACCGGCGTCGCACACGCTCAAGCGCGTCGTGTTCAGCGTCGATCCGGCGGACGAAAAGGCCGCGAAGGTCGCGGTCAAGCAGGCCGTCGCGCTCGCGAACGGGATGGATCTGACCCGCGACCTCGGCAACCTGCCGGGCAACGTCTGCACGCCGACCTATCTCGGCAACACCGCGAAGAAGATCGCGAAGGATTGGGGCCTGAAGGCCGAGGTCCTCGGGCTCAAGCAGATCCAGGCGCTGAAGATGGGGTCGTTCCTGTCGGTCGCGCGCGCGTCGGTCGAGCCGCCGCAGTTCATCGTGCTGCACTACCAGGGCGCCGCCGCGAAGGCCGCGCCGGTCGTGCTGGTCGGCAAGGGCATCACGTTCGATACGGGCGGCATCTCGCTGAAGCCGGGCGAAGGCATGGACGAGATGAAGTACGACATGTGCGGCGCGGGCTCGGTGCTCGGCACGATCCGCGCGGTCGCCGAGATGGGCCTGAAGATCAACGTCGTCGCGATCGTGCCGACCTGCGAGAACATGCCGGGCGGCAACGCGACGAAGCCGGGCGACATCGTCACCAGCATGAAGGGGCTGACGATCGAGGTGCTGAACACCGACGCCGAAGGCCGCCTGATCCTGTGCGACGCGCTCACGTATGCCGAGCGCTTCAAGCCGGCCGCCGTGATCGACGTCGCGACGTTGACGGGCGCGTGCGTGATCGCGCTGGGCGGCCACAACAGCGGGCTGTTCTCGACGAACGACGCGCTCGCGGGCGAGCTGCTCGACGCGTCGCGCGAGGCGAACGACCCGGCATGGCGCATGCCGCTCGACGACGAGTACCAGGAACAGCTGAAGTCGAATTTCGCGGATCTCGCGAACATCGGCGGGCGTCCGGCCGGCGCCGTGACGGCCGCGTGCTTCCTGTCGCGCTTCACCGAGAGCTATCCGTGGGCTCACCTCGACATCGCGGGCACCGCATGGAAGGGCGGTGCGGCGAAGGGCGCGACGGGCCGTCCGGTGCCGTTGCTCGCGCAGTTCCTGATCGACCGCGCCGGCCAGTGATGGCGGGGCCGACGACGCTGCGGGTGCGCGGGCAATGACGCGGATCGATTTCCACTCGAACGTCGGCGATTCGCTCGCGTACGCGTGCCGGCTGCTGCGCAAGGCCTATCAGGCCGGGCAGCCGGTCGTCGTGCTCGCGGAGCCCGCGCGCCTGCGTGCGCTCGACGAGCGGCTCTGGACGTTCTCGCCGCTCGATTTCATCCCGCATTGCGGTGTCGACAGCGAGCACGCGGCCGGCACGCCGATCGTGCTGGCCGCCGATCTCGACCGCGCGCCGCATCATCACGTGCTGCTGAACCTCGGCGCGACCGTGCCCGCGCAGTTCGCCCGCTTCGAGCGCCTGCTCGAAGTGGTCGGCAACGCGCCGGAGGAGCTGGCCGCAGGCCGCGACCGCTACCGGTTCTACCGCGACCGCGGCTATGCGCTGAACAACTACAAGCAGGGCGGCTAGCCGCAACCGTCGACGGAGTGTTCCCGTGACCGAAGCCGATTCATCCTCGATTCCGACACTGACCGACGTGCTGGTGCCGGGCAAGCCGGCGCCGGCGCGCTCGCCCGCGTCCGCCGCGCCCCGCCCGCACGACGACGCGGCGATTCCGGTGCTCACCGACGTGATCGTGCCGGCCGCCGCGGGCGTGGCTGCGCCGGCCGGATCGAATAAAACCGAAGCCGACCCCGATTCCGTCGTGGTCGAACCCGTGCCGACGCCGCACGTGCCGGCGGTCGAGCTGCCGGGCGACGCGGCGACGGCCGCCGCCGTGGGCGAGACCGATGCGCCGGCCGAGCCCGGCGCCGCCGAGCACGTGGTCGCGGAGGACGCGGCGGCGATGACGGCGCCGCTGCGCTCGTCGCTGGTCGATGACGACCTGCCGCAACACACGTTCGCGGCGATGGCGCGCGATGCGGCCGCGCACGCGCCCGACCCGGCGATGCCGGAGGTGGCCCTGCCGAGCGCGGCGCCGCAGCGCGATGCGCAGGCCGCAGTCGCACTGACGCCGGAAGATGGGCAGCACGTCGCCGAACGGCTTCGCAATCGCCTGACGAACTATCTGACCGGGGCGGGGCGCGAGGCCATCGAAGCGCGTTGTCGCGATGCGCTGCACGAGCATTCGGCCTGGCTGGTCGGCCAGGTCACGCGCGAAGTCGCACTCGCGCTGGAAACCGAGGTGATGGACTGGGTGCGCGAAGCGGTCGATGAAGAGATCGCCCGTCGTCGCGCCGGTCATTCCGGCTGAACGAGCAATCGCTCGCGACGGCGAAAAAAGAGAATGCAGGTTTGGTAGGCGCCTGCGAAGCCGCCGGCGACGCACAGGTCGGCAGTACTCGGCCTTCCTCAGTGACGCCCTGCGTACGACGTGGGTACGCCGAGCGGCGTATTCGCTTTCAGCGTACCGACAGCACCCACTGGGCGAGCGTGTGGGCCTCGGTGCTCGTCAATTGCGTATTGGCGGGCATCGGCACGCTGCCCCATACGCCGACGCTGCCTTTCACGATCGATTGCGCCAGGTAATCGACACCGTCGCCGCGCGCCGCGTACTTGCCGGCGATGTCGCGGAACGACGGACCCATCAGCGGCTTGCCGATCGCATGGCAGGCCATGCAGTTCTTGCGCTGCGCCAGCGCGAGCCCGTCGGCCTGGTCGGCACGCGCCGCCGCCGCGCTGCCGGTCAGCAGCATGGCGAGCAGCACGCGCAATATCGTCTGTTTCATGCGGTTCTCCGCCGGCAGGGACGGCCGGCTTCATGGTCCGCGCATTATAGAAGCAAAGGGAAAGCACGTTTTGCGCGTTCCCCGGGCGGGCCTCTTTTATCGGGGTCGCATGCGCCGGCGCCTCTGCATCAACCCGTGACCGCCCCCTGGTTCGCCGGCCGGGCGAGCGCCGCGAATTTGGCGAGCACGCCACGCGTATAGCGGGGCGCCGGCTGTCGCCACGCAGCGCGGCGGCGCGCGAGTTCCGCGTCGTCGACGTTCAGTTGCAGCAGTAGCCGGTGCGCGTCGATCGTGATCGAGTCGCCTTCCTGCACCAGCGCGATCGTGCCGCCGACGAACGCCTCCGGCGCGACGTGGCCGACCACCATGCCCCAGGTGCCGCCCGAGAAGCGGCCGTCCGTGATGAAACCGACCGATTCGCCGAGCCCCTTGCCGATGATCGCGGACGTCGGTGCGAGCATTTCCGGCATGCCGGGGCCGCCCTGCGGGCCGAGGTAGCGCAGCACGAGGATGTCGCCCGCGCGGATCCGGTCGCCGAGGATCGCATCCATCGCGCTCTGCTCGTCGTCGAACACGCGTGCCGGGCCCGTGATCACCGGGTTCTTCAGGCCGGTGATCTTCGCGACCGCGCCGTCCTGCGCGAGATTGCCCTTCAGGATCGCGAGATGGCCTTCCTGGTACAGTGCGCGGTCGATCGGGAAGATCACGTCCTGGTCCGCGCGCGGCACGCTCGGCACGTCCTTCAACTCGTCGGCGAGCGTGCGGCCCGTGATCGTCAGACAGTCGCCGTGCAGCAGCCCCGCGTCGAGCAGGATCTTCAGCACCTGCGGAATCCCGCCGGCCCGGTGCAGGTCGGTCGCGACGTACTGCCCCGACGGCTTCAGGTCGCAGATCACCGGTACGCGCTTGCGGATGCGCTCGAAGTCGTCGATCGTCCAGTCCACTTCGGCCGCGTGCGCGATCGCGAGATAGTGCAGCACCGCATTGGTCGAGCCGCCGGTGGCCATGATCACCGATACTGCGTTCTCGATCGACGCCTTCGTGATGATGTCGCGCGGTTTCAGGTCGCGCTTCACGGCCTCGACCAGCACACGCGCCGATTCGGCGGCCGAATCGACCTTCTCCTGATCGGGGTTCGCCATCGTCGACGAATACAGCAGCGACATGCCGAGCGCCTCGAACGACGAACTCATCGTGTTCGCGGTGTACATGCCGCCGCACGAACCGGACGTCGGGCACGCGTTTTTCTCGACGCCTTCGAAATCCTCCTGCGACATCCGGCCCGCGGTGAATTCGCCGACGGCTTCGAACGACGACACGATCGTCAGGTCGCGGCCCTTCCAGTTGCCCGGGCGGATCGTGCCGCCGTAGACGTAGATGCCCGGCACGTTCAGGCGCGCGAGCGCGATCATGCCGCCGGGCATGTTCTTGTCGCAGCCGCCGACCACCACGACGCCGTCCATCCACTGGCCCTGCACGCAGGTCTCGATGCAGTCGGCGATCACTTCGCGCGACACGAGCGAGTACTTCATCCCTTCGGTGCCCATCGACATGCCGTCCGAAATCGTCGGCGTGCCGAAGATCTGCGGGTTCGCGCCGGCGGCCTTGACGGCGTCGACGGCCGCGTCCGACAGGCGCTGCAAACCGGAATTGCACGGCGTGATCGTCGAATGGCCGTTCGCGATGCCGATCATCGGCTTGTCGAAATCGTCCTTCTGGTAGCCGAGGGCGTAATACATCGAGCGGTTCGGCGAACGGGCCACGCCTTGCGTGATGTGCTTCGAGCGACGGTTGTACGACATGGGGGACTCCATCGTTGTGTGGGCGTCGCTCGCGAGGGCGCGCCGGTTCGGATCGAACAAGCATGGAGTTTCCCGATTGGGATGTCCAATATATTATTTGTCGCCTATTAAGTCGTTTTGCGAATGAGTCGAACATGGCCGATCCGATCCCCGACCTGCGCCAGTGGCGCTATTTCGCGACCGTCGCCGACGAGCGCCATTTCGGCCGTGCGGCCGAGCGCCTGTCGATGACGCAGCCGCCGCTGTCGCAGGCGATTCGCGCGCTGGAGGACGCGCTGGGGGTGGCGCTGTTCGTGCGCACCAAGCGCTCGGTGGCGCTGACGGCGGTCGGCGCTGCGCTGCTGCCCGACGTGCGCCGGCTGCTGGCGTCGGCCGATGCGCTGCCGCCGCTGGCGCGGCGGCTCGCGCGCGGCGAGGCCGGTTCGCTGTCGCTCGCGTTCGTGTCGACCGCCGATTACGGGCTGTTGCCGTCGTTGCTGCGTGCGTTCGGCGCGCGCTATCCGCAGGTGCGGCTGCAGCTCGCGGAAGCGACGAGCGACGTGCAGATCGACGAACTCGTCGCCGGGCGCATCGACGCCGGGCTCGTCATCCCGCCCGTGCCGCCGCGTCACGCGGCCGGGTTGTCGTACTTGCCCGTCGTGCGCGAGCCGCTGGTGGTCGCGATGCCGAGTACGGCATCCGACGCGCCCGAGGACGAGCCGGTGCAGCTTGCCGACGTCGCCGCATTGCCGCTCGTGATCTTTCCGCGTCGTTTGGCGCCCGGCTTTTATGACATCATTACGGGCTGCTACGGCGCGGCGGGGGAAACCCCGCGCATCGGTCAGGAGGCAATCCAGATGCAGACGATCGTCAGCCTCGTGTCGGCCGGCATGGGCGTCGCACTGGTGCCGCAATCGCTGCGTAACCTGCGGCGCACCGGTGTGGTCTACCGGCCGCTCGCCGGCCACGCGCCGCTCGTCGAGACGGGCCTCGTGTGGCGTACCGACGACGTGAGCCCCGTGCTTGCCGGGTTCATCGACGTCGTGCGCGCGCAGGGGCTTGCCGCGTGACGTGAACGATGGCGTGCGGGCGCCGTCCAACGCGCGGTGCTGCGCGTGCGACGGCCGTACCGTATTCGAAAACTTCTTCGCTAACCCATGATCATTCACCCGAATTTCGACCCCGTTGCGATCCATCTCGGGCCGCTGGCCGTGCGCTGGTACGGCCTCATGTATCTCGTCGGCTTCATCGCGGCGATCGTCGTCGGCCGGGTCCGCCTGAAGCTGCCGCATGTCGCGGCGCAGGGCTGGACCGCGAAGGACATCGACGACATGATGTTCTACGGCGTGCTCGGCACCGTGCTCGGCGGCCGGCTCGGCTATGTGCTGTTCTACAAGGCCGGTTTCTACTTCTCTCATCCGCTCGACGTGTTCAAGGTGTGGGAAGGCGGCATGTCGTTTCACGGCGGCTTCCTCGGCGTGACGCTCGCGATGATGCTGTTCGCGTGGCAGCGCAAGCGGCACTGGCTCCAGGTCACCGATTTCGTCGCGCCGATGGTGCCGACGGGGCTGGCAGCCGGGCGCCTCGGCAATTTCATCAACGGCGAACTGTGGGGCCGCGTGACCGATCCGACGGCGCCTTGGGCGATGCTGTTCCCGGGTGCGATGCGCGACGACGCGGCATGGTTGCCGAAACATCCGGAGCTCGTCGAGAAGTGGCATCTCGCCGACGTGTTCATGCAATACCAGATGCTGCCGCGCCATCCTTCGCAGCTCTATGAAATCGCGCTCGAAGGGATCGCGCTGTTCTTCGTGCTGTTCTTGTTCGCGCGCAAGCCGCGCCCGATGGGCGCGATATCCGCGCTGTTCCTGATCGGTTATGGCCTCGCACGTTTCACGGTCGAGTTCGCGCGCGAGCCGGACGACTTCCTCGGGCTGCTCGCGCTCGGCCTGTCGATGGGGCAGTGGCTGTCGCTGCCGATGATTCTCGCGGGTATCGCGCTGATGGCCTGGGCGTATCGCCGCCGCGCGGCGAACGCGAATGCGGCTGCGTGACGTGGCTGCGTGACGTGGCTGCATGACGTGGCTGCATGACGTGGTAACGATGTACGCGTGATCGGCGCGTGCATCGGCTACCCTGACATGCATGAAAAACGCCGGCCCTCGGGCCGGCGTTTTTCGTTTCCGACAGCTGCGCGATGCGCGTTACTTCATCTGCACCGAACCGTTGACGGTGACCGACACGGTGGCCTTGCCGCCTTCGACCGCGATCGGCGCGCTCATCTTCGCGCTGTCCATCGGCGCCGCGGCCATCGCCATCATGCGCGTGTACGGCTGCACGTTGCGGCCGCTGCCGACGTTCACGTCGCGGATCGTGTAGCTGCTGTAGCCGAACGCCTTCGCGGCTTCGTCCGCGCGGGCGCGGAACGACTTGATCGCTTCGGTCGTGAGCTTCTGCTCGGCCGTGCGCTGCGCTTCCGGCGACAGCGAGAACTCGACGTTCGCGACCTGCATCAGGTTCGACAACTGGCCCGCCAGCTTCGACGCCGCGGCGAAATCGCGCGATTCGAGCGCGACCTCGGTGCGGCCGCGCCATGCGGAGATCTTCCCGTCGCGATCGGTGCTCGGATACACGGAGAACGCGCCCGTGTGCGCGGTGACGCCCGACACGCCCTTCGCCTGCGACAGGGCCGCGTCCGCGCGCTGGTTCAGCTGCGCGGTGAGGCTGCCCGGATCCTTGGCCTGCTGCTCGTAGAACAGCGTGATGTGGATGATGTCCTGCGGCACGTCGGCACTGGCCTGCGACGAAAGCGACAGCACGCCGGCCGGCTCCGGAAAGTGCGGGTTCGCCGCCTGGGCGTGCGCGGCGGGCGACGCGAGCGCCAGCGCGACGGGAACGGCGGCGGCGAGGGCGAGCGACAGCGCGAGTGCGGATTTCTTGGTCATTGTTGGATTCCTTGTACGAGGGCGCGCACGCGGGTCACGCGCGCGCGACGCGGGCGTACCGCGCGACGAAAAAACGACGGCCGGCCCGTTCGGCCGACAGCGGTTGCTTAGGCTGCGCGAAAGTGCCGCGAGTTCCGTTACGGTCGCGCGTACTGACCGGATTTGACCTTTGGCGCGCGCCTACTTCATCAGCTTTTCGGTGATGAATCGCCATTCCGCACGCGTGACGGGCGTGATCGACAGCCGGTTGCCGCGCGCGAGCACGCGCATGTCGGCGAGCTCGTCGTGCTCGCGCAGCGCGGCGAGCGGCACGAGCGGCGACTTCTTCACGAAGCGCACGTCGACGAGCAGCCAGCGTGGCGCTTCCTGCGTCGATTTCGGGTCGTAATAGGGGCTTTTCGGATCGAACTGCGTGGGATCGGGGTAGGGCGTCGACGAGACTTCGGCGAGCCCGGCGATGCCCGGCTCGGGGCAGCTCGAGTGATAGAACAGCACGCCGTCGCCGATCTTCATCGTGTCGCGCATGAAATTGCGCGCCTGATAGTTGCGCACGCCGGTCCACGGCAGCGAGCGCTGCGGTGCGTTGGCGAGATCGTCGATGCTTGCTTCGTCCGGTTCGGACTTCATCAGCCAGTATTGCATGGTCGTGGTCGACGCAGAAAAGGCTGCTACAAAAGAAAACGGCACCGGGACTTGCCCGATGCCGTTGGATAGGCCCCCACCTTGGCCGCTAGGCCGGCATCCTGAACCTGAGGTTCAGAATTGGTCGCAGTTAGCAGCACTTCGGGTACATCAGACAGAGTGACGCGCGCGCCCGTGCTACAAATTTCCGCAACCGTGCACATGGCATTGGTTCAAGGAATATATGACCTTGGCGAACCAGGCAGGGAAGCTGACTGAACTGTGATTCGATGCGCCAATTTGACCACCGTTGACCGTCGAGATCAAGGGGAATCGACGCATCGTTTGAAACGTTACTGCGTCTCGTGCTGTGCGAGCACCGCGCCGAGCTGTTCGTTCATCTGGTGCATTGTACGACGGATTTCCTCCGCCGGAAATGCTTCACCATGCCGCACGCTCGTTTGCAGCCGCAGCAATTCCGATGCAAGCGACAGCGCCGCCATCACCGCGATGCGATCGGTGCCGCGCACCGAGCTGTTCGAGCGGATTTTCGACATTTCGGCGTCGACGCGCGCGACCGCTTCGAGCAGCGCCGCTTCGGTCTCGGCCGAACAGGCGAGCCGATAGGGCTGACCGAGAATCGAGACTTCGATCTGCTTGGTGCTCATGCATGTTCTCCGTGGCTGGCCGCGTCATCGCCATCCGTGCGCGCCTGCGCATCCAGCAGGTCGAGCTGGTTGTCGGCTTGCTCCGCGCCCTTCGAGCGCGGCAGCTTTTCGAGGATCGCGTTCAGTTTCACCTGGGCGTCGTCGATCTTCGCCGACAACGTGTCGCGCTCGGCCGCGAGCGCATTGCGTTCGTCGCGCAGCTGCGCGAGTTCCGCGCGGACCGTGTCCGCTTCTGCGCGCAATTGCGCGACCTGCTCCTCGAGCGCGAGCCGTTCCGAGTGATAGCGCTTGTTCAGCGAAATCAGACGGCCAATATTTTGAGATAGGGTTTCGAGTTCGTTGAGCATTTGCTGCGTCCTCTAAAGACCCAGCATTTTAGCGCGGAATAACGCGCAATCCGACATCTGTAACGTTTCCAGTCGTAACACCCCTGCTTCTTGCCGCGAATAGGCGCGTCCCGCGCGGGTCCGGACGCTTCCTTGACGCTCGCGCGACCGGCTCCTAAACTGGCGCCGCCTCGGTGCTCGCGCGCAGGACGCGCGGTTAAACGGGAAGCAGGATGCGGGCTCCACGAGCGCGCCGACCTGCGCTGCCCCCGCAACGGTAAGCGGCCGCGTCGTGTGACGCAGGCCGGCTCGGGCGCGTTCCGCGTGCAGGTCGCATGCGGGCGCGGGCCACTGCGCGTCATCGCGCGGGAAGGCGAGCCGGACCGCCGCCAGCCCGGATACCGGCCGAGACGGGGAGCCCGCACGGGCTCCATGACGCGCGACCTGCGGGGAAGCGGGGCGCGCAATGCTTCACGGAACGTTTCTTCGATGCCGACCCCAATCGTCCGCCACGCGCCCCCGTCGCGCCCGGCCGGCTCCCGCAAGCGGATGTGCCGCGCGTCGTGCGTGCAGCCGTGCGCGGCATGAGCGCCGCGCGCGCCGCCGCGATCTGGGCCGCGCTGGCCGCCATGGTCGCGCTGCTGTTCGTCGCGTCGCTGTCGATCGGCAGCGTGCCGATGTCGCCGTGGCAGGCACTCGCGTCGCTCGTGCCGCACGGCGGCGACACCCTGTTTGCCGATATCGTCCGGACGCTGCGCCTGCCGCGCGCGCTCGCGGGTTTCGCGTGCGGCGCGCTGCTCGCGCTGGCCGGCGCGCTGTTGCAGGTGCTGCTGCGCAATCCGCTCGCGGAGCCATACGTGCTGGGCGTGTCCGGCGGCGCGGCCGGCTTCGCGCTCGTCGCGATGATCGCGGGCGGCGCATGGTGGCTCGTCGACACGTCGGCGTTCGCCGGTTCGCTCGTCTCGGTCGCGCTCGTGCTCGGTCTCGCGAGGCGCGAGCTGTGGCGCGGCGAATCGCGCGACGCCTCGCCGCGGCTGCTGCTCACGGGCGTCGTGATCGCGGCGGGGTGGGGCGCGCTCGTCACGCTGTTGCTGTCGCTCGCGCCCGACGCGCGGCTGCGCGGCATCATCTTCTGGCTGACGGGCGACCTGAACGGCGCGACGGCGCCGTGGTTCGCGTGGGGCGCGCTGTTGCTGAGCGCATGCGTCGCGCTGCCCGCCGCGCCGCAACTGAACGTGCTGCTGCGCGGCGACGCGACCGCGCTCGCGCTCGGCGTGCCGGTCGCGCGCCTGCGCGTGCGGATCTATCTCGTCGCGTCGCTGGCCGCCGCGGCCGCCGTGACGACGGCCGGCACGATCGGCTTCGTCGGGCTCGTCGTGCCGCATGCGTTGCGGCTCGCGTTCGGCAACGACCAGCGGATGCTGCTGCCGGCCGCGATGCTTGCGGGCGGCGGCGGCGTGATGGCGGCCGACCTGCTGGCGCGCACCGCGATCGCGCCCGCGCAATTGCCGGTGGGCGCGATGACCGCGTTGATCGGCGTGCCGATGTTCCTGTGGATGTTGCTGAGGAGGCCGATGCGATGACGGGCACCGCCGCACCGCATGCCGCTGCCCGCGACATGCGCTACATGGCCGTCGATCTGACGCTGAAGGCCGGCGCGCGCACGCTGCTCGAGCGCTTCACGCAGGCGTTCCGCCCCGGCGAGATCTGGTGCGTCGCCGGACCGAACGGCGCGGGCAAGACGACGCTGCTCGCCACGCTCGCGGGATTGCAGCCGCCGGCCGGCGGACACGTCGAGATCGACGGCCGGCCGTTTGCCGCATGGCGTCCCGAGCAACTCGCGCGGCGCCGCGCGCTGATGCCGCAGCAATTGCACGATGCGTTCAGCGCGACCGTGTTCGACACGGTGCTGCTGAACCGCTTTCCGTATCTCGGCGGCTGGGGCTGGGAGCGCGACGGCGACCGCACGGCCGTGCGCGATGCGCTCGCGACGTTCGGCCTGAGCGCGCTCGCGTCGCGCGACGTGATGTCGCTGTCGGGCGGCGAGCGGCAGCGCGTCGCGCTGGCCGCGACGCTGTGCCAGGATGCGCCGCTGATGCTGCTCGACGAACCGCTCGCGCATCTCGACCTGCATCACCAGATCGACTGCCTGACCGCGCTGGCCGCCTGGCTCGCGGCAGGCCCGCGCACGGTGATGTTTTCGTGTCACGACCTGAACCTCGCGCGGCGTTTCGCGACGCATGCGCTGTTGCTCGACGGCCGCGGCCATGCGTGGGCCGGTCCCGTGCACGACGTGCTGACGCCCGAGCGCGCGAGCGACGCATTCGGCTATCCGCTCGTGCTGATCCGCGAGAACGGCCGCGATGCGCTGCTGCCGGCATGGCCTGCGCGACAATGACCCTTTCCGTTCCGATTTTTCCGATGCGCGGCGCCCGCCGCGCCCACGACACGGCTCCTCGATGACGACTCCGACCCATTTCCCGCCCGTGATCGCGCCGCTCGACGACGCGCTGCGCACGCACCTGCAACATGTGATCGACCACAAGACCAAGCCGCCCGGCAGCCTCGGCCAGCTCGAGGCGCTCGCGCTGCAGATCGGCCTGATCCAGCGCACCGAGCGGCCGGTCGTGCAGCGTCCCGTGACGATCGTGTTCGCGGGCGATCACGGAATCGCGGCCGAAGGCGTCAGTCCTTATCCGCAAGCGGTGACCGCGCAGATGGTCGCGAACTTCCTGGCCGGCGGTGCGGCGATCAACGCGTTCTCGGGCGTCGCGCAGAGCACGCTCGAGATCGTCGATGCGGGCGTCGCGTCGCCGCTGCCGCCGTCGGAGCGGCTGGTGTCGCTGCCGGTCGCGCGCGGTACGCGCAACTTCGCGACGGAACCGGCGATGACGCGCGAAGAAGCGATGACGGCGCTGGCCGCCGGCGCGGCCCGCGTCCGCCTGCACGCGTCGCTGGGCACGAACGTGATCGGCTTCGGCGAGATGGGGATCGCGAACACGTCGTCGGCCGCCTGCCTGATGAGCCGCCTGCTCGACGTGCCGATCGATGCATGCGTCGGCCGCGGCACGGGGCTCGACGATCAGGGCCTCGCGCACAAGCGCGCGGTGCTCGGCCGCGCGCTCGTCAAGCACGCGCATGCGGTCGCGCCGCTCGACGTGCTCGCGACGTTCGGCGGCTTCGAGATCGCGATGATGACGGGCGCGTACCTCGCGGCCGCGAGCGAGCGGATGACGATCCTCGTCGACGGCTTCATCGCGACCGCCGCGCTGCTCGTCGCCGAGCGCATCGCGCCCGGCGTGCGCGACTACTGCGTGTTCTCGCATACGTCGCACGAGGCCGGCCACCGGCGCATGCTCGAGCATTTCGGCGCGAAGCCGCTGCTCGCGCTCGACCTGCGGCTCGGCGAAGGCACGGGCGCCGCGCTCGCGCTGCCGCTCGTGCGCGCGGCGGCCGCGTTCCTCGCCGAGATGGCGAGTTTCGAGTCCGCCGGCGTCGACGATCGTGACGCCTGAGCGCGCACGCGGCATGCGGGCCGAACTGCGCTACTTCTTCGTCGCGCTCGGCTATTTCACGCGCGTGCCCGTGCCGCGCTCGATCGGCTACGCGGCCGGCGACCTCGACCAGGCCGCGCGTTATTTCCCGCTCGTCGGCGCGTGCGTGGGCGCATGGGGCGCGCTGGTCTATCTCGTCGCACTGCGCGCGCTGCCCGCGTCGATCGCGGTCGGGCTGTCGATGGCCGCGACGCTGCTCGCGACCGGCGCATTCCACGAAGACGGCCTTGCCGACAGTTGCGATGCGTTCGGCGGCGGCTACACGCGCGACGACGTGCTGCGCATCATGCACGATTCGCGGATCGGCACGTTCGGCGCGGTCGCGCTCGTGATCGCGCTCGGGCTGAAATGGCAGGCGTTGACGTCGATGCTGCCGTTGCGCGCCGCATGGACGATGATCGCCGCGCATGCGGCGAGCCGCGCGATGGCCGTGAGCCTGCTGATGTCGCTCGACTACGTGCGAGCCGAAGGCAAGGCGAAGCCGGTGGCGCAACGCATGCGCGCCCGCGCGGCATGCATCGCGGCGGCGTTCGGGATGCCGTGGCTGTTCTGGCCGGACTGGCGCATGGGCGTCGCCGCGTGCGTGGTGCTCGTGCTCGTGCGTGCATGGCTCGCGCGCTATTTCGTGAAGCGGATCGGCGGTTATACGGGCGACTGTCTCGGTTTCGCGCAGCAACTGGGCGAGCTGGCGATCTATCTCGTGGTGCTCGGATGGACATCGTCCTGATCCGTCATCCGGCCGTCGGCATCGAGCCGGGCATCTGCTACGGGCGCAGCGACGTGCCGCTCGCCGCATCGGCCGACGGCGGCGCGCAGGCCGTGCGTGCGCATCTGTCGACACTCGGCGCGCCGTTACCCGAACGGGTCTGGACGAGCCCGCTCGCGCGTTGCGCGTCGATTGCCGAACGGCTCGCGCGGGCATTCGACGTGCCGCTGCGGCGCGATGCCGACTGGCAGGAAATGGATTTCGGCGCATGGGAGATGCAGCGCTGGGACGATATCGACCGCGCGGCACTCGATGCGTGGGCGGCCGACCTGATGCATGCCTGCGCGCACGGCGGAGAAAGCGTGGCGCGATTCGTCGAACGGGTCGCGCGGCAGGCCGATACGATTGCGGCGCTCGGCGGCGCGCATTGGGTCGTCACGCATGCGGGCGTGATCCGCGCGTTCGCGTCGCATGTCTTGCGCGTGCCGTTCGACACGCTGCTGTCGCGGCCCGTGCCGACGGGCGGGGCCGTCTGGCTGCGCACGAACGGCGACGCGCGAGCATGGGAAGTCGTGCACTGGGACGCATAGGCGCACGTGCGTCCGCAATGAACGACGCCGCGCACGATCCATTTGCTTCGGGCGCCGCACGCATCCGGCATCGGTGCGCGACGAATGCGCCAGCCGCTGGCAATCAGCGCGCCGGCCGCCGCGCACGAGCGGCATCCAGATCCTCGCACAGCGCGGCTGCGCCCTGCACGATCCGCGGCGACGGCCGCGTCAGCAGATCGCCGTCGATCGCGAACAGGTTGTGGCGCGCCACGGCCGTCAGTGCGGGCCACGCACGCCACCGCGCGAGGCTCGGCAGCGGTTCGGTCGAACGGGTCGCCCCGGCGCTCGTCGTCACGATCGCTTCCGGATTCGCCGCGAGCACGGCCTCGTCGGTGACGGTCGGCACGAGCGGCTTGAGCGATGCGAATACGTTGCGGCCGCCGCATAGTTCGAATACTTCGTCGATCAGGTGCGTGCCGTTGAGCGTCGTCAGCGGACGGTCCCACACCTGGAAGAACAGCGTGACGGGCGGGCGTGCCGAGTAGCGTGCGCGTAGTGCCGCGAGGTCGCGCACAAAGGCCGCAGCGGCGGCATCGGCGGTCGGTTGCGTGCCGAGCAGCGTGCCGAGCCGGCGCAGCGACGACGGCACGTCGTCGAGATGCTTCGGTTCGCTGAAGAACAGCGGGATGTGCAGCGCGCGCAGTGCATCGGTCTGCCGCTCGGCGTTGCCGTGTCGCCAGACGACGATCAGGTCGGGCTTCAACGCGGCGATTCGTTCGAGATCGAGCGCCTTGTTGTCGCCGACCCGCGGCACCGCTTGCGCGGCGGCCGGATAGTCGCTGTACGTGACGGTGCCGACGAGCTTCGCGCCGCCGCCGGCCGCGTAGACGAGCTCGGTCGCGTGCGGCGCGAGGCTGATCACGCGCTGCGCGGGCGCGGGCAGCGTGACCGTATTGCCGGCATCGTCGCGCGTCGCGACATCGGCGTGGACGAGCGGCGCATGAGCGAGCGCCGCCAGCAGTGCGGCCGGTGCGAGCCGGCGGAACGGGCGGAACAGGCGTGGCCTCATGCCGAGGCCTGCTGCAGCAGCGGCACGCAATGCGCGAGCGCGTCGCCGAGGCGCCGCCATTCGGCTTCGCTGCCCGGCAGGCCGACGCGCACGCTCGACGGGCTCGGGAAGTGCCGCGTCCAGATCCCGCGCGCCGCGAGCGCCGCATGCAGCGCCGCGGCCCGCGGATCGTCGGTCCAGCTGAAGAGCGGCGTTGCGCGAACCGCGAAGCCGTGTGCGCGCAGCAGCGCGGCCAGTCGTTCGCCGTCGGCCGCGAGCCGCTCGCGGGCGGCAGCTTGCCATGCGCGATCGGCGAACGCCGCGGCGACCGCGTGGCGTGCGGGGCCGCTGACCGTCCACGCGCCGAGCCTGTCGCGCAACGCGACGACGTGGTCGGGGCATGCGAGCACGAAGCCCGCGCGAATTCCGGCGAGCCCGAAGAACTTGCCGACCGAGCGCAGTACGACGAGGCCCGGACGATCGACCTGTGATGCGAGCGATGGCGTCGCGCCCGTATCGGCGAACGCTTCGTCGACGATCAGCGTTCCGCCGCGTGTCGCCAGTTGCGCATGCCAGCCGAGCAGGCGCGCGGTCGGCACGAACTCGGCGGTCGGATTGTTCGGATTCCCGACGATAACGTGGCGCAGCGTCGCGGGCAGCGTATCGGCGCGGATGTCCAGCGCGACGACACGATGGCCGTGGCGCGCGAACGCGGGCGCATATTCGCCGTACGCGAGCGCCGCGACGCCGGCGTCGCCGGCCGGCAGCAACCCGGGCAACGCGCGGATCGCGGCCTGGCTGCCGGCGACCGGCAGCACGTGCGCGGCATCGGGCGCGTGGTAGTACTGCGCGGCGCAGGCCGCGAGGCCGTCGCCGTCGTCGGGCAGCCGGCGCCACGCGTCGGCCGGGACGGGCGGCACCGGGAAGCCCGCCGGATTGATGCCGGTCGACAGGTCGAGCCACGCGTCGTACGGGATGCCGTGACGGCGGGCGGCTTCGTGCAGGTTGCCGCCGTGCGCGATGGATGAATCAGACATGATGGGTGGCCATGACGAGTGCGCCGCTCGCGACCAGCAGCGCGAGCCACAGGGCGAGCGTGCGCGTGACGAGCGACAGCGCGGCGACGATGTGGACGGCAGTCGCCGTGGCGCCGGTGCCGAGCATCGGGCGATTCTCGAGCTCGCCGTGATAGACGGCCGGGCCGCCGAGCTGCACGTTCAGGCTGCCGGCGCCCGCGGCCATGACGGGGCCTGCGTTCGGGCTGTCCCAGTGGCGCGCCTGCGTGCGCCAGCAGCGCCACGCGGCGGCGGTGTCGCCGAGCAACGCGTAGCTCGCGGCGGTGAGGCGTGCGGGCATCCAGTTCAGCGCGTCGTCGATGCGTGCGGCGGCCCAGCCGAAGGTCAGGAAGCGCGGCGTGCGATAGCCCCACATCGCGTCGAGCGTGTTCGCGAGCCGGAACAGCAACGCGCCGGGACCGCCCGCGACGACGAACCAGAAGAGCGCGCCGAAGATCGCGTCGTTGCCGTTCTCGAGCGCCGATTCGACGGCCGCGCGCGACAGCGCACCTTCGTCCGCGCTGCCGGTGTCGCGCGACACGATGCGTGCGGTCAGCGTGCGCGCCGCGTCGAGATCGCGCCGCAGCAGCGCGGCGGCGATCGGCGCGACGTGGTCGGCGAGACTCTTCGCGCCGAGCGCGAACCATAGCAGCGCGACGTGCAGCGCAGCCGCGAACGGCCACGGCAGCAAGCAGACGAGCCATGCCGCGACGGCCACCGGCGGCACGACCGCCGCGAGCCATGCGGCGACGCCGACGAGGCGGCCGCGCCGGCCCGTGTTCAGCGCGGCTTCGATGCGCGCGGCGACGCGGCCGAACGCGACGAGCGGATGCCAGCCGGCCGGCTCGCCGATTGCGCGGTCGACGATCGCGGCCGCGACCGCGAGCATCGCGACGACGGGCAGCGACAACATCAGCATGGCTGCGCGCCCGTCTTGAGGTCGAGCGGCAGCCCCGCAACCAGCAGCGTGACGCGCGTCGCGAGCGCGGCGACGCGCTGGTTCAGGCGCCCGAGCTCGTCGACGTAGCGGCGCGTGACCGACCCGAGCGGCACGACGCCGAGCCCGATCTCGTTGCTGACGACGATCACCTTCGCGCGTGCGCCGCGCAACGCGTGCTCGAGCCGTTCGACGTGCGCCGCGTACTGCGCGTCGTCGAGCGGTTCGCCTTCGGCGGGGCACAGCAGGTTCGTGAGCCACAGCGTCAGGCAGTCGACGAGCAGGCACGCGTGCGGATCGTCGAGCCGCGCGAGCGTGCCGGCGAGATCGACGGGTGCGTCGGCGAACCCCCAGGCGGCCGGCCGGCGTGCGCGATGATGCGCGATGCGCTGCGCGAATTCGGCATCGGCGGCGGTCGCGGTCGCGATGTAGGTGACGGGGCGGCCGCTGTCGGCGGCGAGCCGCTCGGCATGCGCGCTCTTGCCCGAGCGCGCGCCGCCGAGGACGAAGGTGAGGTCGTGCGGAATCATCGCGTGATTGTAACGGCGCGCGCGACCCGCCGCGGGCGATAATGCCGCCTTTGCTTCGCGACGACCTTTGACACGATGAATGCACCCGAGCCGCGGCCGCGCGGCACGCTGATGATCCAGGGCACCACGTCCGACGCGGGCAAGAGCACGCTCGTCGCGGGCCTGTGCCGCCTCGCGCGCCGCGGCGGCGCACGCGTGGCGCCGTTCAAGCCGCAGAACATGGCGCTCAACAGCGCGGTGACGGTCGACGGCGGCGAGATCGGCCGCGCGCAGGCGTTGCAGGCGCTGGCCGCCGGCGTCGCGCCGCATACGGATTTCAATCCGGTGCTGCTGAAGCCGACGAGCGACCGCGGCGCGCAGGTGATCGTTCACGGCAAGGCGCGCATGAACCTCGACGCGCGGGCGTATCACGACTACAAGCCGGTCGCGTTCGATGCGGTACTCGAATCGTATGCGCGCCTGCGGGCGGGGTACGACACGGTGATCGTCGAAGGCGCCGGCAGTCCGGCCGAGATCAACCTGCGCGACGGCGACATCGCGAACATGGGGTTTGCCGAGCGCGTCGACTGCCCGGTCGTGCTCGTGGCCGACATCGATCGCGGCGGCGTGTTCGCGCATCTGGTCGGCACGCTCGCCTGCCTGTCGGACAGCGAGCGCGCGCGCGTGCGCGGCTTCGTGATCAACCGCTTCCGCGGCGACCTCGCGCTGCTCGAACCCGGGCTCGACTGGCTGCGCGCCCGGACGGGCAAGCCGGTGTTCGGCGTGCTGCCGTACCTGCACGGGCTGCTGCTCGACGCGGAGGATATGCTGCCCGCGCAGGCGCGCAGCGCCGCCGCACGCGGCGATGCCGGCGTGTTGCGCGTCGTCGTGCCCGCGCTGCCGCGCATCAGCAACCACACCGATTTCGACCCGCTGCACGCGCATCCGCAGGTCGAGTTCACGTACTGGAAGAGCGGCCCCGTGCCCGACGCCGACCTGCTGATCCTGCCGGGTTCGAAGAGCGTGCAGCGCGACCTCGCGTGGCTGCGCGACGCGGGCTGGGAAGCGCTGATCCGGCGTCATCTGCGCTACGGCGGCAAGGTGATCGGCATCTGCGGCGGCATGCAGATGCTCGGCCGCACGCTCGACGATCCGCTCGGCCTGGAGGGCGCGCCCGGCAGCGTGCCGGGGTTCGGGCTGCTCGATTTCGACACGACGCTGCAACCCGACAAGACGCTGAAGAACGTGACCGGGCAACTCGCGCTGCCGGGCGAGGCGGCCGTGCGCGGTTACGAAATCCACATGGGCGACACGCGCGGGCCGGCGCTCGCGACGCCCGCGCTGACGCTGGCCGCCGATGCCGCGCAGGATGGCGTGCGTCCCGACGGCGCGATGTCGGCCGACGGCCAGATCCTCGCGACCTATGTGCACGGGCTGTTCGACGCGCCCGACGCCTGCACGGCGCTGCTCGCTTGGGCGGGGCTCGACGGGGCGGCGCGCATCGACTACCCGGCGCTGCGCGAGGCTTCCCTCGAGCGGCTGGCCGACACGTTCGCCGCGCATCTCGACCTCGACGCGCTGTACGCCGAGTTTCGGTGACGGCGAGCCGGTCCGCCCTCGCTTTTTCCGTCCGATCGCGTACAACGGAGGAGGGCGGAGGTCCGCCCGAAGGAGGGCGACGATGAAGGTTCGGTGGTGGTGGAGCGTGCTGCTTGCGGCGCTGCTGGGCGCGTCGTCGGCGGCGCATGCGTGCGATTCGTATGCGCCGCGCGGCGGCCAGTCCGGCGGCGATGCAACGCAAGGCAAGAGCGGTTACTGAGCAGGACGGAGGGCATGATCGGTCATGCCCTTTTTTTTCGCTTCGATTCGTTCCGAAATGGAATCAATTTAAGCGACATGGCGTGTTTATCGGTCGAATCGATTCGAATAGAGTGCGATCCATTCCCATCCACTCCCGAAGGAAGCCGTCATGAACGCCAACCGCCTGAACGATTTCGCCGCGACGCTGCTGCGCGTCGCCCTCGGCGTGCTGTACCTCGCGCACGTCGCGCAGAAAGTATTCGTCTTCACGCTGCCCGGCACCGCGCAGTTCTTCGCGTCGATCGGCCTGCCGGGCTGGCTCGCGTACCTGACCACGTTCGTCGAACTGGCGGGCGGGCTGGCGCTGCTCGCGGGGTTCCGCGTGCGCATCGCCGCGCTGGTGCTGCTGCCGTTCATGCTCGGCGCGCTCGCAGCGCATCTGCCGAACGGCTGGAGCTTCTCGTCGCCGCACGGCGGCTGGGAATATCCGGCGTTCTGGGCCGTCACGCTGGCCGTGCAGGCCCTGCTGGGCGGCGGCGCGTTCGCGATCGGCGCGGCGGAGGCCGCGGACCGGCCCGCGTAATGTGAACGAACGCGCACGAAAGCGGTTCGCGGTTCGCTGCGACCGGTTCCGGTGACACCCCGTTTGCCGATATCATCGCTCCCTGTATCCGCAATCGAGCGGCGCCTGCCATGCGGCCGGCGCCGCGCGGCTTTTTCGGGGGAATTCATGACGGTCATCGTGGTGGCGAATCCGAAGGGCGGCGTGGGGAAGAGCACGCTGTCCACCAATCTAGCCGGCTATTTCGCGGCGCAGGGCGCGTGGGTCGCGCTGGCCGACCTGGACCGGCAGCAGTCCGCGCATGCGTGGCTCGACCTGCGGCCGGCCGGCTTGCCGACGATCGAGGCGTGGGATCTCGATCCGGACGCGCCGTCGAAGCCGCCGCGCGGCCTCGAATATGCGGTGATCGATACGCCGGCCGGCCTGCACGGCACGCGGCTCAACGTCGCGCTGCAACTGGCCGACAAGGTGATCGTGCCGCTGCAGCCGTCGATGTTCGATATTCTCGCGACCCAGCAGTTTCTGGAGCGCCTCGCGGGCGAGAAGGCCGTGCGCAAGGGCGGCGTCGAGGTCGGGATCGTCGGGATGCGGGTCGACGCCCGCACGCGCTCGTCCGATCAACTGCACCGGTTCGTCGAAGGGCTCGGTCTGCCGGTGCTCGGCTACGTGCGCGACACGCAGAACTACGTGCAGATCGCCGCGCACGGCCTGACGCTGTGGGATGTCGCGAAAAGCCGCGTCGAGAAGGATCTCGAACAGTGGCGGCCGATCGTCGAATGGGCCGAGCGCCGCATGCCGAAGGCCGAGAAGGCCGCGAAAGCGTCCTGACCCGCTCGCGCGCGGGCCGCGCCGCAGACGGCGAGCGCGCGGCGGATTCCGTCAAACGGACAAAGGGCCTGATCCGGCATCGCGCCGAATCAGGCCCTCCGTACGTATGTGGCGGCTCGGTGTTGGCCGCCGGGCGCCCGCCGCATCGCGGCGACACCCGGCGTGTCACGACACGCCGGCGGCCGCGCGGATCAGCTCCAGCTCTGCGTCGGCACGTGGTCCCGATGGCCCTTGATCCGGTTGCCGTCGTCGATGAACACGAGCTTCGGCTTCCAGCCGGCCTGCAGTTCGGCTTCGTCGACCATCGCGAACGCCGCGATGATCACGAGGTCGCCGAGCTGCGCGCGGCGCGCGGCCGAGCCGTTCAGCGAGATCATCCCGCTGCCGCGCTCGCCCTTGATCGCGTACGTCGAGAAGCGTTCGCCGTTGTTGATGTTCCAGATGTCGATCCGTTCGTTTTCGATCAGGCCCGCCGCTTCGAGCAGGTCTTCGTCGATCGCGCACGAACCTTCGTAATGCAGTTCGCAGTGCGTGACCGCCGCACGGTGGATCTTCGATTTGAGCATGTGGCGCTGCATGGTGTCTCCGGTGAGGCGTCGTGAGAGGCGCGGGCGGGCAGCCCGTCAGATTTCCAGGTTGTCGATGAGGCGCGTCGCGCCGAGCTTCGCGGCCGCGAGCACGACGAGCGGCTCGCCGGCTTCGAGTTCGGCGGCGCTCGGTGCGATCAGGTTCGCGCGGCGGCGGATCGCGATGTAGTCGGGCAGCCAGCCGCGTTCGGCCAGGTGCGTGTGCGCGTGCCGCTCGAGCTTGCCGAGATCGCGTTCGCCGCCGAGCACGCTGTCGCGCACGCGCTGCAGCGTTTTCGCCAGTTCGGGCGCTTCCTTGCGCTCGTCGGTCGTCAGGTAGCGGTTGCGCGACGACAGCGCAAGGCCGTCGTCGTCGCGCACGGTTTCGGCCGCGACGATGTCGACCGGCAGCGCGAGCTGCTGGCACATTCGGCGCACGATCATCAACTGCTGGTAGTCCTTCTTGCCGAACACGGCGACGCGCGGCTGCACGCAGGACATCAGCTTCGTGACCACCGTGCACACGCCGGCGAAGAAGCCCGGACGGAATTCGCCTTCGAGAATCCCGCCGAGATCGTCCGGCGGCAACACGCGGTATTCCTGCGGCTCCGGGTACATGTCGCGCTCGGTCGGCGCGAACAGCACGTACACGTTTTCCTGCTGCAGCTTCTCGATATCGTCCTGGAGCGTGCGCGGATACTTGTCGAAATCCTCGTTCGGGCCGAATTGCAGCCGGTTGACGAAGATGCTCGCCACGACCGGGTCGCCGTGCTGGCGCGCGAGACGCATCAGCGACAGGTGCCCTTCGTGCAGGTTGCCCATCGTCGGCACGAACGCCGTGCGGTTCTGTCCGCGCAGCTGGTCGCGCAGTTCCTGGATCGAGCTGATGACTTTCATGATCGGGTAACGGGTTCCTCGCGCAGGCGCGCGTTGACGCCGCGGCAGCGGCGTCGGGGTCGAAGCGGAGAACGCCGGCGCGCGGGCGGCGCATCGGGCGTCGGCGGATTGTAGAGGATTTGGCCGCCGCACGCACCGATAAAAGAACGATCGTTCACTTTTTATCGGGGTGTGCCGAACACCCGCCGGACGGTCGTCCGCCGCGGCGCAGCGGCGAGCGTCGGAACGAACCGGGAACGGGAAGCGGCGGGGGGGCGGCCCTTACGCAGGCAGGTACGCGAGGCGCACGTAGATCGGCGCGAACGGCTCGGCCTGCGTGATCTCGAGCAGCGATTCGCGCGCGAGTTCGAGCATCGCGATGAAGTTCACGACGACGACCGGCACGCCGCGCGACGTGTCGAACAGGTCGGCAAACTCCATGAAGCGCGCGTTCTGCAGCCGGCGCAGGATCAGGCTCATGTGTTCGCGCACCGACAACTCCTCGCGGGAGATCTTGTGATGCTGGACGAGCTTCGCGCGCTTGAGCACGTCCGCCCACGCGGCGCGCAGATCGTCCGAATTCACGTCGGGAAAGCGCGGCGTGACGCTTTGCTCGATATATACCTCGGCGCGCAGGAAATCGCGGCCGAGTTGCGGCAACTGGTCGAGCCGCTGCGCGGCGAGCTTCATCTGCTCGTACTCGAGCAGCCGGCGCACGAGTTCGGCGCGCGGATCCTCGGCTTCCTCGCCGGTGTCGGCCTTCTTGACCGGCAGCAGCATCCGCGACTTGATTTCGATCAGCATCGCGGCCATCAGCAGGTATTCGGCCGCCAGCTCGAGATTCGACGTGCGGATCTGGTCGACGTAGCCCAGATACTGCGCGGTGACCTGCGCCATCGGGATGTCGAGCACGTTGAAGTTCTGCTTGCGGATCAGGTACAGCAGCAGGTCGAGCGGGCCTTCGAACGTCTCGAGGAACACTTCGAGCGCGTCGGGCGGGATGTAGAGATCCTGCGGCAGCTTGAAGAGCGGCTCGCCGTACAGGCGAGCGAAGGCCGCGACACCGTCGACCGTGTCGGGCGTCGAATCGGCGCCCGCGGGCGCGGCGATCGCGTCGTCCTGCCGGGCGGCGCTGGCCTCGTCGGCGGCGCTCACGTCGTCAGAAGTTCTGGTAGTAGACGTACGGCGTTTGCTTCACGCGCGATTCCTGCTGCTCGGCGCGCTCGTCGAGATCGATCGGCTGCTTGTCCCACAACAGGGAACGGCCCTTGCGTTGGTCTTCCTCGAGCGTCGGCTTCTGCTGTTTGAGCTGGTTCAGGAACTGCGTGACGTCGGACTGGTACGGCATGGCTGGATCTTCCGTTTCGGGCGGCGCACGATGCGCCGGATTCGCGATGGCGGGATTTTACCGCATCGCGGGGAACAGCCGGCGCCAATCGCGCGTCGAAACCGCGGGCGGTGCCGGCGGGCATTGGGCGGCGGCCCTGTCGGGCGCTGGCATTCTTTCACAATCGTTTGGCTGCGACGCCCGCGCCCTGTGGTCAAATACAGGGTTTTCCACGAAACCGTAACGATCCAGGACGGCGAGGTCATATTTGGCGGGGCAGTCGAACCAGCAAGCACACACGGCGCATGACGCGGGCCCGCGCGCGGCACGCGATCGCGCCGGCGCCGCGGCCCGCGTCGCGCGGGCGGCCCTCGCGGGTTGCCTGGCCGCGTGCTTCGCGCTGCCGGCCCATGCGAAGTACGACGTCGACATCGACGCGCCGCGCTCGATCCGCAAGCTCCTCAAGACCCATCTCGATATCGCCCGCTTCGCCAAGCGCGACGACATCAGCGACGACCAGTTCGACTTCCTCGTGACCGCCACGCCGCAGCAGGTGCGCGACCTGGCCGCGACGGCCGGCTATTTCTCGCCGGTCGTGCGTACCGACGTGCGCACCCGCGACGGCAAGCGCGACGTGCGCATCGCGGTCGACCCGGGGAAGCAGACCGTCGTGTCGACGGTCGAGCTGGCGTTCAAGGGGCCCGTCGAAACGGAGGATCCGGCGCAGGAGACGGCCACCCGTTTCGCGTTCTCGATGAAGCCGGGCGACCCGTTCACGCAGTCCGACTGGGACGACGCGAAGAGTGCGGCGCTCCGGCAATTGCAGGCGCGCCGCTATCTCGGCGCGAAGATCGCGTCGTCCGAGGCGCGCATCGATCCGCGCACGCGGCGCGCGACGCTCGCGGTCACGTTCGACAGCGGCCCGACGTTCACGATCGGCAAGGTCGACGTCGACGGCGTGCGCCGTTATCCGGAAAAGATCGTCACGAACGTCAATCCGCTGTCGGAAGGTGAGATCTACGACGTGCGGCGGATCAACGAATTGCAGCGGCAGTTGCAGAACACGCCGTACTACGCGAGCGTCGCGATCGACGTCGGCGACGATACGTCGAAGCCCGAGCGCACGCCCGTGCACGTGAAGGTCAGCGAGTTCCCGTACAACAACATCCGCGGCGGCGTCGGCTTCGCCACCGATACGGGGCCGCACGTGCAAGGCTCCTATACGTATCTCGACACCTTCGGCGCCGCGTGGCCGCTGACCGTGTCGGGCCGGCTCGACCAGATCCAGCAGTACGGGCAGGTCCAGCTGTCGATGCCGCCGGGCGAGAAGGGCTGGACCAACAGCGTGCTCGCGTCGTACACGAACACCAACGTGTCCGACACGCGTATCTACAGCGCGCGGGTCGGCGTGCAGCGCACGCGCACCGGCCAGTTCATCGACTATTCGTATTCGCTGATGTATTACCAGGACCGGCTCGACCAGAACGGCGCGGGGCCGACCACGAGCCGCGCGCTCGTGCCGCAATGGGCGTGGACCCGCCGCAACGTCGACGATCCGCTGTTTCCGCGCTCGGGCAACCTGATTCACGCGGAGGCCGGCTTCGCGGTCAAGGGCGCGCTGGCCGACGAAACCTTCATCCGCGGCTACGCGCGCGGGCAGCAGTACCTGCCGATCGGCAAGCGCGACCTGTTCGTGTTCCGCGCGGAGCTCGGCGGCGTGTTTACCAGCGGCAGCTCGACCGGCGTGCCGGCGTCGCTGCTGTTCCGCGCCGGCGGCTCGAATTCGGTGCGCGGCTACGGCTACCAGAGCATCGGCAACAGCGTCGACGGCTCCGTTCTGCCGACCAAGTACCTGGTGACGGGCACGGCCGAATACCAGCACTGGTTCAACCGCGACTGGGGCGCCGCGACGTTCTTCGACATCGGCACCGCGACCGATGCGTGGGGCGAGCGCGTGTTTTACCCGGGCGTGGGCGTCGGTGCGCGCTGGCGCAGCCCGGTCGGCCCGATCAACGTCGACGTCGCGTACGGGTTGCGCAACCACAGCGTGCGCCCGTATTTGACGCTCGGCATCGCTTTCTGAACCCGCCGTCCTATTGACGACGACCCGCACGACGAACCGCATGACGAAGGACCCGAACGACACGCCGCCGCCTCACGATCCGGATTCGCCCGACGGCGCGCCCGACACGCCGCCGCGCGCGCCGCGCCGCGGCCGCGCGTGGCGTGTCGTCGCGTGGACGCTCGCGACGGTCGTGCTGCTCGTCGTGCTGGCGGCGGGGCTCGTGCTGGGCGCGGTGACGACCGAACGCGGGACGCGGCTCGCGTGGCAGGCGGCCGGCAAGGTGCTCGGCGCGCGGCTCGCGGGCACGCTCGAAGGGGGCTCGCTCGCGACCGGCGTACGCCTGCGCGGGTTCGCGTGGACCAGCCCCGACGGCACCGGCACCGAGGTTCGCATCGACCGGCTCGATGGCCGCTGGGCACTGACGCGCGCGCCGTGGCGGCTGTCCGTCGCGTATCTGCGCGCCGGCACGATCGACGTGCGGATCGCGCCGGGGCCGTCGACGCCGAGTACGATGCCGCAGGACCTGAGCCTGCCGCTGCAGGTGCGGATCGACGACCTGCGCGTCGACCGCCTCGCCATTCACGAAGGCGGTTCGACGACGCAGCTCGACCATCTCGCGCTGAACGGCCGCAGCGACGGCCGTCACCATGAACTCGTGCTCGACGGCGTCGACACGCCGTACGGCGCGCTGACCGCGCGTGCGAAGCTCGACGGCGTGAAGCCGTTCGCGCTGACGGGCGAAGCCACCTATGCAGGCAAGCTGTCCGACGAAGCGGTCGATGCGCGGGCCCGCGTGTCGGGCTCACTCGAGGCGCTCGTCGCCGAGGTCGATGCGAGCGGAATGAAGCTGAACGGGCGCGCGCACGTCGAGGCCGCGCCGTTCGGCGCCGTGCCGCTCACGCGCGCGACGCTCGCGTTCGATCACGTGAACCCGCAGGCGCTTTCGCCCGGCGCCCCGGCGGCCGATCTCGCGGTGCGCGCGGAACTCGCACCGGTGACCGCGCCGGCAGGTTCGGCGTCGGCGAAGGGGTTCGCGGTGACGGGCCCGGTGTCGATCGTCAATGCGAAGCCGGGCACGCTCGGCGATCATCTGCTGCCGCTGATCGACGCGCATGCGACCGTGCATCTCGACGCGCACGCGCAACGGATCGACGGCCTCGCGCTGAAGCTGATCCGCGACGGCAGCGTGACGGGCGGCGGCACGCTCGCGGGCGGCAAGGGCCGCTTCGACATGAAGGTCGCGAACCTCGACCTGAACGCATTTGTCGCCGAGTTGCGGCCGATGCGCCTGGGCGGCCCGCTCGGCGTCACGCTCGCGGGCGATGCGACGACCGTCGATTTCGACCTGAACGACCCGAAGCTCGCACTCGGCGCGCGCGCCAAAGTCGCGCTGACGCAGAAGCAGACCGTGCTGACCGACACGCGCGTGACTGCGGCCAAGGGGCGCATCGACCTGACCGGCGTATTCCGCCACGACGCGCATTCGAGCTACGACGCGAAGGCGACGCTCACCGCATTCGATCCGCTGCTGCTCGCCGCGACGGGCGCACCGAAGGCGGGCGGCGGCAAGGCGCCGGCGAAGGCCGCCAAGGCGCCGGCCAAGCGCGGCGAGACGCGCGTGTCGGGCACGCTGACGGCGTCGGGCGCATTCGCGCCGCAGGTCTCGACGAAGGCGACCTTCAAGCTCGCCGACAGCTTGTACGACGGCGTGCCGCTGACCGGCGCCGGCGTCGTGCAGCTCGCCGGCTCGCGGATCCTGCCGAGCAACGCGACCCTGTCGATCGCCGGCAACCACGTCGACCTGCGCGGCAGCTTCGGCGCGCCCGGCGACCGGCTGCGCTTCGTCGTCGACGCGCCGCAGCTCGACCGGCTCGGCTTCGGCGTCGAAGGGCTCGTGCAGGCGCAGGGCGACCTGACCGGCAGTTTCGCGCATCCGAACGTGACGGCCACCTACAAGGCCGAGCACGTCGTCGTCGGTTCGAACCGGATCGGCACCGCGCAGGGCCGCGCGGACATCCGCGACGGCGCACACGGCGCACTCGTGTTCACGGCCGACGCGGCCGACATCGCGCTCGGCTCGTTCAAGCTGAAGTCGTTGCGCGCGAACCTCGACGGCACGCGCGCGAAGCACACGCTCGACGCAGCGGCGCTCGGGGTGGCCGGCGGCCGCGTGATCGACCTGACGCTCGCGGCGAACGGCGGCGTGGTCGAGAACCGCGACGGCATGCGCTGGGACGGCACCGTCACGCGTCTCGCGAATCGCGGCACGCCGGCGCTCGCGCTGCAGGCGCCGCTGACGATCTCGGCCGGCGCCGGGCGCGTGACGCTCGGCGCGACGCGGCTCACGCTCGAAGGCGCGGCGATCGACCTGAAATCGTTCGTGTTCGATCGCGGCCAGATGCGCTCGGCGGGCGCCGTGACCGGCGCGTCGGTCGCGCGTTTCCTCGAGGTTCGCCAGGCGCTGACCGGCCAGCGGCCGCCGGTGCGGACCGACGTCGTGCTCGATGCCGACTGGGACTTCTCGCTCGGCGCGAACGCGACGGGGTACGTGCAGGTGAAGCGCCGCGGCGGCGACGTGACGATCGAGACCGGGCGCGGCATCGCGTCGCTCGGCCTGACCGATCTGTCCGCCCGCGCGAGCTTCGCGCCCGGCAACCGGCTCAACGTGACGGCGCTCGCGAAGGCGAGCCGGATCGGCACGCTCGACGCGAACGTCGCGGTGCCGTTCGCGCTGCGCGACGGCGTGTTCGGCATCGTCGACGACGGTCCGCTGTCGGGCCGCATCGACGCCGACATCCCCGCGCTGAAGACCACCGGCAACCTGTTCGGGCCGAGCTACCTGCTCGGCGGGCGTGCGGCGCTGAAGCTGACGGTCTCCGGCACGCCGGTGAAACCGAACCTGTCGGGGACGCTGACGGGCGACGACCTTTCCGCGACACTCATCGACCAAGGCGTGCAGCTGAAGGACGGCATCGTGCGCGTGAAGCTGTCGGACAACCTCGTCGAATTCCAGCAGGTCGAATTTCACGGCGGCGACGGCACGCTGCGCGCGCTCGGCCGCGTGCGCCTCGACGGCGAGGCGCCCGACCTGACCGCCAGCATCGTCGCGGACAAGCTCGAACTGTTCGCGGCGCCGGACCGCAAGCTGTCGCTGTCGGGCAAGGCCACCGTCGCGAACGACGGGCCGCGCGGCGCGCTGTCGATCGACGGCAAGTTCGTGGTCGACCGCGCGCTGTTCGACCTGCCCGAGCAATCGGCGCCGCACCTGTCCGACGACGTCGTGATCGTGCAGCCGGACGGCACGGTGCGCGGCGAGACGCCGACCGGCACCGCGGCCGCGAAGCCGAAGCCGGTCGAAAACAAGCCGGCGCCGTCGCTGGCGCCGCGCGCGAACATCGACGTCGGTCTCGGCAACAACTTCCGCTTCAAGGGCCACGGCGCGGATCTCGGGCTGCGCGGCACGATCACGGTGATGAGCGCGCCGGGCGTGCCGCTGCGAGCGGTCGGCAACGTGCGCGTGACCGAAGGCTCGACGTACACGACGTTCGGCCGCAAGCTCGCGGTCGAGAACGGCTTCTTCACGTTCAACGGCCCCGTGTCGAACCCGGGCGTCAACATCCTCGCGATGCGGCGCAACCAGGAGGTCGAGGCCGGCGTGCAGGTGACGGGCACGATCCAGTCGCCGACGGCCAAGCTGGTGTCGGAGCCGAACGTCACGGACAACGAAAAGCTGTCGTGGCTGCTGTTCGGGCACGGCACCGACCAGGGCAACAACGTCGGCCAGCAGGGGGCGATGACGGCCGCGCTCGGGCTGCTTGGCAGCGTGACCGGCAAGCGCGTCGCGCAGACCTTCGGACTCGACGAGGTGTCGGTCGGCCGCAGTGAAGTCGGCCTGACCGATCCGCAGGTCGTGCTGGTGTCGAAGGCGATCAACGAGCGGTTCGTGCTCGGTTTCGAGCAGGGGCTGCAATCGGCGAGCAACGCGTTCAAGGCGACGATCAACCTGACGCGCTTCTGGTCGGTGTCCGCGTACGGCGGCACGTTCCAGGGCGTCGATCTGAACTACACGCGGCGCTTCGATCGCTGGTTCGGGCAGCGCTGAGCGCGGGCGCGGCGTACCGGGCGGCGATAAAAAAGCCCCGCGCGACTCGAATCGTGCGGGGCTTTTTTGCGCAGGCAGCAGCGCGTTCGGCTTACTTCACGCGCATGCCGGGCTTCGCGCCGCTGTGCGGTTCGAGGATGTAGAGGCCCGGTTCCGCCTTTTCGTCGGCGGCCGACGCGGCGAGCACCATCCCTTCGGACAGGCCGAACTTCATCTTGCGCGGCGCGAGGTTCGCGACCATCACCGTCAGCTTGCCGACGAGCTGCTCCGGCTGGTACGCGGACTTGATGCCCGAGAACACGTTGCGGGTCTTTTCCTCGCCGACGTCGAGCGTGAGCTGCAGCAGCTTGTCCGAGCCTTCGACGGCCTGGCACGCGACGATCTTCGCGATGCGCAGGTCGATCTTCGCGAAATCGTCGATCGAGATCGGCGCGTCGTCGGCACCGTTCGCGGCGGCCGGCTTCTCGTTGGCATTGCGCTTCGCATTCTTCGCGGCGTTCGCGCTCGCGGCGGCTGCACCCGTCGCTTCGGCCTGCAGCGAATCGCGGTTCGCGGCGAGCAGCGCTTCGATCTGCTTCGCATCGACGCGCGTCATCAGGTGCTGGTACGCCTTGATCGGCTGCGCCGACGACAGCGGCTTCGCGGCATCGGCCCACACGAGCGGCGGGATCCCGAAGAACGCCTCGACCGCTTCGGCGACGCGCGGGATCACCGGCTTCAGCGCGAGCGACAGCAGGCGGAAGGCTTCGAGGCTCACGCTGCAGGTTTCGTGCAGCGCGACCGCGTTGGCCGGATCCTTTGCGAGATCCCATGGCTTCGCGCCGTCGACGTACGCGTTCACTTCGTCCGCGAGCTCCATCGTGTGGCGCAGCGCGCGGCCGTATTCGCGTGCTTCGTAGTTCGCGGCGATCTGCGCAATCGCATCGCGCAGCTTCGCGACGAGCGGATGATTCATCGCGCTGTCCTGCACGCGGCCGTCGAAACGCTTGATCAGGAAGCCTGCCGCGCGACTCGCGATGTTCACGTACTTGCCGACGAGATCGCTGTTCACGCGCGCCTGGAAGTCGTCGAGGTTCAGGTCGATGTCTTCCATCGTCGCGTTCAGCTTCGCGGCGAAGTAGTAGCGCAGCCACTCGGGGTTCAGGCCCGTGTCGATGTAGCTCCGCGCGGTGATGAACGTGCCGCGCGATTTCGACATCTTCGCGCCGTCGACCGTCAGGAAGCCGTGCGCGAACACGTTGGTCGGCGTGCGGTGGCCCGAGAACTCGAGCATCGCCGGCCAGAACAGCGTGTGGAAGTACAGGATGTCCTTGCCGATGAAGTGATACTGCTCGGCCTTCGAGCCCGGGCGGATCCACGCATCGAAATCGATGCCGTTGCGGTCGCACAGGTTCTTGAAGCTCGCGTAGTAGCCGACCGGCGCGTCGAGCCACACGTAGAAATACTTGCCGGGCGCGCCGGGGATCTCGAAGCCGAAGTACGGCGCGTCGCGCGAGATGTCCCAGTCGGCGAGCTTGGCTTCGCCGGCATCGCCGAGCCATTCGCGCATCTTGTTGGTCGCTTCGGGCTGCGCGAGGCCGCTCACCCATTCGCGCAGGAACGATTCGCAACGCGGGTCGGACAGGCGGAAGAAGTAGTGCTTCGAGGTCTTGCGCACCGGCGTCGCGCCCGACACGACCGAATACGGGTTCAGCAGTTCGGTCGGCAGGTACGTCGAGCCGCACACCTCGCAGCTGTCGCCGTACTGGTCCTTCGCGTGGCACTTCGGGCACTCGCCCTTGATGAAGCGGTCCGGCAGGAACATTTCCTTGACCGGATCGTACGCTTGCTCGATTTCGCGTTCGGCGATCAGGCCGGCTTCCTGCAGCGCCAGATAGATCTTCTCGCTCAGCACCCGGTTCTCGTCCGAATCGGTCGAGTAGAAGTTGTCGAACGACACGCCGAAGCTGTCGAAGTCGCGCTTGTGCTCGGTCCACACGCGGTCGATCAGCTGCTTCGGCGTCAGGCCTTCCTGCTCCGCGCGCAGCATGATCGGCGTGCCGTGCGTATCGTCGGCGCCGATGTAGTAGACCTCGTGGCCATGCATTCGCAGCGCCCGCACCCAGATGTCGGTCTGGATGTACTCGACCAGGTGGCCGATGTGGATCTGCCCGTTGGCATAGGGCAGTGCGGACGTAACGAGGATCTGGCGGCCGCCTTGCGGCGCCGCAGCCTGCACGGAAGTGAGGTCGGATGCGGACATAGGGTCTGGAGAAGAACAGCGGGAAAAACGACGGGAAACCGCGATTCTAGCAGGGGCACGGGCCGGCGCGGCGGGCACGCGCCGCGGACCGGGCGGCGGAAGGGGCGCAGCCGCGCATGCGGCGCGCCCGACAGCGTCGTGCTGCATTGCAGCACGAATTTCGCGGGCAAAAAAAACCGGGGCGGATACGGCCCCGGAGCAACAACGACAAGAGGAGAATGGTGACGCGCCGGCAACACCAGCCGCGTACCGTAAATACTGACCACGGCCTGCGACAGAAGTTCGAAAAATTTTTCGATTTGTTACCGGCCCCGCCGAAAGCCTTGTGAGGCGGGGCTGTGCGGGCAGGGCGCCCGCACGTTTCCTCTCGTGGTCGCGCTTACTGATGCTGTTGCGGCGCGCGCAGGTAGATCTCGACGCGGCGGTTTTGTGCGCGGCCGGCTTCGGTCGCGTTGTCCGCGATCGGGTTCGATGCGCCCATGCCTTGCGCCGACAGACGGCCGCCGTTCACGCCGCGCTGCACGAGCGCGTTCACGACGCTTTGCGCGCGGTTCTGCGACAGCGTCTGGTTCAGCTGCGCCGAGCCAGTGCTGTCCGTGTAGCCGACGATCGACGCCGTCACTTGCGGGTTCTGGTTCAGCGTCGTCGCCAGGTCGTTCAGCAGCGGCGTGAACGCCGGCGTGATCGCGTACTGGTTCGTCGCGAACGTGACCGAGCTCGGCACGTTCAGCTTCAGCGAGCCGTCCGGCTGTTCGGTGACCTGCGTACCCGTCTGCGCTGCCGACGGCGCGAGCTTGTTCTTGATCGCTTGCCAGTTGTAACCCGTCACGCCGCCGACCAGTGCACCGACGCCCGCGCCGATCGCCGCGCCCTTGCCGCCGCCGGCCAGTGCGCCGATCCCTGCGCCCAGCGCCGCACCCGTGCCGGTGCCGACGGCCGTATTGTTGCCCTGCTGCGTGGCGCAGCCTGCCAGCAGCGCGCCGGCGAGTGCGAAGACGGACAGGCGAGTCGCGATTTTCATGTTCATGTTGGATTCCTCTCTTGGTTGAACGAGTCGACAACGACGACAAACAACAGCTACGGCTCCCTGCGCGGGCCGGCCGAAAAAGGAAGGCCGGCCTGCGCTCGCGGCAGCCGCCGAGGCGGTCGCATGCCCTGTCCGTCAGCGTGGCTGTTCGGACAGTGCGACGCGTCAGCCTCTACAATATAGGCGTAAGCGGCCGATTTGGCCCTATAGCGTGCCGCACGCGAAGAGTGCGCCGGGTCGCGCGTTCGCGCAATGGCGTGCAACAGATTCTTTCACTTTTCCCGATTTTCGCAGCGTAATTTGATATTTTTTGACGTTTGCGCGCGCGAAAAACGTTTTCACGGAGTTTCGATGAGCATTGACCGGGCACAAGTCGACGCCGCACTGGCGGCAGTCGTCGACCCCAATACCGGCCGCCCGTACGCGGCGAACAAGGGCGTGCGCAACGTCGCGATCGACGGCGATGTCGTGGCGCTCGACGTGGTGCTCGGTTATCCGGCGCGCAGCCAGCACGACGACGTGCGCGCGCGCGTCGCCGCGGCGCTGCAGGCCGTGCCGGGCGTGCGCGATGCGCGCGTCGCCGTGTCGCAGGAGATCGTCGCGCATACGGTGCAGCGCGGCGTGAAGTTGTTGCCGAACGTGAAGAACATCGTCGCGGTCGCGTCGGGCAAGGGCGGCGTCGGCAAGAGCACGACGGCCGTGAACCTCGCGCTCGCGCTCGCCGCTGAAGGCGCGGCGGTCGGCATCCTCGACGCCGACATCTACGGCCCGTCGCTGCCGACGATGCTCGGCATCCACGGCCAGCGCCCCGAGTCGCCGGACAACCAGTCGATGAACCCGCTCGTCGGCCATGGGCTGCAGGCGAACTCGATCGGCTTCCTGATCGAGGAAGACAACCCGATGGTGTGGCGCGGCCCGATGGCGACGTCCGCACTCGAGCAACTGCTGCGCCAGACCAACTGGCGCGAGCTCGACTACCTGATCGTCGACATGCCGCCCGGTACGGGCGACATCCAGCTCACGCTCGCGCAGCGCGTGCCCGTCACCGGCGCGGTGATCGTCACCACGCCGCAGGACATCGCGCTGCTCGACGCGAAGAAAGGGCTGAAGATGTTCGAGAAGGTCGGGATTCCGATCCTCGGCATCGTCGAGAACATGAGCATCCACATCTGCTCGAACTGCGGCCACGAGGAGCACATCTTCGGCGCGGGCGGCGCGGAGCGGATGGCGAAGGATTACGGCGTGAACGTGCTGGGCAGCCTGCCGCTCGACATCGCGATTCGCGAGCGCGCCGACAGCGGCGCGCCGACGGTTGCGGCCGAGCCGGACGGCGCGCTGGCGCGGCGCTACCGCGATATCGCGCGCGGCGTCGCGCTGGCGATCGCCGAGCGATCGCGCGACATGACGTCGAAGTTCCCGTCGATCGTTGTTCAAAATACGTAAAACCCTTGCGGGGCGGGGCCTCACGCTGTTTACGGCGCCGCGAGGCGCGGTATCATGGCGACTTTTCCCGGGTCCCTTTACCCACCCGGCGCGGCCGTCGTCTCACACGGCCGCCAGCCGGTATGAGGATCGAATGAAACAACGACATCACGGCGTGCGCGCCGGCCGCGCGCGGCGCGCGCTGCTGGCCGCCGCCGCGCTGGGCCTGCTGGCCGGCTGTACCTCCTTTTCCTCGTCGCACGAAAAACGGGCCGACGCGCAACTGCAGCCGACGGTCGGCTCGCAGGCGCGCGGCGCGGTGACGTTCGTCGAGCGCCCGGACGGCGTGCAGGTCACCTACAACCTGGTCGGCCTGCCGCCGAACAGCGATCACGCGCTGCAGGTGCACGAACGCGGCGACTGCAACGCGGGCGACGGCTCGAGCGCCGGCCAGGTGTTCGCGCCGGCCGCCGACCGGCTGCGCGCGGGCGCGCGCGTCGCCGGCGATCTCGGCAACATCCATGCGGATGCGAACGGCGTCGCGGCCGGCTTCATCGTCGCGCCCGACCTGGCCCTCGATGGCGTGCGCTCGGCGATGAACCGCGCGGCGCTGGTGCACCGCGACTCGAGCGACCCGGCGTTTCCCCAGCATGGCGCGGGACCCGCGCTGGCTTGCGGGGTGATCCGTTGACGGCCGCCGCATGCGCGGGCCGACGATCGCGTAAAATGTGCGCCTTTCCCGGCCGCCGCCTGGCGCGAGCGGCCCTTCCCGACTGTCACGCAGCGTTTCCTGGCGCCCCGATATGAAACGACCCCAACGCTCACTTCGTTCGCTCGGGGGGACGCAGTCCCCCCGTTCCCGCCATGCGCGGAGGCCGGCATGAGCATCAAGTCCGACAAATGGATTCGGCGCATGGCCGAAGAGCACAAGATGATCGAGCCGTTCGTGCCCGATCAGGTCCGCGCGTCCGAGGACGGCCGCCGGATCGTCAGCTACGGCACGTCGAGCTACGGCTACGATATCCGCTGCGCGGACGAATTCAAGATCTTCACGAACATCAACTCGACGATCGTCGATCCGAAGAACTTCGACGAGGGTTCGTTTGTCGATTTCAAGGGCGACGTGTGCATCATCCCGCCGAATTCGTTCGCGCTGGCTCGCACCGTCGAATATTTCCGCATCCCGCGCACCGTGCTGACGGTCTGCCTCGGCAAGTCGACCTACGCGCGCTGCGGGATCATCGTCAACGTGACGCCGTTCGAACCCGAGTGGGAAGGCTACGTCACGCTGGAATTCTCGAATACCACGCCGCTGCCCGCGAAGATCTACGCGAACGAAGGCGTCGCGCAGGTCTTGTTCTTCGAGAGCGACGAGGTGTGCGACGTGTCGTACGCCGATCGCGGCGGCAAGTATCAGGGTCAGCGCGGTGTCACGCTGCCGAAAACCTGATCTGGTTGCATAACGTCTCACCAGTTTCCGGGTGACCGCTGCGCGTGACGCGCCGCGGTCGTTCTTTTTGGAGAATCGCCCATGAAGTTTCGTTTTCCCGTCGTCATCATCGACGAAGATTTCCGCTCCGAGAACATCTCGGGCTCCGGCATCCGGGCGTTGGCCGAAGCGATCGAGAAGGAGGGCGTCGAAGTCCTCGGCCTCACGAGCTACGGCGATCTGACGTCGTTCGCGCAGCAATCGAGCCGCGCGTCGTGCTTCATCCTGTCGATCGACGACGACGAACTCATGCTCGGCGAAACCGGGCCGGACGGCGAGCTGCCCGAGCTCGCGACCGCGATCATCGAGCTGCGCGCGTTCGTCACCGAAGTGCGCCGCCGCAACGCGGACATCCCGATCTTCCTGTACGGCGAGACGCGCACGTCGCGGCATCTGCCGAACGACATCCTGCGCGAGTTGCACGGCTTCATCCACATGTTCGAGGACACGCCGGAGTTCGTCGCGCGCCACATCATCCGCGAAGCGAAGGTCTATCTCGATTCGCTCGCGCCGCCGTTCTTCAAGGAGCTCGTCAAGTACGCGGACGAAGGCTCGTACTCGTGGCACTGCCCCGGTCACTCGGGCGGCGTCGCGTTCCTGAAGAACCCGCTCGGCCAGATGTTCCACCAGTTCTTCGGCGAGAACATGCTGCGCGCGGACGTCTGCAACGCGGTGGACGAACTCGGCCAGCTGCTCGATCACACGGGCCCGGTCGCGGCGTCCGAGCGCAACGCGGCGCGCATCTTCAGCGCGGATCACCTGTTCTTCGTGACCAACGGCACGTCGACGTCGAACAAGATCGTCTGGCACGCGACGGTCGCGCCCGGCGACATCGTGCTGGTCGACCGCAACTGCCACAAGTCGATCCTGCACGCGATCACGATGACGGGTGCGATCCCGGTGTTCCTCACGCCGACGCGCAACCATTTCGGCATCATCGGGCCGATCCCGCGCGACGAGTTCAAGCCGGAGAACATCCGCAAGAAGATCGAGGCGAACCCGTTCGCGCGCGAGGCGATGCGCCAGAACCCGGACATGAAGCCGCGGATCCTGACGATCACGCAGAGCACGTACGACGGCGTCGTCTACAACGTCGAGATGATCAAGGACCTGCTCGGCGACCTGCTCGACACGCTGCACTTCGACGAAGCGTGGCTGCCGCACGCGACGTTCCACGATTTCTACCGCGACATGCACGCGATCGGCGACGGCCGGCCGCGCACGGGCGCGCTCGTGTTCGCGACGCACTCGACGCACAAGCTGCTCGCCGGTATCTCGCAGGCCTCGCAGATCGTCGTGCAGGATTCGGAGAACCGCACGTTCGACAAGCACCGCTTCAACGAGGCGTACCTGATGCACACGTCGACGAGCCCGCAGTACGCGATCATCGCGTCGTGCGACGTCGCGGCCGCGATGATGGAGCCGCCGGGCGGCACCGCGCTCGTCGAGGAATCGATCGCCGAGGCGATCGACTTCCGCCGCGCGATGCGCAAGGTCGACGCCGAATACGGCGACGACTGGTTCTTCAGCGTGTGGGGGCCGGACAACCTGTCCGAGGAAGGCATCGGTTCGCGCGACGACTGGATGCTGAAGCCGAACGATCACTGGCACGGCTTCGGCCCGCTCGCGGAAGGCTTCAACATGCTCGACCCGATCAAGGCGACGATCATCACGCCGGGGCTCGACGTCGACGGCGAGTTCGGCGAGACCGGCATTCCGGCCGCGATCGTCACGAAGTATCTGGCCGAGCACGGGATCATCGTCGAGAAGACGGGCCTGTATTCGTTCTTCATCATGTTCACGATCGGCATCACGAAGGGCCGCTGGAACTCGATGGTGACCGAGCTGCAGCAGTTCAAGGACGATTACGACAACAACCAGCCGCTGTGGCGCGTGCTGCCGGAATTCGTCGCGCAGCATCCGCGCTACGAGCGCGTCGGCCTGCGCGACCTGTGCACGCAGATCCACGACGTGTACCGCGCGAACGACATCGCCCGTCTGACGACCGAGATGTACCTGTCGGACATGGAGCCGGCGATGAAGCCGTCGGACGCGTTCGCAAAGCTCGCGCACCGCAAGATCGACCGCGTGCCGCTCGACGAGCTCGAAGGCCGCGTGACGAGCATCCTGCTCACGCCGTACCCGCCGGGCATTCCGCTGCTGATCCCGGGCGAGCGCTTCAACAAGACGATCGTGAACTACCTGCGGTTCGCGCGCGACTTCAACGAGCGTTTCCCGGGCTTCCACACCGACATCCACGGCCTCGTCGCGGAAGAGGTGAACGGCCGCGTCGAGTACTTCGTCGACTGCGTGCGCGACTGATGGCGACGCACGGACGATTCCGGACGACGCGCGCGGCGCTGGCCGCGCTCGTCGTCTGGGCGGCAGGATTGACGGGGCTCGCAGGCGCGGGTGCCGTTCACGCGGAAGTCGCGGCGGCCGACCCGATCGACGTCGCGATGCGGCAATGTCTCGCGCGGCGCGACCGGTCGTCGCCGGCCGGCCAGATCCAGTGCATGGGCGAAGCGCAGCAGCAGTGGCAGGCAGTGATGGACGGCGCGTACCAGCGCCTGTCGAAGGATGCGCCGGCCGACGCGAAGCGCGGCTGGCAGGAGAGCCAGCGCCGCTGGCTCACGTGGCGCAAGGACGAAGTGCAACTGCTGAAGGCCGTGTACGACACGACGCGCGGCACCGCGTATGCGATGTCGAGCGCCGACCTGCAACTGCAGCCGGTGCGCGATCGCGCGCTGGCGCTGCGCGGGGCGGCCGATCGCTATGCACCGCCGCCCGCCGCCGTGCCGGTCGCGGCGACGAGCGGTGCGCAGGGCGGTGCGGCTGCACCGGCCGGCGCCAAGCCGGCGAACGCGCCGCGCGATCCGGCGATCCGCCGCGTGCGGCCGTGCGCGCAGGACGCCGCGTGCGAACACGCGCTGTTCGACCTGAACCGCTATTACCAGAAGCTGCGCCGCAAGATGCCCGCGCATTCGGCCGCGACGCTCGTGCGCGCGCAGCGCGCGTGGGTGGCGTTCCGCGATGCGACGGCGCCGCTCGTCGGCGAGGACGGCCGCGTCGACCTGATCGGTGCGCGCATCGCGACGATGAAGCGGCTGTCGGAGACGGCCGGCAATCGGTAGGAATCGCGGCGAGGCCGATGATCCGGCTCGGCAACGCAAAACGGGCACCCTCGGGTGCCCGTTAGCATTGGCGGGCCGTGTGCGCCGCTTACGCGCTCTGCTGCGTGTCCAGCCGGCCGAACCACGTCGGCACGAGCGCGACCGCGTCGTCGAGCGACGCGAGCACGTGCAGGCTCAGCGCGACGATGTCGCGCGTCGGCGCCTTCAGGTCGGGCACGGTGACGACCGCGGCGCCCGCGCCGGCGGCCGACAGCGCGCCGAAGTCGCTGTCCTCGAACGCGACGCACGCGTGGGCCGGCACGCCGAGGCGCTCGGCCGCGAGCCGGTAGACGGCCGGGTCGGGCTTGCCGCGCGCGACTTCGTCGCCGCCCGCGATCGCGCGGAAGAACGGCAGCACGCCTACTGCGTCGAGCCGCGCGCGGATCACGTCGCGCGCGGACGACGACGCGACCGCGCACGGAATGCCGGCCTGCGCGAGTGTGTCGAGCAGCGCAAGCGCGCCCGACTTCAGCGGAAACTTCGGATGGGGTTCGGGTGCGGCGAGTTGCTCGCGCACGCGGATGCGCACCGCGTCGAACGTGTCGGGGTCGCCGATCAGTCGCGCGAGGATCACCTGGCCTTCGGCGAACGAGCGGCCGACGATCTGCAGATAATCGATCTCTGTCAGCGCGACGCCGTGCGCGTTCGACACGTCGATCCACGTGTTCATGATGGTCCGCTCGGAATCGACGAGCAGGCCGTCCATGTCGAAGAGCGCGGCGGAAAAGGTCATCGGGGCATCCGTGAAGCGGGGGAGGCGGCGGGCGGCGCGTCGGCCGCCCGAATGAAAAACGGACGCCGAAGGCGTCCGTCGGAGACTGCGGGTCGTTACTTGCCCAGCGCGGCGCGGGCAGCGTTGACGGCCGCACGCACCTGGTCGGGCGCGGTGCCGCCCGGATGGTTGCGGCTCGCGACCGACCCTTCGAGCGTCAGGTAGCCGAACACGTCGTCGCCGATCAGGTGCGCGACGTTCGGCAGTTCCCGCTTCATCTCGTCGAGCGTCAGGTCGGCGAGGTCGATGCCGCGGTCGTCGCAGATCTTGACCGCGTGTGCGACGGCTTCGTGCGCGTCGCGGAACGGCAGGCCGCGCTTCACGAGGTAGTCGGCGAGGTCGGTGGCGGTCGAGAAGCCCTGCAGCGCGGCCGCGCGCATCGCGTCCGGCTTCACGGTGATGCCCGCGACCATCTCGGCGAAGATCCGCAGCGTGTCGGCGACCGTGTCGACCGTGTCGAACAGCGGTTCCTTGTCTTCCTGGTTGTCCTTGTTGTAGGCGAGCGGCTGGCCCTTCATCAGCGTGAGCAGCGCCATCAGGTGGCCGTTCACGCGGCCGGTCTTGCCGCGCGCGAGTTCCGGCACGTCGGGGTTCTTCTTCTGCGGCATGATCGAGCTGCCGGTGCAGAAGCGGTCGGCGATGTCGATGAAGCCGACGCGCGGGCTCATCCACAGCACGAGCTCTTCGGAGAAGCGCGACACGTGCGTCATCACGAGCGCGGCCGCCGCGGTGAATTCGATCGCGAAGTCGCGATCCGACACCGCGTCGAGCGAGTTCGCGCAGATGCCGTCGAAGCCGAGCGTCTTCGCGACCGCGTGACGGTCGATCGGGTAGCTGGTGCCCGCGAGCGCGGCCGCGCCGAGCGGCAGGCGGTTCACGCGGGTGCGGCAGTCGCGCATGCGTTCCGCGTCGCGCGTGAACATCTCGACGTACGCGAGCAGGTGATGGCCGAATGTGACCGGCTGCGCGACCTGCAGATGCGTGAAGCCCGGCATGATCGTGTCGGCGTTCTGTTCCGCGAGGTCGATCAGTGCGCCGCGCAGGTCGTTCAGCAGGCCGCCGATGCGGTCGATCTCGCCGCGCAGCCACAGGCGGATGTCGGTCGCGACCTGGTCGTTGCGCGAGCGGCCCGTGTGCAGGCGCTTGCCGGCATCGCCGATCAGCGCGGTCAGGCGCGCCTCGATGTTCAGGTGGACGTCTTCCAGGTCGAGCTGCCATTCGAATTCGCCGCGCTCGATTTCGCCCTTGATCTGCGCCATCCCGCGTTCGATCGCGGCCAGGTCGTCGGCGCTGATGATCTTCTGCGCGGCGAGCATGTTCGCGTGCGCGAGCGAGCCGGCGATGTCGACGAGCGCGAGGCGCTTGTCGAAAAACACCGACGACGTGTAGCGCTTGACCAGCTCCGACATCGGTTCCGAGAAGCGGGCCGACCAGGCCTCGCCCTTTTTGTGCAGTTGGGACGTCATGGCGATTCTTCGAAGGGGAGTTGGGCGGCGTGCGCCGCCGAGGGAATCCCGCGATTCTAACATTCGCGGGCCGGCCCACCGGCCTTTGCCGGCGCGGGCGGTGCTCAGTCGCGTACCAGCACGACGAGCTTCAGGTCCTCGCGGTGCGCGGGCTTCAGCGTGATCTGCTGGTACACGAGGCGGCCGTCGGCCGGGTGGTCGAATTCGCGCAGCCCGCCTTCGCGCTCGAACACGTCCTGGGATGCCCAGTACTGCGCGAACGCGTCGCTGCCGGCCGTCAGCGCGTCGATCAGCGCGCGCGTCGGCGCATCGGTCAGGTGGCGGATCGCATCGGCGCGGAATTCGGCCGCGAGCCGCCGCGCGCGGGTTTCCCAGTCGACGATCAGCGTGCGGGCGTCCGGCGACATGAACGTGAAGCGCAGCAGGTTGCGGTCGTGCTCGCCGTCGAGCCAGCCGGAAAAGAGTGCGGCGGCCGGCGCATTCCACGCGAGCGCGTTCCATTGGCGGTCGAGCACGTAGGCGGGCGTCGCGATCGCCGCGACGGTCGCGGCGAGCGTCGGCGGCAGGTCGCCGCCCGCGACATCGGGCTCGGCCGGATCGCGCTGCGCGGCCAGCTCGAACAGGTACGCGCGCTCGGCCTTCGACAGTTGCAGCGCGACGGCGATCCGGGCGAGCGCGTCGGCCGACGCCGACACGGGCCGGCCCTGTTCGATCCACGTGTACCAGGTCGGGCTGACGCCGCACAGTTGCGCGACTTCCTCGCGCCGCAGCCCCGGCGTGCGGCGGCGCGGGCCGGGCGGCAGGCCGACGGCCTGCGGCGACAGCCGCTCGCGATGGGCGCGGATGAATTCGCCGAGCGCGCGAGCGGGCGTGGCGTCGAGCGGCGGGACGGGAGCGGAGGACGGCTGGTTCATGCGGAAACGGCGAAATGGAGACGAAGACGCGGCAACGATCAGACAGGTGGATCGAATACCAGAATAACTGCTTAACTTGTACTGGTACACGTGCGGGCCTATTGTAGCGGCTCGCGCGCTGGCAGGGCAGCGGGCGTCCCACAAAACGTTGCACGGGGCCGGATCGCGCGCGGGAGCGCCGGGTTCGGCCGGCTGCATCAAGAAAAGGAGCGAACGATGAAACACCACGACCAGGTCGCCGACGCATTCGGCACGACGGCCGCCGCCTATCTGACGAGCACGGTTCATGCGACGGGCGCCGACCTGCAGGCGCTCGCCGACGCGGTGAGTGCGACGCCCGATGCGGCGGTGCTCGACCTCGGTTGCGGCGCCGGCCACGCGAGCTTCGCGGTCGCGCCGCACGTGCGCGACGTGGTCGCGTACGATCTCGCCGCGCCGATGCTCGCGACCGTCGACGCGGCCGCACGCGAGCGCGGGCTCGCGAACATCCGCACGCAGCAGGGCCCGGCCGAGCGGCTGCCGTTCGACACCGCGACGTTCGACTGGGTCGTGAGCCGGATGAGCGCGCACCACTGGCACGACATGCGCGCGGCGCTCGCCGAGGTGCGTCGCGTGCTGAAGCCGGGCGGCCGCGTGTTGATGATCGACATCGCCGGCAACGACCATCCGCTCCTCGATACGTACCTGCAGGCCGCGGAAGTGCTGCGCGACGCGTCGCACGTGCGCGACTATCGCGCGGACGAATGGCTCGCGATGTTTCGCGCAGCCGGTTTCGATGCGCAGGTGCACAGCCGCTGGCGGTTGCCGATCGATTTCGACACGTGGGTCGCGCGCATCCGCACGCCGGCCGACAGCGTCGCCGGCATTCGCGCGCTGTGGGCGCATGCGCCGGACGAGGTGCGCGGCTATTACGCGGTGCAGCCCGACGGTTCGTTCGAGCACGATGCGTTGCTGATCGACGCGCACTGAGCGTGCGGCGCGCGGTTTCTCGTCGCATGAAAAAAGCCGCGATCCGCATGGGCGCGTATCGCGGCTTTCGTTGTCCCGGGCGGCGCGGAATGCACCCGCGCCGCGCGCGGATCAGCCGGTGTTGCGCAGGCCGGCCGCGATCCCGTTGATCGTCAGGTGAATCCCGCGGCGCAGCCGCGCGTTCGTGTCGCCCGCGCGGTGACGCTTGATCAGCTCGACCTGCAGGTGGTTCAACGGATCGAGATACGGGAAGCGGTTCTTGATCGAGCGCGCGAGCAGCGGATTGGTCGCGAGGCGGCTTTCGTGCCCGGTGATTTCCGCGAGCGCCTGCGACGTGCGCTCCCATTCCGCGACGATCCGCTCGAACACGTGCTTGCGCAGCTTGCGGTCGGGCACGAGTTGCGCATAGCGCGACGCGACCGCGAGATCGGTCTTCGCGAGCACCATGTCCATGTTCGACAGCAGGTTCGAGAAGAACGGCCAGGTCTTGTTCATCTTCTTGAGCAGCGCGACGCGTTTCGCGCGTTCGGCGTCGTCGGGCGCGCCGTCGAGATACGCGCTCACCGCGCTGCCGAAGCCGTACCAGCCGGTCAGCAGCAGCCGGCACTGACCCCACGAGAAGCCCCACGGAATCGCGCGCAGATCCTCGATCTTGCGCTGCTTCGGATCCTGCAGCTTGCGCGACGCGGGGCGGCTGCCGATGTTCAGCTCGGCGATCTCGGTAATCGGCGTCGACGCGAAGAAGTAGTCGGTGAAGCCCGGGGTTTCGTAGACGAGCGCGCGATACGCGGCCATCGCCGAGTCGGACAGCGTCTGCATCGCGGCTTCGAACGCGGGCAGTTGCGCCGGTGCGTTCGACTGCGGCAGCAGCGACGCCTCGAGCGTCGCGGCGACGACCGTCTCGAGGTTGCGCCGGCCGATCGACGGGTTCGAGAACTTGCTCGCGATCACCTCGCCCTGTTCGGTCAGGCGGATCTGGCCGTTCACGGTGCCCGGCGGCTGCGACAGGATCGCCTGGTAGGTCGGGCCGCCCCCGCGGCCGACCGTGCCGCCGCGGCCGTGGAACAGTCGCAGCGTGATCTTGCGCTCGCGGAACAGGTCGACGAGCGCGAGTTCCGCGCGATAGAGCTCCCAGTTCGACGTGAGGAAGCCGCCGTCCTTGTTGCTGTCGGAGTAGCCGAGCATCACTTCCTGTTCGGCGCCCTGGTGCGCGATCAATGCGTCGATGCCCGGCAGCGCGAAGTATTCGCGCATGATGCGCGACGCGTCGCGCAGGTCGGGGATCGTCTCGAACAGCGGGATCACCATCAGGCTGTTGCGCGCGTCGCCGCCCGGTACGCCGAGCGTGCCTTCGAGCAGGCCCGTCTCCTTCTGCAGCAGCAGTACTTCGACGAGGTCGCTGACGGTTTCCGTGTGCGAAATGATGTAGTTGCGCACCGCGCGCGCGCCGAATTGCGCGCGGACCTCGCGCGCCTTCTCGAACACGCCGAGCTCGCTCTGCGCGAGCGCCGAGTATTCGAGGTACGGCGAGCGCAGCGGGCGCGGATCGGCGAGCGCGGCGAGCAGCACGCGCAGCTTGTCTTCCTCGGCGAGCGCCGCATAGTCGGCCTCGACGCCCGCGCGCGCGAACAGCTCGGCGACCACCGCCTCGTGGATGTCGGAACTCTGGCGCAGGTCGATGCTCGCCAGATGGAAGCCGAATACTTCGGCCGCGCGTACGAGCGGCGCGAGGCGCGGCGCGGCGAGCGACGTGCCGTGGTGTTCGTCGAGCGACGCGGTCAGCACCTTCAGATCGGCGACGAACGCTTCGGAATCTTCGTACGGAATCGCGCGCACCGGCGGCGCGCCGCGGCCCGCGCTGCGCACGGGCACCGTGCCTTCGCCGACGCGCACGCGCGCGCTCGCGGCGAGCCGCGTGTAGATGCCGATCAGCGCGCGGCGATACGGTTCGTCGACGCGGTGCGGCGACTGGTCGGGCGACGCTGCCGCGAGCGCCTTCACCGCGTCGTTCGCGCCGACCAGCAGGTTCGACACCGACAGCTCGGCGCCGAGCTTGTGCACCTGTTCCAGATAGTGTTCGAGGATCACCGCGGCCTGGCGGTTGATCGCCTCGTCGAGCGTCGACGCGGTCACGTTCGGGTTGCCGTCGCGGTCGCCGCCGATCCAGCTGCCCATCTGGAAGAACGCGGGCACGCGGGCCGACAGGCCGTGCTCGGCGAGCGCGGCCTCGATGTCGCCGTACAGCGCGGGCAACTCGTCGAGGAAGGTCGCGCGGTAGTACGACAGCGCGTTCTCGATTTCGTCGCCGACCGTCAGGCGCGAGTCGCGCAGCATGCGCGTCTGCCACAGCGCGGTCACGCGCGCGCGCAGCATCGCTTCGTTGTACTGGCGCTCGCGCGCGGTCAGTTCCTGGTCGCGCTCGGCGAGCAGGCGCGCGATGTCGTGCTGCGCGTCGAGGATGCTCTTGCGCTGCACTTCGGTCGGGTGCGCGGTCAGCACCGGCACGATCAGCGCATCGTCGAAGAAGCGTTGCAGCAGGCGCTTCGACGCGTTGCCGGTGGTTTTCAATTGATCGAGCGCGTACGCGACCGTGCCGGGCTGCGGCGCGGAGCCGGCCAGTGCGTGGATGCGGCGGCGGCGGTTGTGATGGCGGTCTTCCGCGATGTTCGCGAGGTGCGAGAAATAGCTGAACGCGCGCACGACGCTCACCGTCTGCTCCGGCGTCAGCTTGCGCAGCTTCTTCTCGAGCGTCTGCGCGGCTTCGCTGTCGTCCTCGCGGCGGAACTTGACCGCGGTCTGGCGGATCGCCTCGACCACGTCGAACACGGTATCGCCTTCCTGTTCGCGCACGACGTCGCCGAGCAGGCGGCCGAGGAAGCGGATGTCTTCGAACAGCGGGCGGTCCTTGTCGTCGCGCGCGCGGGTGCCGGCCTTCGTCGCCGTTTTTGTCTGACGTATCGGGTCTTTCGGTTTCGTTGCCGTGGGTTTCGTTGCCGTTTTCGCACGGCCGTTCGCGGCGGTGGCGAGCGTGCCCGTCGGGGCGTCGGAGGAGGGCAAGGCAGCATTGCGGCGCGCCGTACGCGCCGATCCGGAAGACTTCACGATGGGTTTCCTTGGGAAAGCTCGAGTCAAAAGGAACTGCGGAAACTGCGGGAACTGCGGTCAAGCAACCAGCTACGTGCGGCACATCCGCACAACGGCGCCGCGACCCGCACGGAAGCAGGCCGGGCGCAGGCTCCGGGCTCGGGCCGCCGGGGCGTGCGTGCTACCATTGTTCGGTCTTCAATCCCGTCCTTCGATGTTCCAGCAATGAATTCCGAGACCCCCGCGGCCGGGCCGCAACAGGCACGGCCGCCCGCGACGTTGACGATCGCTTCGCGCGAGAGCCGCCTGGCGATGTGGCAAGCCGAACATGTGCGTGATGCGCTGCGCAAATTATATCCAGCTTGTGACGTGAAAATCCTCGGGATGACGACGCGCGGCGATCAGATTCTCGATCGCACGCTGTCGAAGGTCGGCGGCAAGGGCCTGTTCGTGAAGGAACTGGAGAGCGCGCTGGCCGACGGCCGCGCCGATCTCGCGGTGCACTCGCTGAAGGACGTGCCGATGGCGCTGCCCGACGGCTTCTCGCTCGCCGCGATCATGGAACGCGAGGACCCGCGCGATGCGTTCGTGTCGAACGACTACGCGTCGCTCGATGCGTTGCCGGCCGGCGCGGTCGTCGGCACGTCGAGCCTGCGTCGCGAAGCGATGCTGCGTTCGCGTTATCCGCATCTCGAGGTCCTGCCGCTGCGCGGCAACCTCGACACGCGTCTCGCGAAACTCGACCGCGGCGACTACGCGGCGATCATCCTTGCGGCGGCGGGGCTGAAACGCCTCGGTCTCGAAGCGCGGATCCGCACGCTGCTCGACGTCGAGGCCAGCCCGCCCGCAGCCGGCCAGGGCGCGCTCGGCATCGAGATCGCCGCGCACCGCGACGACGTCGCCGCGTGGCTCGCGCCGCTGCACGACCCGCAGACCGCGCTCGCGGTCGAGGCCGAGCGGATGGTGTCGCGCGCGCTCGGCGGCAGTTGCGAGGTGCCGCTCGCCGCGCACGCGGTGTGGCGCGCGGGCGAGCTGTACCTGACGGGCCGCGTGTCGACCACCGACGGCAAGCGCGTGCTGACGGCCGAGGAGTGCGGGGCCGTCGTGACCGTCGCCGATGCGCTCGCGCTCGGCCGCGCGGTATCCGACGAGCTCGAGGCGCAAGGCGCGCTCGACATCGTCCAGGCGCTGCTCGCGGGCTCGCAGGCCGCGGGCAAGGGCGACGCCTGATGGCGGGCGGCGCGCGCGCGTTCACCGCTGTCCTGACGCGTCCGGACGGCCAGTCCGACGCGCTTGCGTCGCAACTGGCCGATGCCGGTTGCGACGTGCTCGAATTCCCGCTGATCGACATCGCGCCGGTCGACGATCCGGCGCCGCTCGACGCCGCGTTCGCGGCGCTGGCCGACTACGCGCTGGTGATTTTCGTGTCGCCGAACGCGATCGATCGCGCGCTCGCGCGGTACGGCGCGATCTGGCCGAACGCGCTGCCGGTCGGCGTGGTCGGGCCCGGCAGCGTCGCGGCGCTCGAGCGTCACGGCATCGCGGCGCCCGCGCATCGCGTGATCGCGCCGCAGCCCTCGCCCGACGGCGGCGTGCCCCATTACGATTCGGAAAGCCTGTTCGCGAGCATCGAGGCCGCGTTCGGCGGCGCGCAGGCGCTGGCGGGCAAGCGCGTGCTGATCGTGCGCGGCGACGGCGGACGCGAATGGCTTGCCGACCGCCTGCGCGAGGCCGGTGCGGACGTCACGCTCGTCGCCGCGTACCGGCGCGTCGTGCCGGAGCCGCGCGTCGGCGCGTGGGAGCGCGTGCACGCGCTGCTCGACGGCCAGCCGCACGCGTGGCTGGTCACGAGCTCGGAAGGCGTGCGCAACCTGCACGAGCTCGCACGCGTCCACCTGAACGACGCCGAGATCGACGCGCTGAAGCATGCGCCGCTCGTGACGCCGCATCCACGGATCGAGCAGACCGCGCGCGCATTGGGTTTTGATAGGATTACGCTGACCGGCGCGGGCGATGAGCGCATCGTCCGCGCGTTTCGAACGATGGCCGACGAGGCCGTCCAACCGGCGACAGCCGCACCGGTGACTAAACGCATGACAGATACCAACGATTCCAAAAGCGTCGCTTCCCAGCCGGCCGCTGCATCCGCACCGCCGTCCAGCCCTCCTTATCTCGCGCCCGAGCCGCGTGCGCGCCGCGGCGGCAGCGCGGTGCTGTGGTTCGTCGTCGTCGTGCTCGGCTGCGCGGCGGGTGTCGGCGGCTACGCACTGAACCGCAAGATCGATCGGCTCGACGGTACGTTCGTCGCGCGCCAGAAGGCGCTCGACGCGCAAGCGGCCGAAACGCGGATGAAGACCGAGCAGGCGCTCGCCGGCACGCACCAGGTCGACACGCAGCTCGCGCAGCTCGACGGCAAGCTCGCCGATGCGCAGAGCGCGCAGCAGGCGCTGCAGCAGCAATACCAGGACCTGTCGCGCAACCGCGATGCGTGGATGCTCGAGGAAGTCGACCAGATGCTGTCGAGCGCGAGCCAGCAGCTTCAGCTGACCGGCAACACGCAGCTCGCGCTGATCGCGCTGCAGAACGCCGACGCGCGTCTCGCGACGTCGCAGAGCGCACAGGCCGTCACGGTGCGCAAGGCGCTCGCGCAGGACATCGAGAAGCTGAAGGCCGCGCCGGCAGCCGATCTCACCGGCCTTGCGATCAAGCTCGACGATGCGATCGGCAAGATCGACGCGCTGCCGCTGTCGGGCGAGGCGATCGTGCCGCACGCAGCGCCGAAGGCCGCGCCGGCCGACGCCGCTTCGTCGATCGCTGCCGGCGAACCGCGCTGGAAGGTGTGGTGGCACGACTTCTCGGCCGGTCTCGGTCAGCAACTGAAGGGCCTCGTGCAGGTGCGCCGGATCGATCACGCGGATGCGATGCTCGCGTCGCCCGACCAGGGTTACTTCGTGCGCGAGAACGTGAAGTTGCGTCTGCTCACCGCGCGGCTGTCGCTGCTGGCGCGCAACGACAGCGCGATGAAGGCCGACCTGCACGCCGCCCAGGCGTCGCTCGGCAAGTATTTCGATCAGGCGTCGAAGGACACGCAGACCGTCGAGGATCTGCTCAAGCAGGTTGACGGCGCATCGCTGACCGTCGCGGTGCCGAACCTGAACACGAGCCTGAACGCCGTTCAGCAGTTCAAGAGCCGGGGGTAACGATGACGCTTCGAGGAATCGTCTGGCTCGCGGTCCTGTTCGCGCTCGCCGCCGCGCTCGCCACCGTCGGCCGTTTCGACGCGGGGCAGGTGCTGCTCGTCTATCCGCCGTACCGGGTCGACGTGTCGCTGAATCTGTTCGTGATCGCCATCGTCGTGCTGTTCATCGTCGTGTACGCGCTGCTGCGCATCGTGCGCAACATCTGGCGCATGCCGCAGCGGGTCGCCGCCTATCGCGCGCGTTCGCGCAATGAGAAGGCGCAGGCGTCGCTGCGCGATGCGATCGCGAACCTGTACGCGGGCCGCTTCTCGCGTGCGGAGAAGGCCGCGCGCGAAGCGCTGTCGATCGACGCGAACCTGGGCGCCGCGAGTCTCGTCGCGGCCACCGCCGCGCATCGGATGCACGAGTACACGCGCCGCGACGACTGGTTGTCGAAGATCGACGCGCCCGAATGGCAGGATGCACGGCTGCTTGCCGCCGCCGACATGCGCGCGGACGCCCGCGATGCCGACGGTGCGCTCGCCGCGCTGGCCGACATGCAGGCCGGCGGCAAGCGCATCCACGCGCAGCAGGTCGCGTTGCGTGCGCAGCAGCAACTGAAGAACTGGGCCGAGGTGCTGAAGCTTGCGAAGGCGCTCGAAAAGCGCGAGGCGCTGCATCCGGCCGCAGCCGTGCGGCTGCGCCAGCAGGCGGCGGAAAACCTGCTGCGCGAACGCCGGCACGACCCGGACGCGCTGCTCGAAGTGTGGCAGTCGCTGTCGCCGGTCGAGCGCCAGTCGCCGCGTCTGGCCGATCTCGCGGCCGAGTTGCTCGTGCCGCTCGAGCGCCGCAACGAAGCGCGTCGCATCGTCGAGGACGCGCTCGCGCACAACTGGGATGCGCGCCTGCTGCGCCGTTATCCGGACACGGCCGGCGCCGATGCGCTGCCGCTGATCCAGAAGGCCGAAGGCTGGAAGAAGGATCATCCGGAAGATGCCGACCTGCTGTTCGCACTCGGCCGCCTCTGCCAGCAGCAGCAGTTGTGGGGCAAGGCGCAGTCGTTCCTCGAATCGGCGCTGAAGCTGGCCGACAACGAGGCGCTGAAGGTGCGGGCGCATCGTGCACTCGCCCGTCTGTTCGAGCATCTCGGCGAAACCGACAAGGCCGCGAAGCACTACCGCGAAAGCGCGCTCGCGATCACCGTGGTCTGACGCGGTGCCGCGGTAAAAGCCCCGAACGCCGATCGGCCTTCGGGGCTTTTTTTCGTTCGTCGCGAGGCCGTGCGGACGCATGGCGGCGTCATCCGGTCGGCGAAGCATCCGGCCGGCGCGGTCTTGCCCGTCCGGAATCGAAAATACCCCGGCGGCCGGGCAGTGCCGGGCGTCGGGGCGTTTCGTGAGGACGGCCGTCGACCGGCGTGTTCGGTGCTTGGTGCTCGGCGCGTCCGGCGCGCCTTTACGCGCCGCGCGTCACTTGTCGACGAGCCGCTTCGGCACCGACAGCGCGAGCAGCCCGCCGAGCACGAGGAACCCGGCCAGCATGTACATGCCCGCATCGTTGGCGCCCGTCGCCTGCTTGAGCCAGCCCATCAGGTACGGGCTCAGGAAACCGGCGAGGTTGCCGATCGAGTTGATCATCGCGATGCCGGCCGCGGCGGCCGTGCCGCCGAGGAACGCGGTCGGCAGGCTCCAGAACAGCGGCAGCGTCGTCAGGATGCCGATCGTCGCGAGCGTGAGGCCGAGCATCGCGAGCGCAGTCTGGTGCGCCCAGATCACCGACAGCACGAGGCCGAGCGCGCCGATCGCGGCCGGAATCGCGAGGTGCCAGCGGCGTTCGCGGCGCTTGTCCGCGCTGCGCGCGATCAGGATCATCGCGACCACCGCAGCCGCATACGGAATCGCCGACAGCAGGCCGATCACGATCGTATCGGTCACGCCCGTCGCCTTGATGATCGTCGGCAGCCAGAAGCCGACGCCGTAGAGCCCCATCACGAACGAGAAATAGATCAGCGCCATCAGCCACACGCGCGGGCTCGACATCACCGCGCCGAGCGGCAGGTCTTCCTTGGTGGCTTCCTCGGCGTCGACGTTGCGGGCGAGCAGCGCCTTTTCTTCATCGGTCAGCCACGTCGCCTTCGCGATCCGCTCGTCGAGCGTGAAGAACACGAGCACGCCGGCGAGCACCGACGGAATGCCTTCGAGCAGGAACAGCCATTGCCAGCCGTGCCAGCCGCTCACGCCGTCGAACGCCTTCAGGATGAAGCCCGAGATCGGCCCGCCGATCACCCCGGACAGCGCGACGGCCGTCATGAAGAACGTCGTCATCCGGCCGCGCCGGTGCGCGGGATACCAGTAGGTGAGGTAGAGGATCACGCCGGGAAAGAAGCCCGCTTCGGCGACGCCGAGCAGGAAGCGCATCACGTAGAACATCGCGGGCGTCGTGACGAACATCGTCAGGATCGAGATCACGCCCCACGTCGCCATGATGCGGGCGATCCAGACGCGTGCGCCGACGCGGTGCAGGATGATGTTGCTCGGCACCTCGAATAGGAAATAGCCGAAGAAGAAGATCCCGGCGCCGAGCCCGTACACGGTATCGCTCAGGTTCAGGTCGCTCGCCATCTGCAGCTTCGCGAACCCGACGTTCACGCGGTCGAGATACGCGACCACGTAGCACAGCAGCAGGAGCGGCACGAGTCGCCACGACACCTTGCGGTAGGTTGCTTCCTCGAATGCGCCGGACGAGCCCGGCAGCGACTGCGTCGATGTTGCCATGTTGTCTCCTGTCGATCAGAGTGGGCGCTCGAGCGGTTATCCGGATCCCGTGCGCCACCGTCGTTGTAGTTGGCCGGCGCAGACGCAGCGGCGCGCCCGATCCGGTTTCGTGCGAAGCAAGACGGAATAACCGTGATGCCCGGTACGGCTAGATGCAACGCCCGCCGTCGACTTCGAGGCAGACGCCCGTGATGAATTCGGCTTCGTCGGACGCAAGGTACAGCGCGGCGTTCGCGATGTCCTGCGGCGTCGAGAAGCGGCCGAGCGGGATCGTCGCGAGGAAGCGGCGGCGATTTTCCGGGGTGTCCTCGCAGCCCATGAACTCGGTCATCAACGCGGTTTCGCCGAGTACCGGGTTGATGCAGTTCACGCGGATGCGGTCGGCGCCGAGCTCGGCCGCGAGCGACTTGCTCGCGGTGATCATCGCGCCCTTCGTGCTGTTGTACCAGACGAGGCCCGGGCGCGGCCGCACGCCGGCCGTCGACGCGACGTTCACGAACACGCCGCCGCCCTGTGCGCGGAAGTACGGCACGAAGGTCTGCACGCACCAGAACAGGCTCTTCATGTTGACCGCGTACACGCGGTCGAATTCGGTTTCCGTCACGTCGAGCACGGGCTTGTTGCGGTGCGTGGTGCCGGCGTTGTTCACGACGATCTGCACCGCATGGAAATCGTCGAGCGCCGCCTGCAGCAGCGCGCGCCAGTCGTCCTCTTTCGATACGTCGCCGGCCGCCGCGATCGCCTTGCCGCCCGCGAGCGCGATCTCGCTCGCGACGCGCTCGGCCGCCGCGCCGTTCAGGTCGTTGACGACGACGTTCGCGCCTTCGCGCGCATACGTCTTCGCGATGCCTTCGCCGAACCCCGAGCCGCCGCCCGTGACGATGGCCGTCTTGCCGCTCAACCGCATGGTGTGTCTCCTTATATCTTCGATTTGCTTCGAACTTCAGTTGTGGCCCGCCGTGAGGCGGGCTGCCTGACCGGTTGGAGGCCATGGCACAGCGTGTGTCTCATGCGAGCCATCGAGCTCGAATCGCAGCTGTGCTGGTCATGAGAGTCGTCGTGCGTCGGCAGGCGGCCGGGCGCTGCCTGCCGGCTGTCGCGCGCCGTGCGTTCAGCCGTGCCGGATCGCGATCGTCTTGAGCGCGGTGAAGCCGTAAAGCGCCTCGAAGCCTTTCTCGCGGCCGTGGCCCGAATGGCCGACGCCGCCGAACGGCAACTCGACGCCGCCGCCCGCGCCATAGTTGTTGATGAACACCTGGCCCGTGCGCAGACGCCGCGCAAGCCGCATCTGGCGTGCGCCGTCGCGTGTCCAGATGCCCGCGACGAGGCCGTACGGCGTGCCGTTCGCGAGCGCGACGGCTTCGTCCTCGTCGACGAAACGCATCGCCGCGAGCACGGGGCCGAACACTTCCTCCTGCGCGAGCCGATGCGACGGCGGCACGTCGCGCAACAGCGCGGGCGCCTGGTAGAAGCCGCTTTCGGGCGCGTCGGCGACGACCTGCCCGTGCGCGGCCATCGGAATGCCGTCGTGCTGCGCGTCGGACAGGAAATCCCACACGCGTTGCTGCTGCTTCGCGTTGATCAGCGGGCCGCAGTCGAGATCGGCGCGGCTCGGGCCGACGCGCAGCCCGTTGAACGCGGTGGCGAGGCGCTCGACGAGCGGCTCGTACACCGCGCGCTCGATCAGCACGCGGCTGCCGGCCGAGCAGGTCTGCCCGCCGTTCTGCACGATCGCGGACACGAGTACGGGCAGCGCCGCGTCGAGATCGGCATCGGCGAACACGATCTGCGGCGACTTGCCGCCGAGTTCGAGCGTGACCGGCACGTGGTTCTCGGCCGCCATCTGCGTGACCAGCTTGCCGGTGGCTGGGGAGCCCGTAAACGAGATGTGGTCGATGCCCGGATGGCGTGCGAGCGCGGCGCCCGCTTCATGGCCGTAGCCGGTGACGATGTTGAGCGCGCCGGCCGGCAGCCCGGCCTCGGCGGCCAGCTCGGCGACGCGCAGCACGGACAGGCACGCGTCCTCGGCCGGCTTGACCACGCAGGCGTTGCCGGCTGCGAGCGCCGCGCCGACGCTGCGCCCGAAGATCTGCATCGGGTAGTTCCACGGCACGATATGGCCCGTGACGCCGTGCGGCTCGCGCACCGTCAGCACCGTGTATCCGGCCTGATAGGGGAGGGTTTCGCCATGCAGCTTGTCGGCGGCGCCCGCGTAGAACTCGAAGTAGCGCGCGAGCGCGGCTGCATCGGCGCGCGCCTGCTTCAGCGGTTTGCCGGTGTCGCGCGCCTCGATCGCGGCGAGTTCGTCGAGATGGTCGGCCACGCGAGCCGACAGCCGCATCAGCACGCGGCCGCGTTCGGCGGCGCTCGCGGCGCCCCACGGGCCTGCGAATGCGTCGCGCGCCGCGGCGACCGCGCGTTCGATGTCGGGCGCCGTGCCGCGCGCGATCGTCGCGAACGGCTGGCCGTCGGACGGATCGACGACCGCGATGGTTTCCAGTTGCGCGGGCAACGTCCATTCGCCCGCGATGAAGTGCTTCGCCTCTTCCATGCCTGCTCCTGTCGACCCAAGTTAGCGCTTTAGCGCTTACTTGGGTCCCATGCAACGCGGTCGACTCAAGTTAGCGCTTTAGCGCTTGGTTGGGCGTCATGCAACGCGGTCGACCCAAACTGGCGCTTTGGCGCTTGCCCGGATCCCGTGCTTTATCGTCGACGTGCAACGCCGCCGGTTCGACGGCCGGACATCCGGAACGATTATCGCGCCGATCGTCATCCGGACGCCACCGGTCGATTGGCTATAATGGCGCATTCCTTTTGGGGGACGCCCGTGGCGGTGCATCGGCCGAGGCGCCCTGTCCCGAATTCCCATCGACCTACAGAGAGTGCTCATGAGCTTCAATCATGTTCCGGCCGGCAAGGACCTGCCGCAAGATTTCAACGTGATCATCGAGATTCCCGCGCAAAGCGATCCGGTGAAGTACGAGGCGGACAAGGAACTGGGCCTTCTCGTCGTCGACCGCTTCATCGGCACGGGCATGCGCTATCCGGTGAACTACGGCTACATCCCGCAGACGCTGTCGGGCGACGGCGATCCGGTCGACGTGCTGGTGATCACGCCGTTCCCGCTGCTGGCCGGCTCGATCGTGCGTTCGCGCGTGCTCGGCATGCTGCAGATGACGGACGAATCGGGCGTCGACGCGAAGCTGATCGCGGTGCCGCACGACAAGATCTGCCCGATGACGGCGAACCTGAAGACGATCGACGACGTGCCCGAGTACCTGAAGGACCAAATCAAGCACTTCTTCGAGCAATACAAGGCGCTCGAGAAGGGCAAGTGGGTGAAGGTCGAAGGCTGGGCCGGCATCGAAGCCGCGCACAAGGAAATCGCCGACGGCGCCGCGAACTACAAGAAGTAAGCGGCGTGCCGGCCGACGGCCGGCGCGTACGGAACGAACCGCGCGTGTCTCTTCAGGAGACCGCGCGGTTTTGTTTTGCGCGCACGGTTTTCCTGCGGGTGGCCGGTGCCGGCTTCGCGCGTTTCGCGCGCGGCGGGGCAACGGCCGGAGCGATCGCCGCAGCGGCTTTCGTGGCCGCCGGTCGGCGCCGGCCCGATGCGCAAGCGGCGTCTTCGCGTACGTTCGCGGCCGCTGCGGCGGCAGCCGGGGCCTTTCTTTTCGACTGCGTGGAGGAGGGCGAGCGTGCCTTTTTTACCGGTGTGCCACGCGACGCGGTCTTTTTTGCGGCGGCATCGCCGTCGGTTCTTGCATGTTTCGCGTCCGGCGCGGCTTTATTTGCCTTCGTCGACTTCGACGCTTGTTTGCCCTTCGCAGGCTTTGCAGGCTTCGCGGCCGTTGCGGATCCGGCACGTTTCCCGGTTTTCGCCCTTTTCGCGGTGGCCGCCTCCGTTGCGGCCGTCTTCTGCGCATCGTCGACGTTTTCCGCCTTCCTTTTCTTCCGCCCGCGCCCCATCGCGTTCGTCCCGGCCGTGTCGCCGCTTTCGTCGAGCGCGATCGCCGCCGGCAACACCGATTCCAGCGTCCGCAAACCGGCCGCCAGCTCGCGCTTTTTCGCGGGCGTGAGCCGCTTCACCCAGTATTCGGCGCGCGACGCGCTCGACCGGTCGGGCAGCGGAAACGACGCGAGCACCGCGCGCGGCTTGCGCGAGCGCGTGTAGCGCGCGCCCTTGCCGGACGCGTGTTCGTCGAAGCGCGCGGCGACATCGGTCGTGATGCCCGTGTAGACGCTGTCGTCGGCGCATTCGATCAGATACAGGAACCAGGACATGGCGGAGCAGCGGAATGCGAAGCCGCCAGTGTCTCAGAAAAAATGCGCATCAACGCCACCGGTCGCCATGCCCGTCGCGAAAGCGGCTCGGCGCCGCACCGAGTTCGCGCGTGAAGAAGCGCGTGAACGCGCTCGTCGAACGGAAGCCGACGCGCACGCCGATCTCGCCGATCGGCAACCGCGTGTTGAGCAGCAGGTCGCGTGCCTCGCCGAGCCGCGCCTGCGCGACGAGCGCGTGAAAACCGACCGCTTCGCGATGTAGGCGCCGGCGCAACGTCCAGCGCGACATCGCGAAGCGCGTGCATACGTGCTGCATCAGCGTATCGGTCGGCACGTCGGCTTCGTCGGACGTGCGCAGCCAGTCGCGCACGCATTGCTCGACCGACGAGCCGAACGTCGAACGTGCGCGCACGCGCTCGCGCGCGGCGTCGGCCGCATGACGCTGGATGCCGGCGAGCGGCGCGTTGTAGCGCTCGAACGGCGTGTCGAAGTGCGCGGAGCGCAGCACGATGCGGTTGTGTGCGGCATCGAACGACAGCGGCGCGCCGAGCATGTCGCGCAGCGCGGCGACGGGCGCGAATGCGCGGCCGGCGAATGCGGCTTCGTCGACGTGCACGTGCGGATCGTACAGGCGCGCGAGCGCCGCGAGGATCGCGAGGTTCGCGAACGCGCTGCCCGCGTGCCGGCCGTCGCCTTCGTTCACGTACTCGAGCGCGATCGCGTCGCCGTTCTCGTGCGCGAATACCCAGTCGACGTTGCCGATCAGCTCGCGATAGTGCAGGTAGCCGTGCAGCGCGTCGCGCAGCGTCGCCGCATTGCACGTGATGCCCGCGAGTTCGGGAAACGGCACGAGCCACGGCACGACCTGCGGCGGCGGGCGATGCCACGACAGCGGCCAGCCGCTCGTCAGTTGCATCGCGGCCACGTGCCGGTCGCCCGCGATGCGGCGCGTGTCGTCGGCGAGCTCGGCCGGCCCGATGCCGAGCGTTTCGTAAAGCGGTGCGGGATCGATGCCGTTCGCACGCGCGTCTTCGCACAACCAGCGGTAGATCCGGACGGATACCGATTTCTGTTGCAACTCCATGTCTGTCTCCCTGTCGTCATGCCGTTCGGGTTTGTCCCCGCTGCGAGAGGTCAACGCATGCTCCTGCCGGTCAAGCGTGGTGACCGGTCGATTTTTAGACTTGGACGCTGGAGTGAGACGACAAGTACTAACAGAACGATTCTGGAGGATCAATGAAAACTTCGCTGTTCCGGTGTTCGACGATTGCGTCCGCGTGCGCGCTCACGGTGTTGCTTGCATCGTGCGGCGGCGACGACATTCACGCCCCGACCGACCCCGACGCGGCAGCCGACCAGCGCGCGACGGCCCTCGTCGCGCAGCTGACGACCGACGAAAAGCTGCAGCTCGTGCATGGCACCGGCATGCCGGCGCTCAGCCTGGGCGGTCCGTTTCCCGCCGATGCGCTGAACGGCGCGAGCTACATCCCGGGCGTGCCGCGGCTCGGCATTCCGGCGGTCAGCAGCGCCGATTCGGCGGGCGGCGTGAACGTGAAGAATGCGCGCGTCACCGCGCTGCCCGCGCCGGTCGCGCTTGCGGCGACGTGGGATCCGGCGCTCGCGGGCGCCTACGGCACGCGCATCGCGCTCGAGCTGCGCGCGCTCGGTTTCGCGGAGGGGCTCGGCGGGGGCGTGAACCTCGCGCGCGAGCCGCGCAACGGCCGCACCTTCGAATACATGGGCGAGGATCCGGTGCTCGCGGGCACGCTGAGCGCCGCGCGCACGCAGGCCACGCAGGCGCAGAAGGTGATCGCGACGATCAAGCATTTCGCGTTCAACGACCAGGAAACCAACCGGATGACGGTCGATTCGGTCGTCGACGAGCGAACCATGCGCGAGGCGGAACTGCTCGCGTTCGAGATCGGCGTGAAGGACGGCCAGCCGGGCAACGTGATGTGCTCGTACAACAAGCTGAACGGCGTGTATGCGTGCGAGAACCCGTATTTGCTGACGACGGTGCTGAAGAACGAGTGGGGTTTCAAGGGCGTCGTGCAGTCCGACTGGGGCGCGACGCACTCGACGGTCGCGGCCGTGCAGGCCGGGCTCGACGAGGAGCAGCCGGGCGCGGCCGACGACGGCAACGCGCCGCTCGGCTCGTACTTCAATTCGAAGCTGCGCGCGGCGCTGCAGGCCGGCAGCGTGTCGGTCGCGCGGCTGAACGACATGGTGCAGCGCAAGCTGCGCACGCTGATCCGCATCGGCGTGATGGACGCGCCGCCGAAGCCGGGCGGCGCGATCGACGAAGCCGCCGGCAACGCCGATGCGCTCGCGATCGCACGGCAAGCGGCGGTGCTGCTGAAGAACGCGGCCGCGCCGAGCGACACGCAGCCGGTGCTGCCGCTCGCCGCCGGCGCGCTCAAGTCGGTCGTCGTGATTGGCGGCCATGCGGACGCGGGCGTGCTGTCGGGCGGCGGCTCGGGGGCGGTGCCGGCGATCGACGGCAACGCGGTGACGTCCTGCCAGCAACCGGCCGACATGCTGTTCGGCGGCTGCGCGACCTGGTACAAGTCCGCGCCGCTCGCGGCGATTCGCGCGAAGGCGCCGAACGCGTCGGTCAGCTATCTCGACGGCACCGACGCGAATGCCGCGGCGAGCGCGGCCGCACAGGCCGATGTCGCGATCGTGTTCGCCACGCAGTGGCAGACGGAAGGGCTCGACCTTGCGAGCCTGTCGCTGCCCGATGCGAAGGCGGACCCGTACAACCAGCAATACGACCAGAACGCACTGATCGCCGCGGTCGCCGCGAAGGCCAAGCGCGTGATCGTCGTGCTCGAGAACGGCAGCCCGGTGCTGATGCCGTGGCTCGCGAACGTGCATGGCGTGCTGGACGTGTGGTATCCGGGCGCGCAAGGCGGCCAGGCGATCGCCGACCTGCTGTTCGGCGACGCGAATCCGTCGGGCCGGCTGCCGCTGACGTTCCCGAAGCAGGAGGCCGACCTGCCGCAGCCGACGATCGATCCGTCGAACCTGCAGAACGTTTATGCGGAAGGGCTCGCGTACGGCTATCGGTGGTTCGACGCGAAGGCGATCGAGCCGCTGTTCCCGTTCGGCTATGGGCTGTCGTACACGACGTATGCGTTGTCGGCGATGTCGGCACAGGCCGACGCCGCGGGCAACGTGACGGTCGGCGTGACGGTGACGAATACCGGGGCGCGCGCCGGTACGCATACGGTGCAGATCTACGCGGCGCTGCCCGCGTCGCTCGGCGAGCCGCCGAAGCGGCTCGTCGGCTGGACCAAGGTCGCGCTGCAGCCGGGCGAGGCGCGCACGGTCAGCGTCGCGGTGCCGGCGCAGCGCTTCGCGGTGTGGGATGCGAGCGCGCACGCATGGCGGATCGGCGCGGGCAGCTACGGGCTGTCGGCGGCCGCGTCGTCGCGCGACCCGCAGGCGCTGTCGCAGACGGTGACGCTCGCCGCGCACTGAGCCGGCGGCGGCCGTGCGGCATGCGGCGAGCCCATGCGTGGCTTCGCCGCATGCCGGTGCGCGGGATGACGCTAGCCGGCGCCGCGCCGAAACGGATCGTGCTCGCGCAGTTCGTCGACGTACGCGTGGATATGCTCGGTCTCGCGTTCGAGAAAGCGCGCGACCGCGTCGGAAAAAGCCGGATGCGCGAGCCAGTGCGCGGAGTGCGTGACGGTCGGCAGGAAACCGCGAGCGAGCTTGTGCTCGCCCTGCGCGCCGCCCTCGAACGTGTCGAGCCCGGCCTCGATGCAGAACTCGAGCAACTGGTAGTAGGCCGTTTCGAAGTGCAGGCAGGGCACGTGCTCGATCGCACCCCAGTAGCGGCCGTACAGCGTGCCGCCGCCGTGTTCGCCGCGCCGGTACACGGCGAGCGCGCTCGCGATCGGCCGGCCGTCGGCTTCCGCGATCACGAGCAGCAGGTTCTCCGGCATCGTCGCGCCGATCGTGCGGAAGAAGTCGAGGTTCAGGTACGGGCTCGAATAGTGCTCGCGGTAGGTCTGTCGATAGCAGCGCGAGAAGAAGCGCCAGTCGGCGTCGGTGATTCGATCGCCGGTGAGCCGCCGGAAGGTCACGCCCGCGTCGTGCACCTTGCGCCGCTCCGCGCGGATGTTCTTGCGCTTCTTCTGCTCGAGCGTGCCGAGGAAATCGTCGAAGTGGCGGTAGCCGTCGTTGAGCCAGTGGAACTGCACGCCTTCGCGCAGCATCATGCCCATCGATTCGAGGAGCCGCGCTTCGTCGCCGGTCGGGAACAGTACGTGCAGCGACGACACGTCGCTCTGCTCGGCGAACGCGAGCAGCGTGGCCGCGAGCCGGCGGCGCGCGTCGTCGTCGGCCGCGAGCAGCCGCGTGCCCTGCACCGGCGTGAACGGCACGGCGCACAGCAGCTTCGGGTAATAGGGCAGGTCGTTGCGCTGGTACGCATCGGCCCACGCCCAGTCGAACACGTATTCGCCGTACGAATGCTGTTTCGCATAGACGGGGGCGGCGGCCGCGAGGCGGCCGGTGCGCGGGTCGGTCAGCGTGACGAAGTGCGGCGACCAGCCGGTGTCGTCCACCGCGCAGCGCGCGACGTGCAGTGCGTCGAGGAATTCGTGGCGTAGGAACGGCGTGGGCTGCGCGTCGCGCGCGAGCAGCGCGTTCCATTCGTCGGCCGGCACCTCGGCGGGGGACGACAGGATGCCCGTGCGATAATCGATGCGTTCGTGTTTCAAGCGTGAATCCGTACCGTTGGATGTTGCCGGGTGCGGGCCGCCATGGCCCGCGCCCAGGTCGATTTCGTTAGCCGTTCAAGGCGCGCCGCCGGGTTGCGCCGATCCCGCCATGAAGACCCGACTCGCTCTCGCCCAGATCAACGCCACCGTCGGCGATTTCGCCGGCAACGTCGCGCGCATCGTCGCGGCCGCGCGTGCCGCGCACAACGATGGTGCGCAATTGATGGTCGCACCCGAACTCGTGCTGTCCGGCTATCCGCCCGAAGACCTGCTGCTGCGGCCCGCGTTCTACGCGGCGGCGGCCGCCGCGCTCGACGCGCTCGCCGACGCACTGAAGGCGTTCGACGGGCTCGCGGTGCTGGTCGGCCATCCGTTGCGGGGGCCGGGCGGCGGTGCGGGCAGCGCGTCAGCCGTCGATGGTAATGCAAACCGCCCGATCGAGCGCGGCGTGCCGCCCACCGACACCTTCAACGCGGTGTCGCTGATCGTCGGCGGCGAGATCGTCGGCACCTACCGCAAGCAGGATCTGCCGAACGCCGAGGTGTTCGACGAGAAGCGCTATTTCGCGACCGACACCGAGCCGCTCGTGTTCGAGCTGAACGGCGTGAAATACGGCGTGATCATCTGCGAGGACGCGTGGCATGCGTCGGCCGCGCAGATCGCGAAGGCGGCCGGCGCGCAGGTGCTGCTGATTCCGAACGGCTCGCCGTATCACATGAACAAGGAAGCGGTGCGCATCGACATCCTGCGCGCGCGGATTCGCGAGACCGGGCTGCCGATGGTGTACGTGAACCTCGTCGGCGGCCAGGACGAACTCGTGTTCGACGGCGGTTCGTTCGTGCTCGACGCGCAGGGTGCGCTCGTCGCGAAGATGCCGCAGTTCGACGAAGGGCACGCGATCGTCGAATTCGACGGCGCGCGGCCGCTGCCCGGTGCGATCGCACCCGAGCTATCGACTCACGCGCAGGTGTATCGCGCGCTCGTCACCGGCGTGCGCGACTACATCGGCAAGAACGGCTTTCCCGGCGTGCTGATCGGGCTGTCGGGCGGCGTCGATTCGGCGCTGGTGCTGGCCGTCGCGTGCGATGCGCTCGGGCCCGAGCGCGTGCGCGCGGTGATGATGCCGTCGCGCTTCACGGCCGACATCTCGACGACGGACGCGGCGGAGATGGCGCGGCGCGTCGGCGTGCGCTACGACGAGATCGCGATCGCGCCGATGTTCGATGCCTTCCGCGCCGCGCTCGCGGGCGAGTTCGCGGGCCGCGCGGAAGATGCGACGGAGGAGAACATCCAGGCACGCATCCGCGGCACGCTGCTGATGGCGCTGTCGAACAAGTTCGGCTCGATCGTGCTGACGACCGGCAACAAGAGCGAGATGGCGGTCGGCTACTGCACGCTGTACGGCGACATGGCCGGCGGTTTCGCGGTGATCAAGGACATCGCGAAGACGCTCGTGTACCGGCTGTGCCGCTATCGCAACGAAACGGCCGATTACGGGCTGCGCGACGTGATTCCCGAACGGATCCTGACGCGCGCGCCGTCGGCCGAGTTGCGCGAGAACCAGACCGACCAGGATAGCCTGCCGCCGTACGACGTGCTCGACGCGATCATGCGGATGTACATGGAAGAGGACCGGCCGCTCGCCGAGATCGTCGCGGCCGGCTACGCGCGGGCCGACGTCGAGCGCGTGACGCGGCTCATCAAGATCAACGAATACAAGCGCCGCCAGGCGCCGATCGGCATCCGCGTCACGCATCGCGCATTCGGGCGCGACTGGCGCTACCCGATTACATCATGCTTTACCGAACGGCTCGATTGAGCGGTGCTGGGCCGGATGCGGCCCGCCGGCTTACAATCGGGAACGCGATTTTTCATCCAAACGAGCATTGAGGGACATCCATCATGAAACGCATCACCGCCATCATCAAGCCGTTCAAGCTGGACGAAGTCCGCGAAGCGCTCGCCGAAGTGGGTCTCACGGGCCTGACCGTGACGGAAGTGAAGGGCTTCGGTCGCCAGAAGGGCCATACCGAGCTGTATCGCGGCGCCGAATACGTCGTCGACTTCCTGCCGAAGATGAAGATCGAGGTGGTCGTCGCCGAAGCGCAGGTCGATCAGGTGATCGACGCGGTGATCGGTGCGGCGCGCACCGGCAAGATCGGCGACGGCAAGATCTTCGTGTCGGACGTCGAGCGCGTGATCCGCATTCGCACCGGCGAAGAGAACGAAGCGGCCGTCTGAGCGCTGCGTCCGCGCCATTCGCTCGATCGCGGCCGCGTCTGCCGATCGGGCCGCGGTCGCACGAACCCGCCGCCCAAGAAAAAACGGTGCGGATACCCGGTTGGGTACCGCACCGATACGCGCCTCTCGCAGCAGCGTGGAAAGTGTTGTCGAATCGTTCTTTGACGGCGCCTGATCAGAACAGGTGCTGGATGCCGGCGTAGACGCCGGTCTGGCTGCCGCCCGGATTCGGGTTGCCCGTCGACACGGCCGTACCGGCGCCGTTCGCGTTCAGGCCGAAGTTCGCGTTCTTGCTGTTGCGCACCGTCGCGACCTGCAGGTCGAACAGCGTGCGCTTCGAGATGTTGTACGAGCCGCCGACCGTGTAGATGTTCGCGTTGCCGCCGCCGTGGTTCGCATTCACGTGATACACGGCTGCGATCAGCGCCGCTGCCGGCGTTGCTTGCCACGTCACGCCGCCCCACACCTGTTGCGTACCCGTCACGCCGGCGTTCACTGCCGGGCCACCGCTGCCGTCGGCGCGCGATGCCTGGTAGGCCGCCTGAACCTTGAACTGGCCGAGGAACACGTTCACGCCCGCGAAGTATTCACGCGAGTAGTTGAACACGTCCGAGAAGCGGCCGTTGCTGTCGCGCGTTTCGTCGTAGATGCCGCGCAACTGGAACAGCGAGTTCGTGTAGGTGACCTGCGCGCCCATTGCACGGCCCGGTTGGCCGGCCGTCGTGTTGCCGTTGAAGCTGGTCGAGTTCGAGAACGAGAACTGGCCGTAGAAGTCGAGGCCGTAGAGCGACGGCGACTGGTACGACACGTTGTTGCTGGTCTTGTTCCAGTTACGGCCGCGCACCAGCGAGGCCGTCGACCACGACGACTGGCCGAACGGGTCGAAGTCCCACACGCCGTTGGCGATCGCGAGTTCGCGACCCAACAGCAGCGTACCGTAACGGTCGTTGGAGATACCGACGGTCGCGAAACGATCCCAGATCGAGCCGCTGAAGCCGCCCGTCATCGTGTTGAACGCGCCTTCGAGGTGGAACAGGATCTTGTTGCCGCCGCCGATGTCTTCGCTGCCCTTCAAGCCCCACAGGCTCGTGCCCCAGTCGCCGCTTTCCGCGCGCACTTGGTGGCCGTTCTGCAGGCCGTTCATGTACTCGATGCCTGCATCCAGGCGGCCATACAGCGTGACGCTGCTCTGCGCGTGCGCCGTCACCACCCCAGCAGCCATCAGCGCGGCCGCGACCAAAGCTTTCTTCATCATCTCCTCCATACCCTGTCAAAAAGTCAACCCAGACTGCACGAGATGCCCGGAGCGCGAGCGCCGGGCAAAAGCGGGATAACCAGGGAGACCTCGTGCAGGGCCGGTAAGCGCAGCACGCGGGCAAGCAGACGGAAAACCGTTGAGCGGTCCCGCGCAGCCGGGTCGGCCTGCGGGGTCTCCTTGTTGTGTCGTGAAGCTAAACTACATTTCACGAACTTCGTTTTGCTACTTTGGTTACTAATTTAGCAAAAATACAATTTTGTGGCGACGGAAATCGTTGTTTGACTAACCGCTGTCGCCAAATTGCCATGCAACACGCTGCGCAACAGGGGGGGCAAGGGTGCTCGATTGCCGGAAAACCCTTGTCCCACAAGGGAGACATGGATTCCGCGGGCATGGGTCAAGGATTGCCACTATTGACGTTGCCGGGGCGCCGGCGTAAGCGCGAAAGTCGCGAAATTGGTAAGTATTTCGTAATGATTCGGGCGATTGCCGCCATCGTCGATCGACGCCTGAAACGCCTGTCCTGCTTCGCGCGGCGGCGCTTAGTCCGGACTTGGTCGCGCGTCGAGCAACTGGGCGCGAATCCAGCGATGCGCATCGGTGCGCGCGTGCTTCGCATGCGAGTAGACCTTCACCGTGTAGCGCGGGATCTCGAATGGCGCGGGGAAGATGCGGATCGGCGCCGCGTGGCGCAGCGCCTGCGCGGCGCGGTTCGGCACGGTCATCAGGAGTGCCGACTCCGCGATCACGAACGGCGCGGCGAGCACGGTCGGCAACTGCACGGCCACATGGCGCGCGAGGCCGAGCCGGTCGAGCACGTGATCGACGACGCCGCGCGCTTCGTTCCACGGCGTGACGACCACGTGGCGGGCCGCCAGATACTGGTCGAGCGTCAGCCGCCGACGGACGTCAGGATGCGTGGCGCTCGCGATCACGACATAGTCGTCGGAGAACCAGTCGAAATCCTCGATGCCGGGCGCGTCGGCCGCCGATTCCTCGTGGTAGCCGAGCGCGAAGTCGATGCGGCCGGCCGCGAGCTCGTCGACGGAAATCTTGCGGTCCGAATGGACGACGCGGATCCGCAGGTGCGGCGCCACGTGCTGGATGCGGGCCAGAAACGCAGGCAGCACCGCGAACGCCGTGTAGTCGGTCGCGGCGAACACGAACGTACGGTCGCTTTGCGCGGGATCGAAGCGGCGCGCGCGGGCGAGCCCCTTCGACATCGCATCGAGTGCGTCGCCGGCCCATGTGGCGATGTCGTCGGCGCGCACGGTGGGCTGCATCTCGTTGCCGAGGCGCACGAACAGCGCATCGCCGATCGCGTCGCGCAGCCGGGCGAGCGCATGGCTCAACGCCGACGGGCTCAGCGCGAGTTCATGCGCGGCCGCCGCGACCGACCGGTGGCGGTACAACGCGTCGAACACGAGCAGCAGGTTCAGGTCGAGGCGGCGCAGGTCGGGATGCATCATGTTCATGTCCGGATGAAGAAACTGCACTTCCTGCAGTTGCGCCGTGAACGTAGCATGTCGATCTCACCGGCGCCAGATGCGGGAGCGCCGGCGCCGTATTCCGTTTTCCGTCCGGGCCGAAGGAGGGCTCACCACCGTGCAAATCGATATCCGTTCCGCCACCGTCGCCGACGTGCCGCTGATCCTGCGCTTCATCACCGAACTGGCCGTCTACGAGAAGGCCGAGCACGAAGTCGTCGCGACGCCGGAATCGCTCGAGCGCAGCCTGTTCGGCGAAGGCTCGCCCGCGCGTACGCTGATGTGCGAGGTCGACGGCGAGCCGGCCGGCTTCGCTGTGTATTTCTTCTCGTATTCGACGTGGCTCGCGCGGCAGGGGCTGTATCTGGAGGATCTGTACGTGTCGCCGCGTTTTCGCGGCGCCGGCGCGGGGCTGCGGCTGCTGAAGGCGCTCGCGCGGATCGCGGTCGAGTCGGGCTGCGGGCGTTTCGAATGGAGCGTGCTCGACTGGAACGAGCCGGCGATCCGCTTCTACGAGCGCGTCGGCGCGGCGCCGCAGAGCGAGTGGGTGCGTTACCGGCTGGCGGGCGACGAACTGCGCGCGTTCGCCGACGGCGCGCCGGTGAGCGCCGCGTAAACGCAAAACGGGCGCCGCGCGGCGAACCGCGGGGCGCCCGTTCGGGCGTGGCGGGTGACGGGCGTTACTTGAGGCTGCCGGACAGGAAGCCGCGCAGGCGTTCGCTTTTCGGGTTCGCGAACACCTCGGCCGGCACGCCTTCTTCCTCGACGCGGCCCTGGTGCAGGAACATCACGTGATTCGACACGTTGCGCGCGAAACCCATCTCGTGCGTGACGACGATCATCGTGCGACCTTCCTCGGCCAGCTTCTGCATCACCTTCAGCACTTCGCCCACGAGTTCCGGATCGAGTGCGGAAGTCGGCTCGTCGAACAGCATCACGTCCGGATGCATCGCCAGCGCACGCGCGATCGCCACGCGCTGCTGCTGGCCGCCGGACAGATGCGACGGATACTGCTTCTCGACGCGCGGCGCGAGGCCGACCTTCTCGAGATATTCGCGCGCGCGCTCCTCGGCTTCCTTCTTCGGGATGCCGAGCACGTTCACCGGCGCTTCCATCACGTTCTCGATCACGTTCATGTGCGACCAGAGGTTGAAGTGCTGGAACACCATCGACAGCTTGGTGCGCACGCGCTGAAGCTGCTTCGAATCGGCCGCGCGCAGCGCGCCCGTCTTGTCGAGCGCGGTGCGCACTTCCTCGCCGTCGACGAAGATGCGGCCCGCGTTCGGCTGCTCGAGGAAGTTGATACAGCGCAGCATCGTGCTCTTGCCGGAACCGGACGAGCCGATCACGCTGATCACGTCGCCCGAGTTCGCCTTCAGCGACACGCCCTTGAGCACCTCGTTGTCGCCGTACCGCTTGTGGAGATCGTCGACGAAAAGCTTTTGAGTCTGGGAATTCATCAATATTCCTGCGGAAACTTATTTGCCTTGCGGGCGCAGATACGCGAGCCAGCGGCGCTCGGCCTGGCGGAACAGCCACACGAGCGTGAACGAGATCACGAGATAGAGCAGGGCGGCGATGCCGAACGCGTGGAACGACATGTAGGTCGCCGAGTTCACGTCGCGCGCGATCTTCAGGATGTCCGGCACGGTCGCGGTGAAGGCCACCGTCGTCGCGTGCAGCATCAGGATCACTTCGTTGCTGTACAGCGGCAGCGCGCGGCGCAGCGCCGACGGCAGGATCACGCGGCGGTACATCGTGAACGTGGACATTCCGTACGCGCGCGCGGCTTCGATCTCGCCGTACGATGTCGCCTTGATCGCACCCGCGAAGATTTCGGTGGTGTACGCGCAGGTGTTCAGCGTGAACGCGAGCAGCGTGCAGTGCATCCCGTCGCGGAAGAACGCGTCGAGCATCGGCGTGCCGCGCACGACCTGCAGGCTGTAGAGGCCCGTGTAGCAGAGCAGCAACTGCACGTAGAGCGGCGTGCCGCGGAACACGTACGTGTACAGCCACACGGCGCCCGACAGCCATTTCTTCTTCGACACGCGCGCCACGGCGAGCGGCACCGACAGGCAGAAGCCGAGGCCGATCGACACGACCAGCAGCCACAGCGTGATCGCGACACCGGTGATGCGATAGCCGTCGGTGTAGAGATAGTTGCGCCAGTATTCTTGGATGAGTTCGATCATAGGTCAGCCTTGCGGACGCCGGTCGAGTAGCGCTTTTCGAGCCACATCAGCACGAAGTTCGAGATCGTCGTGATGGCGAGGTAGACGGCACCCGCGATCAGCGTGAAGAAGAAGAACCGCAGCGTGCCCTTGCCGGCGTCCTGCGACGCCTTCACGACGTCGGCCAGGCCGATGATCGACACGAGCGCGGTCGACTTCACGAGCACCTGCCAGTTGTTGCCGATGCCCGGCAGTGCGAAGCGCATCATCTGCGGGAACATGATCCGCGTGAACACCTGCCAGTTCGTCATCCCGTAGGCGCTGCCGGCCTCGAGCTGGCCGCGCGGCACCGACAGGAACGCGCCACGGAACGTCTCGGTGAAGTACGCGCCGTAGATGAAGCCGAGCACGAGCACGCCGGCGAGGAACGGATCGATGTCGATCTGGTCCCAGCCGAGCGCGTCGGTCGCCATGTTCAGCCAGATCTGCAGGCTGTAGAACAGCAGCAGCATCAGCACGAGATCGGGGACGCCGCGGATCAGCGTCGTGTAGAGGGTGCCGACGCCGTTCGTCACGCGATTGCGCGACAGTTTCGCGCCGGCGCCGAGCAGCCCCAGCAGGAACGACAGCGCAAGCGAAAGCACCGCCAGTTTGACGGTTTGCCAGGTGCCGGCGAGGATCAGCGGGCCGTAGCCTTGTAGAAACATATGGGGTCCCTGGTGTGGTCCCTGAGGGCGCACGCAGTGCGCCGCGAAAGACGCGCCCGCCAAGCTGCGCGGAACGCCCCGTGCGTATCATGACCGTCCGCCCCGGCAACGGTGCCGGGCCCGCCCGTCGCGCGAGCGGCGGGCAAGGGAGCGGGCGGCGCGTGGTTGACTGCCTGTACTGCCCGGACGCGGGGCCGCCCCCGCATCCGCTGCTTCTTCTTGTCGGCGCTCAGCGAGCCGACGCCGAATAGACGCTGAACGAGAAGTACTTGTGCGACAGCCTGTCGTACGTGCCGTCCTTGTGCATGTCGGCCAGCGCCTGGTTGATCTTGTGCTTCAGGTCGGTATCTTCCTTGCGCAGGCCGATCGCGGTGCCGTCGCCGATCGTCTTCGGATCCTTCACCTCCGGCCCGGCGAACGCGAAGCCCTTGCCGCGCGGCGTGCGCAGGAAGCCGTAATCGGCCTGCAGCTCATCCTGCAGCGTCGCGTCGAGGCGGCCCGAGCCGAGATCGGTATAGACCTGGTCCTGATTCTGGTAAGGAACGATCGTCACGCCGTGCGGTTCCCAGTACGCCTTCGCGTAGGTTTCCTGCGTCGAGCCCTGCTCGACGCCGACGCGCTTGCCTTTCAGCGACGCGACCGTCGGCAGCAGCGGCGAGCCGGTCTTCGCGATCATGCGCGCGGGCGCGTCGTACACCTTGTCGGAGAAGTCGATCTGCTCGCGGCGCTTGTCCGTGACGGTCAGCGACGACACGATGACGTCGTACTTCTTCGCCTTCAGCGCCGGAATGATCCCGTCGAGATCCTGCGCCACCCACACGCATTTCACGTTGATCCGCTTGCAGATTTCCTTGGTGAGATCCACGTCGAAACCGACGATCTCGCCGCTCGGCGCGGTCGACTCGAACGGCGGGTAACTGGCATCGACACCGATCCGCACGGTCTTCCACTCCTTCGCGAAGGCGCTGCCCGCCACGAGGGCGAGGGCGGCGCACAGGGCGGCCTTCTTCATTTCCATCCTTCTGTTGCTGACTTTCCGGGGGGCGCTCGCGGCCGGTCGGACCGGGCGCCGCGGCGTATTCTAGACGGCCAAAAATCGCCGATCGGCGCTCTGGCGTTGGCGGCTGCCGGAACGGCGAACGCCAAAAGGGCGGTATTTTACCCGAACGCGATACCCGGAAAACGGCAATCCGGCACGGTCGACCGATTCCTCGATTCGGCTGTTGCGGTAATCGTGGTATTCGCAGCGAATATTTCGGCAATTGATTGCGCGAATGCAACGATGCGGTGCGCGGGCGACGGATTGTGGCGCGTTCGACCCCACCCTACAGTGGAGGTAAACCCGAACAGACAATCTGCGTCCCGAACGTCCGCCCCATGTTCCAGATCCTGCGCGCCGAAGACCGCTGCCACACGCGCCACGGCTGGCTCGAATCGAGCCACAGTTTTTCGCCCGGCTGCCGCACCGCGCCCGCGCCCGCGCATGCGCCGGTGCGTCCGCCCGTCGGCGCGCTGTGCGTGCTGAGCGAGGACCTGATCGCGCCGACGCGCGGGTTCGGGATGCAGCCGCGCCGCGACGTGGAGATCGTCACTTACGTGCTGGACGGCGCGCTCGCGCACCGCGACAGCCTCGGCTGCGGCGCGATCGTCCGTGCCGGCGGCATCCAGCGGATGAGCGCCGGCACGGGGCTCGTGCATAGTGAAACCAACGCGTCGCGCGATCGGCCGCTGCACCTGTTGCAGATCTGGCTGCAGCCGGCCGAGCGGGGCGGGCGGCCCGGCTACGAGGAACGGCGTTTCGCCGACGACGAGAAGCGCGGCCGGTTGAGGCTCGTCGCGGCGCCCGACGGCGGCGACGGCGCGCTGTCGATGCGGGCGGACGCCCGCATCTTCGCGGGGCTGATCGACGGCGACGAGACGACCGCATTCGACGTGCCGGCCGGGCGCAGCGTCTACGTGCACGTGGCGCGCGGCGAGGTCGAGGTCAACGGCCGCGCGCTGGCCGTCGGCGACGGCGCGCGGATCGGCGGCGTGGACGCGGTGGCGTTCGCGCGCGGCCGCACGGCCGAGGTGCTGCTGTTCGACGTCGCCTGAAACAAAAAGGGGAACGCAGGCAGGTGCCTGCGTTCCCCTTCCGCGCCGCTGCGGGAGCGGCCCGCCGGCTTACTGCGCCGGCGCCGACGCGCCCTTGGCGGCCGCGCGATGCTGCTCCCAGCGCTCCTTCATCTTCTCGTGGCGCTGCTCCATCTTCGCGAACTGCTGCTTGAGCGCCGTGCTGACCATCGTCTTCTGCGAGTCGTTCAGCCCGTTGTAGAACGTGAGCCACGCGGCGGACGTCTGCTCGCGCAGTTGCGCGTTTTGCGCCTCCGCCTGCTGGCGTGCCGAATGCATCGCGCTCAGGTCGAGGATCGGCTGGTTCTGCTGCGCCTTGAACTGCTCGCGCATCTGCTCGTGGCTCTTGCGCATCGCGTCACGGTTCTGCTTCATCGTGTTGACGGCCGCCTGCCATTGCTGCTCCTGCGACGCGTTGAGCTTCAGCTGATCGTGCAGTTTCATGATCGCGCCGAACGGGCCGCCTTCGTGGCCGTCATGCATCCGGTGCATGCCGGGGCCGCCCGGCGGCGGCATGTCGTTGGGCTGCGCGGCATGCGCGGTGCCGAATGCGAGAGCGAGCACGGTGGCGGCCGCGATGGCCACGCGGGAAGTCTTCTTATACATTTCAGAAACTCCTTGTATCCAAAGGGTCCGGCGATGCGGTGCCGGGAAAGCCGGGTACCGCATCCGGTAAGACGCAGGTTAGCGATCCGGGCCCCGGCGGGTGTTACGCGGGGTGGCGGCCCGGTTACCGTGCATTACAGTTCCCTTGCGCGGTAACCCGCAGTAACCCTTTCGCCCCTTTGTTTCGTTCTTCCACTCCGCCCTCGCGCGATAAACTTCGAGCCATGACTACCCAGATCCTCATCGTCGACGACGACCAAGAACTCCGAGACCTGCTGCGCGACTATCTCGTGCGCCAGGGGATGGAAGTGTCCGTGCTGCACGACGCGGCGACGCTCGAGAAACGCCTCGAGCGCGAACGGCCCGACCTGATCGTGCTGGACCTGATGATGCCGGGCGTGGACGGCCTGACCGCGCTGCGCCAGTTGCGCGCGGCCGGCGACGACATCCCCGTGATCATGCTGACCGCGCGGGCGGACGACGTCGACCGCATCGTCGGGCTCGAGCTCGGCGCGGACGACTACCTCGGCAAGCCGTTCAACCCGCGCGAGCTGCTCGCACGCGTGCAGGCCGTGTTGCGCCGCCGCCGCGCGACGCCGTCGGCGGCCGCGCCCGAGCAGCGCGAGCCGTTCGCGTTCGGCCGCTTCCTGCTCGACTTCCAGGCGCGCACGCTGTCGGTCGACGGCAAGCCGGCCACACTGTCGAGCAGCGAATTCGCGCTGCTGAAGATCTTCGTGAACCACGCGCTGCGCACGCTCACGCGCGAGCGGCTGCTCGAGTTGCTGCACGGGCCCGAGTACGACGGCACCGACCGCGGCATCGACGTCCAGGTGTGGCGCCTGCGCCGCATCCTCGAAACGGATCCGTCGACTCCGCGCTTCATCCAGACGGTCCGCGGGCGCGGCTACGTGTTCGTGCCCGACGGCGAGGCCCATGCGCAAACCCATTGATTCGCTGTTCGGGCGGCTGGCGCTGCTCGTCGTCGGCGTCCTGCTCCTGTCGCACTTCGCGTGGTTCTTCGCGATGCGGCTCGAGCGCAACCAGATGCAGACGCGTTATGCGGTCGAGGAGGCCGCGTTCCTCGTCGATGCGGTGCGCCAGCACGTGGCGCGCACGCCCGACCAGCCGCTGCCGTCGCGCGTGCGGCTCGTGTCGCCGGACAGCGCCGACGTGCCGAAGGGCGGCGATGCGGGGCTGCCGCCGCCGCTGAAGCGGTTCCGCGACGACGTGAGCGACCGCATGCCGCCTGGCACGCAGGTCGAGATCGGCACGCCCGGCCATCCGCCGGTGCTGTGGGTGAAGGAGCCGGCCGATCGCAACTGGATCGTGGTGCCCGTGCAGCCGCTGCGGCCGCCGCGCTCGCTCGACCGGATGCTGCTGTGGCTCGGCACGATCTTCTCGGCCGGCGTGATCGCCGCGCTGTTCGCGGCCTGGCAATTGCAGCAGCCGCTGCGCTCGCTCGCGCGCGCGGTCGCGCGTTTCGGCCGCGGGCAGCCGGTCCCGCCGCTGCGCGAACGCGGGCCGCGCGAGCTGCGCCAGCTCACGCGCGGCTTCAACCAGATGGTGGAGCAGGTGTCGCAGGCCGAGAGCGATCGCGCGGTGATGCTGGCCGGCGTCGCCCACGACTTGCGCACGCCGCTCGCCCGGATGCGCCTGCGGGCGGAAATGATGGACGACGCGCGGCTGCGCGACGGCGTCGTGCGCGACGTCGACTCGATGTCGCACATCGTCGACCAGTTCCTGGTATTTGCGCATGGCGGAGCCGATCGCAGCGAGCCGGTGCCGGTCGATCAGGCCTGCGAGCGGATCGCGCGCAGTTACCGCGCGGTCGCGCCGAACGCGCCGACGGTCCAGACGCGGCTGGAGGCCGATCCCGGCTTCCGGCTGCCGACGGCGACGCTCGATCGGATCCTGTCGAACCTGCTGGACAACGCGCATGCGTACGGCGCACCGCCCGTGCTCGTCGAGACGGCGCGCACGCCGACCGGCTATGTGCTGTCGGTCAGCGACAGCGGCGGCGGCATCGCGCCGCGCGACCTCGCGGCCGCCACGCGGCCGTTCGTGCGGCTCGATCCCGCGCGCGGCGGGAACGGCCACAGCGGGCTCGGGCTCGCGATCGTCGAGCGGCTCGTGCTCAGGCTCGGGGGCGCGTGCGACATCGGCAATCGCCCCGAAGGCGGTCTGCGCGTGTCGATGACGTTCCCGTTCGAGGTCGTGCCGAAGGACGACGAACGTCACGCACAGGCCGCCTGAGCGGCCGCGGCGCCTGCCCGACCGGGCAGGCGCCGCGCGGCGTCATTCGCCGAACAGCGTGCCGAGCGTCTCGGCCGCGTTGCTGTCGATCGTGTTGTAGGTCACCGTGGTGGCCTCGAAGATGTAGACGGTCGTATACCGGCCGAGACGCTCCAGGATTTCCTCCTGCAGCGATTCAGGCACGACGTTCATGTTCAGGTACCACGCCGTGGACGACAGCCGCGTCTGGAACGACCCGTACTCCTGCATGAGTTCATAGAACGCATCGGCATCCTGATCGCGACAGACGATCACCAAGTTTCCTGCCATTCCCTTCCTCCCGCTCGTCGGTCGATCCCCGGGCCTGTCGACACGAAGCGCGTGCGCATTGCCGCGACACGGCCGAAACGACCCCCGGGGGCTAGCCCCGATCATACCTGCTTCGTCGTCTCCGGCTGCTGATGCCGGACACGGTTTGTGCCCGCGTGCGGGTGGCGGGTTCACGGCCGGCCCGGATCACGGCATAATTCGGGCCTGCGTGCCGGCCGCAGGACTGCGGCCAGGCTGTTCCGTACCGCGCGCCCGCCATCCGTCCACGCGCCGGGCACGATCCCTGCGCTGCCTGCGCCGTCCGGGGACGGTTGTACCTGAAATACAGGTTGGTGTAGTGTCGTGCCGTCGCGGCCCGGCTCGACCGGCCGCGGCTGCGCATGCGTGCGTGCCCGGCGCGCCGCGCGTGCACGAGATCGCCAGTCAATCGAATTACCGCGCCCGTGCGCTTTGCCATGAATCAACATCGACTGCCGGCTTCGATCGGCCTTACCGGGGAGGGCGCCTGATGAACGTCGGATTCTTCAATCCGAACCGGACCGCCAACGCATCCGCGTGGCGCGTGCTGCCGAACCGGTGGGACTTCATCGCATTTCCGCTGATCATCTGCCTGATCGCGATGGCGGTGGTCGGCTTTCACGAAACGATGGCGCCGATCGGCGTGCTGCAGACGCAGAAGATCTCGCTCGATCCGTCGAACCTGCCCGAATATGCGCTGCGCACCACGCTGCGGATGCTCGCCGCGATGGTCGCGTCGCTCGTGTTTACGCTCGTCTACGGCACGCTCGCCGCGAAAAGCCGCCGCGCGGGCATGGTGCTGATCCCGATCCTCGACATCCTGCAGTCGGTGCCGGTGCTCGGCTTCATCTCGTTTACGGTCACGTTCTTCCTTGCGCTGTTCCCGAGCCGCGTGCTCGGCGCCGAGCTGGCCGCGATCTTCGCGATCTTCACGAGCCAGGCGTGGAACATGACGTTCAGTTTCTACCAGTCGCTGCGCACGGTGCCGCGCGACCTGGACGAAGTGTCGCGCGGCTTCCACCTGACGTCCTGGCAACGCTTCTGGAAGCTCGAAGTGCCGTTTTCGATGCCGGGCCTGATCTGGAACATGATGATGTCGATGTCGGGCGGCTGGTTCTTCGTCGTCGCGTCGGAGGCGATCACCGTCGGCAACCAGACGATCACGCTGCCGGGCATCGGCGCGTATCTCGCGCAGGCGATCTCGGACAAGAACTTCGGCGCGATCGGCTGGGTGATCCTGACGATGACGGTCGTGATCCTCGCGTATGACCAATTCCTGTTCCGCCCGCTCATCGCGTGGGCCGACAAGTTCCGGATGGAGAACACCGCGTCGGGCGACGCGCCGCAATCGTGGCTGCTCGACCTCGTGCGCCGCACGCGGCTGATCCATCAGCTGCTCGTACCGGCCGGCTGGTTTTTCGCGAAGGCCGCGCGGATCCCGCTGCGCCTGCCGCTGTCCGGTGCGATGCGCTTCACGTTGCCGAAAGTCGAGAAGAAGGCGTCGCGCACGGTCGACATCGCGTGGGCGGGGCTCGTGCTGATCGGCACGGCCTATATCGTCTGGCGCGTCGTCAGCTTCGTCGCGACCGGCGTGACGATGGCCGAGGTCGGCCACGTGCTCGTGCTCGGGCTCATCACGCTGCTGCGCGTGGTCGTGCTGATCTCGATCGCCTCCGTGATCTGGGTGCCGATCGGCGTGTGGGTCGGGCTGCGCCCGAAGCTGGCCGAGAAGCTGCAGCCGCTCGCGCAGTTCCTCGCCGCGTTCCCGGCGAACCTGCTGTTCCCGGTGTTCGTGATCGTGATCGCGCGCTTCCACCTGAACGCGGATATCTGGCTGTCGCCGCTGATCGTGCTCGGCACGCAGTGGTATATCCTGTTCAACGTGATCGCCGGCGCAACGTCCTACCCGAACGACTATCGCGAAGCGGCGACCAACTTCCGCATTCGCGGCTGGCAGTGGTGGCGTCAGGCGATTCTGCCCGGCATCTTCCCGTACTACGTGACGGGCGCGATCACCGCATCGGGCGGCGCGTGGAACGCGAGCATCGTGTCGGAAGCCGTGCAGTGGGGCAGCACCAGGATCGAGGCGCACGGCCTCGGCGCCTACATCGCGCAGACCACCGCCGCCGGCGATTTTCCGAAGATCATCCTGGGCATCGCCGTGATGTCCCTGTTCGTCACCTTGTTCAACCGCCTGCTGTGGCGCCCGCTGTATGCCTTCGCCGAAGCGAAGCTGCGGCTCGACTGAGACCGATTGAGAGCGAAACGCGATGCACAATCCGAATGCTGTAAACGCCCCCGTCCAGACGTCCCAGCCGCCGCGCCTCGGTGAAGAGATCCTGCGCGTCGATCACGTCTGCCGCGGCTTCAACAAGACGCAGGGCGAATTGCTCGTGCTCGACGATGCGAACCTGTCGCTGCGTGAAGGCGAGATCGTCGGCCTGCTCGGCCGATCGGGCTCGGGCAAGTCGACGCTGCTGCGTATCATCGCCGGCCTGATCGAGCCGACCGACGGCGAGGTGACCTATCTCGGCAAGCCGTTGCGCGGCCCGGCCGAGGGCGTCGCGATGGTGTTCCAGACCTTCGCGCTGTTCCCGTGGCTCACCGTGCTGCAGAACGTGGAAGCCGGGCTCGAGGCGCTCGGCGTCGGCGCGCGCGAACGGCGCGAACGCGCGCTGGCCGCGATCGACCTGATCGGCCTCGACGGCTTCGAGAACGCGTATCCGCGCGAGCTGTCGGGCGGGATGCGCCAGCGCGTGGGCTTTGCGCGCGCGCTCGTCGTCGATCCGACCATTCTGCTGATGGACGAGCCGTTCTCCGCGCTCGACGTGCTGACCGCCGAAACGCTGCGCACCGACTTGCTGGATTTGTGGACGCAGGGCCGCATGCCGATCAAGTCGGTGCTGATCGTCACGCACAACATCGAGGAAGCGGTGTTCATGTGCGACCGGATCCTCGTGCTGTCGTCGAACCCGGGCCGCGTGATCGCCGAGATCAAGGTGCCGTTCAAGCACCCGCGCAATCGTCTCGACCCGGCGTTCCGCAAGCTGGTCGACGACATCTACGCGAAGATGACCGCGCGCCAGACCGGCGAGGCGACGAAGAAGGGGCTCGAGCTCGGCAGCTGGTTGCCGCAGGTGTCGACCAACCTGATGGCCGGCCTGATCGAGACGCTCGCGATGGCGCCGTACCACGGTCGTGCCGACATGCCGGAAATCGCGCGCACGCTGCATCTGGAGGTCGACGACCTGTTCCCGATCGCGGAAGTGCTGCAGTACCTCGGCTTCGCGGACGTGCGCGAAGGCGACGTGTTCCTGACGCCGCCGGGGCGCGTGTTCGCGGAATTCGGCACGCAGGAGCGCAAGCTGATGTTCGCGGATCACCTGCTGAAGCACGTGCCGCTCGCCGCGCGGATCAAGAAGGTGCTGAACGAGCGTCCGGGCCACCGCGCGCCGCGCGTGCGCTTCGAGCAGGAGCTCGAGGACTTCCTGTCGGACGGCGCGGCCGAGGAGACGCTCGACGCGGTGATCGACTGGGGCCGTTACGGCGAGATCTTCTCGTACAACGACCAGACCGAAATCTTCAGCCTGGAGGACGTCGAGTCCTGATCGCGCCGGGCCGGGCCGTGCGACCCGGCCCGGTATTCGCGTGCTTCGAGCATCACGCGCCGCGCACCACGCACCACGTATCGCCCCGTTACTGCAAATTTCCCCACCGATCGACGGCCGGTTCCGCCGACGCCCACTTCCAGTGCGTGCCTTGCTGGCACGCATTCGCGAAATACCAGTCGGCCTTGTCGCCGTCCTTCACCGAGAACGCGAATTCCTTGCACAACGCGAGCGCCGACGAGTACGCGCGTGTGACCCGCACCTCGCCTTCGCCGTTTTCGAGCGGCAGCGTGTTCTTCACCTTCCACGGCTTCACTTCGCCGACGGCGAGACTGCCGGCCGTCTTCGCGATCGCGTCCTGCTGGTTCTGATGGAGCTGCTTCATCGTGCGGTTGACGGCTTCGTCGGTCGCGGCCTGCACGGCGATCCCGACACCGACGCCGACCGCCGGGTTCGCGGTGACGAGGCCCGTCGCCGCACCGGCCAGCGCGCCGCTCGCCGCGCCGACCGACCCGCAGCCCGACAGCACAACCGTCGCCGCGCACAGCGCACCGATCGCCGCGATACGAATCGCGACGCTCATTGCAGCGCGCCCCAGCGTTCGGTCGCCGGTTCGGCCGACGCCCATTTCCACACGGGCCCGTCGCGGCAGATGGTGGCGACGTAGAACGCCGATTGCGCGGCCTTGTCGGCCTTCGCCGGCGTGTCGACCGCGAACACGATTTCCTTGCAGTCGAGCGGACCGACGCTGATCATGCGGCTGACCGTCACGCGGCCCTGCTCGTCGTCCTCGATCGGGAACGAATGGTGCGTCGACCACGGCGCGACGCCGCCGACGTCGAGCGGGCCGGCCGCCTTCGCGATCTGCTCCTGCGTGTAGCGGTGCGCGACGCGTTGCGTATACTGGACGCCGGCCCGCGCGCCGGCGACGGCGCCGAGGCCGATGCCCGTCGCGACGGCGGCGTTGTTGGTGACCTTGGAGGCGATCGCGGCGCCCGCGATACCGGCGCCGGCCGTCGCGCCTTCGCTGTACAACGAATTGCAGCCGGACAGCAGTGCGGCCGTGGCGATCGCGGCCAGCACGACGCGCGCCGGCGTGGCCCGGCGCGGCGATTCGAAACAAATGTTCATCCCTGAGTGCAAGTCCTGTCTGGGTGAGCGGCGACGCGTGCACGCCTGATGCCGCGTCATTGTTTCGCAATTGTCATGGGAAAACTGCAAAGCTTTGACAAATCGCCGTGCGGCAGGCCGCGTGCGCGCGGGCGGCGTTATTGTCGGATAGATGCTCGACGAAGGGTCGAAACGTTACAAATTGAAGGTAATTGTTACCATCGGCCGCGATGACGCGACCTAGACTGTTTTGTTATGGAATGTTTCTACGACGGCCTCGAGCCGCGCCGCATATGAGACACCCAGCCATGCGCCGTTCGAAACGGTTGTCACACCGGCCGCCTGACGCGGCGGCCGGCCATCCGGAAGACCGCCCGCGTCCGCAGACCGACGCGCCATCGGCACCGCCTGCGGGCGCGCCGGACGAGACGCCGTCGGACGGCGATCACAACCAGGGTGGTGCTCGCCCGGAAGGGCTCGACTATCAACGCGACCTCGGTCAGGAGCAGGACGCTTGATACGGTCGTCGCCGCATTCCACCGCCGTATTTCATTGCAATTCTCGGAACTGAGTCGCCGCGCGGCCGCCTTCGGGCCGCCGCGCCTGCTTCGGCGTGCGTTGCGCGCCAGCCAATCGAATCGAGGAGGGGAAGTCGCATGAGCAGATTGATCGTGGTATCGAATCGTGTCGCCGCCGGCGAGGACACGCGCCCGAGCGCGGGCGGTCTGGCCGTCGGCGTGATGGACGCGCTGAAGGAAACGGGCGGCGTCTGGTTCGGCTGGAACGGCGAGATCGTCGGTACGCCGGATGCCGAGCCCGCGATCCAGCGGGACGGCAACGTGACGTATGCGACGGTCGGCCTGACCCGGCGCGACTACGACCAGTACTACCGCGGCTTCTCGAACGCGACGCTGTGGCCGGTGTTCCATTACCGCGGCGATCTCGCGCGCTTCGATCGGCAGGAGTACGCCGGTTACCTGCGCGTGAACGCGATGCTCGCGAAGCAGCTCGCCGCGCTGCTGCGGCCGGACGACCTGATCTGGGTGCACGACTACCACCTGCTGCCGTTCGCGAACTGCTTGCGCGAACTCGGCGTGAAGAACCCGATCGGCTTCTTCCTGCACATCCCGTTTCCGTCGCCGGACATGCTGCGCCTCGTGCCGCCGCACGAGGAACTCGTGAAGTTCATGTGCGCGTACGACGTCGCGGGTTTCCAAACGGAGGCCGACAAGCAGGCCTTCACCGACTACATCGAGCGGCGCGGCATTGGCGCGGCGAGCGACGACGGGATGCTGCACGCGCATGGCCGCGTCGTGAAGGTCGCGGCCTATCCGATCGGCGTGCATCCCGACGCGATCGCGCAGGCGGCCGTCCAGTACGGCACGCGCAAGCCGGTGAAGATGCTGCGCGAGGCGCTGGGCGACCGCAAGCTGGTGATGAGCGTCGACCGTCTCGATTACTCGAAGGGGCTCGTCGAGCGCTTCCAGTCGTTCGAGCGGATGCTCGCGAATGCGCCGGGCTGGCAGGGGCGCGTGTCGCTCCTGCAGATCGCGCCGCCGACGCGTTCCGACGTGCAGACCTATCAGCACATCCGCGAAACGCTCGAAGGCGAGGCCGGCCGGATCAACGGCCGCTTCTCGCAGCTCGACTGGACGCCGATCCAGTACCTGAACCGCAAGTACGAGCGCAACCTGCTGATGGCGTTCTTCCGGATGTCGCAGGTCGGCTACGTGACACCGCTGCGCGACGGGATGAATCTCGTCGCGAAGGAATACGTCGCGTCGCAGGATCCAGCCGATCCGGGCGTGCTCGTGCTGTCGGAATTCGCGGGCGCGGCGGCCGAGCTGACCGGCGCGCTGCTCGTCAATCCGTACGACCTGTCGCAGATGGCCGAGGCGCTCGAACGCGCGCTGTCGATGCCGCTCGCGGAGCGGCAGGCGCGTCACGAGGAGAACCTCGCGCGGCTGCGCGAGAACGACCTGTCGGTCTGGCGCGACACCTTCGTCGCCGACTTGCGCAGCGTCGCCGCCGCGGCGTCTGTCACGCGGCGGGCAGGCCGGCGGGTCGCGCATGCGTGAGTTCGCGCCGGGCGCCGCCGCGCCGGGCGCCGCTGCGCCGCGCGCCGCCGATCGCGACGACGAAGCGGTCGACGACACGACCGGCCGCTTCTTCGTCGTGACGGGCGGCCCGGGTTCGGGCAAGAGCACGTTGCTCGATGCGCTCGAGCGCGCCGGGTTTGCGCGCTCGCAGGAGGCCGGGCGCGGCGTGATCCGCGACCAGATGGCCGTCGACGGCCCGGCGCTGCCGTGGCGCGACCCGGCAGCGTTCGCCGAGCTGATGCTGAGCTGGGAGATGCGGTCCTACCATCTCGCGCGGCAGGCGCGCGGTCCGGTGTTCTTCGACCGCGGCGTGCCGGACGTGATCGGCTATCTGACGCTGACCGGGTTGGCGGTGCCCGCGCACGCGGAAGCCGCGGCGCGGCGTTTCCGCTATCACCGGCGCGTGTTCATCGCACCGCCGTGGCCCGACATCTATGCGCAGGACACCGAGCGGCGGCAGGATTTCGCGGAGGCGGTGCGGACCTACGACGCGATGGTCGATTGCTATACGTCGTACGGCTATCGGCTGATCGAGTTGCCGCGCGTGAGCGTGAAGGCGCGTGTGCGCTTCGTGATGGATACGCTCGACGCCGCATGACGCCCGCCGCCTGTGCGGCGCGCGACGGTGTCAGGCTGCCGTGTCCGGCCGCGGCGATGCGATGCGCAGCACGCTGACGACCGCGGCCACCGCCGCGAACGCCGTGGCGACATAGAGTGCGATCGTCGGCCCGCGGTCCGGCGCGAGCCCGAAAATCAGCGCGACGAGCGCGGCGCCGAGCGTCTGGCCCGTCAGGCGTGCGGTGCTCAGCATGCCGCCGGCGCCGCCGCTGCGTGCGCGCGGCGCCGACGACAGCATCGCGCGATTGTTCGGCGACTGGAACAGCCCGAAGCCCGCGCCGCACAGCGCCATCCGCCATACGATGTCGACCGTGCCCGGGTGCGCGCCGATCGTCGCGAGCGACAGCAGCCCGGCGGCGAACAGCGCGAGCCCGATCCCGCCGAGCATGCCGGCCGAATAGCGGTCCGACAGCACGCCCGCGAGCGGCGCGGCGAACACGATCACGAGCGGCCACGGCGTCATGTAGAGACCCGTCTCGACCTGCGAGAACCCCAGCGAATTCTGCAGCCAGAACGGCAGCGCGACGAACGCGAGCATCTGCGACGTGAACGACGCCGTCGACGTGTAGACCGACAGCGCGAACATCGGGATGCGCATCAGATCGACCGGCAGGAGCGGCGCCGGCTGCGACAACTGACGCTTCACGAAGAAATAGCCGACCACGAACGCGACGGCCAGTTCGGCCGCGACGTACGCATGACCTTCGCCGTGACCGAGCCCGTCGACGGCCGTGATCAGCAGGCCGAATACGCATGCGTTCATCAGCGCGCTCGGGAAGTCGTACGGCGCATCGTGCAGCGGGTTGGCCGGCAGCGCGCGCAGGCTGCCGAGCACGGCCGCGATGCCGATCGGCACGTTGACCGCGAAGAGCCACGGCCACGACGCGAACGACAGGATCGCCGACGCGACCGTCGGCCCGATCGCCGACGACAGCGCGACCACCATCGCGTTGATCGACAGCCCGCGCCCGAGCATCGACGACGGGTAGATCATCCGCACGAGCGCCGCGTTGACGCTCATGATGCCGGCCGCGCCGAACCCCTGGATCACGCGCATCGCGGCCAGCATCGGCAGCGAGCCGGCGAGCGCGCAGCCGAGCGACGCCGCGGTGAACAGCGCGAGCCCGGCGATGTAGATGCGGCGATAGCCGATACGTTCGCCGAGCGACGCGAGCGGCAGCAGCGTGATCGTGACCGCGAGCTGATACGCGTTGACGATCCAGATCGACGCGGCGTCGGACGCGCGCAGGTCGCGCGCGATGGTCGGCAGCGCGACGTTCGCGATGGCGCCGTCGAGCACGGCGAGCGTGATGCCCAGGGCGACGCAGACGATCGCCCAGTAGCGTTGCGGAAGCGGCAGGCCGGTATCGGCGTTCATGACAGGAGCGAGAGCATGGTTGTCCGCGCGCCCGCTTGCCGGTTGCGTGCGCAACCATGTGCAGGGGTGGAGGCGGCGATGAACGGCCCGGCCGGCGCGGCTGCACCGGGACGGGGCCGGTCGAGTGTATCACCGGGCCGCATCGCGCGACGTCGCGCCGCGCGGCCGTCGGCGGGCGCGCGCATTCAGCCTTCGAAGTCGAGGCCGCCGAGCCGCACGAGCGGGTCGGCCTGCGTGCGCGATGCGAGATCGATGTCGCGCGCGCCCTGCCACGCGCCCAGCTTTCTCGGCAGCGCGGCGAGGTAGTGCTCGAAGCGCTGCGGGCCATCGGGTTCCATCAGCCGCTCGATCTCGTCGGTGTCCCACGTCAGTTCGAGATTCAGCGGATGCACGAAGCCACTCACGTGCGCGTGCGGCGCGCTGCGGATCTGCACGCGCGTCGGCTGCCCGTGCCCGCCATAGGGGACGACGTCGGTCTGCACGTGATCGGCGAAGAACGCGGCGATGGCCTGCGCGATGCGCGGTGCGAATTCGGTATCGAAACGGCGGGCGGTTTCGGGCTGCATGACGGCGTCTCCTGTATGCCGAAAATCGTAGCACGGCGACGCCGCGTTTCGGCGGGTGCGATACCGGTAATCGCGCGTTACCACTTGCTGCATCTATTACGGTCGCGGACCGCCACAATGCATCGCATCCAGTACCACTTCGCGTGGGAGTCCATCATGAAAAAGATTGCCGCAGTATGTGTCCTTGCCGGTTCGCTCGCGGTCGCGGGCCCGGCGTCCGCGCATGGCCGCGATGGCGGCGCCGTCATCGGCGCATTGATCGGCGGCGCGGTGCTGGGTGCGATCGTGACGTCGGCGATGAATCCGCCCGTCGCATATCAGGCACCCGCGTACCAGGCGCCGGCCTATCAGCCGCCGACCTACTACCAGGCGCCCGCGTACCAGCAGCCTGCCTACCCGACCTATCAGCAGGCGCAGTACCAGGACGACGGCCCGAACTATTGCTACGACCGCTACCAGCGTGCGTATGTGTGTGGGGCGCCGGTGCAGGGTGGCTACGCGCAACCGGCGGGCTGGTAAGCGGCGGCGCGCGAGCGGGTTTGGTGCCCGGCGGCCACGCTCTCGCCGACGTTCGCTTCGACCGGCCGGACGACGAAAGGCCCTCGCTCGATGCGAGGGCCTTTGTCTATTGCGTGGCTGTCCGTTCGCCGGTGTGATGCGCCGCCGGCCATCGGCGGGCCATGCATGGATACAAACGGTTGCAATTGCGCGTCAGTGGCGATGACCGCCGCCGTCGCCGCGACCGTGTCCGCCGCCACCGCCGCCTTCGTTCCAGTCGCCGCGGCGTCCGCCGCCGCGCCACCAACCGTTGCCGCGGTTGCCGCGATCGCCGTCCCAGTGATGGTAGTCGCGCCGGCCGCGATCCCAGTCGCGTCCACCGCCTCCGCCCCAGATGTTGACCGTGCCGTACACGGGAGACGGGGCATACGCATAGCCGGGATCGGAATAGTAGGGCTGCCCGTAGCCGTATCCGGCGTCCGGGGCGACGACGCAGCCGGCCAGCAGGGTGGCGACGCCGGCGGCGGCAATGAGCTTCAGCATGATGTTCTCCGTTGGTTCCGCTATAAGTACCGCGCCCGGGGATTGCCGGCTGTTTGCAATTGTGTCGCCAAATTACAGCCTCGTAAGGTCTTGAGACGAAAGTGTTAGCATCCGGGGCTCATTTGTTTTTCAGGAGCACATCGATGAAATTCGCGATCCGGGCCGCGCTGGCCGCCTTCTGCGTGACGACGGCCGCCGCATGCGTGGCCGCGCCGGCATCCGCACCCGCCGTGCCGGCCGAGTCGATCAAGATGTTTCCGCAGGCAGCCGCCGGCCAGCAGCGCGCCGTGATCGCGCTGCCCGCGCTCGAGAACGAGGGCGATGCGCGCGTCGAGTTGATGATCGGCAAGACGCTGCAGACCGACTGCAATCAGCAGTGGTTCGGCGGCGAGCTGACCGCCGAGGACGTGAAGGGCTGGGGCTACACGTATTACCGGCTCACCGACGTGAAGGGCCCGGCATCGACGCTGATGGCGTGCCCGGGCCAGGCGCCGCAGCAACGGTTCGTGCAGGTGCGCGGCGACGGTCAGCTGCTGCGCTACAACAGCCGTCTGCCGCTCGTCGTGTATGTACCGGATGGCTTCGACGTCCGCTATCGCGTGTGGCATGCGTCGAAGGACGTGCAGCAAGCCGCGAAACAGTAATCTCCCGGCGGCGTCCTGCCGCTATCCGCCAGTCGCGCCGGCCGCGCCGCGCGCGCCGACGAGCGCCGGCCATGCGGCCAGCGCGGCCTGCGCGACGGCCTCCAGATCGCGGCGGCTCGCGCCGTCGCGCGCCTGGATCGACATCCCCTGCTGAACCGTCACGTAGTAGCGCGCGATCGCATCGACGTTCGCGTGCGCCGATATTTCGCCGGTCGCGACGCCTTGCGCGAGGCGTTCCCGCAGCGCGTCGACCGTGCCCTCGCGCATCGCGATCAACGTCTGCCGGACCATGTCGGAACGTTCGGCCGGATGCAGCGCAGACAACACGATCAGGCAGCCGGCCGGCTTCGAACGCCGCGTGAACACGCGTGCGGTATCCATCAGGTAGTTCTGCACGGCGCCGTACGCGCTGGCCGCCCGTTCGACGCCCCCCCAGATTTCCTGCCCCTCGGTTGCGCGGTAATGTTCGAGGGCTTGCCGGAACAACGCTTCCTTGCTGCCGAAGGCCGCATACAGGCTCGGCGACGCGATGCCCATCGCGGCCGTCAAGTCCGTCATCGACGCCCCTTCGTAGCCGAGACGCCAGAACACCTCCATCGCGCGATCCAGCGCCGCTTCCTTGTCGAAGCTTCTCGGTCGGCCTCGTTCAGCCATTGCGTCCGTTCCTTCGTCGATATCTGTATCGATCGATAAAATAAATCAATTGACTGTGCGACGCAACTTGCCACATTCTGTGTCGGTCGTTACATAAATGAGGAAAGGAACCGACATGAACCGACTTCAGGGCAAGCGTGCACTCATTACCGGCGGCAGCCGCGGCATCGGCGCGGCGATCGCCAAACGGCTGGCAGCCGAGGGCGCCGACGTGGCGATCACGTATGAAAAATCGGCCGAGCGGGCGCAGGCCGTCGTCGCCGGCATCGAAGCGCTGGGCCGTCGCGCCGTGGCGATCCAGGCCGACAGCGCCGATCCGGTGGCCGTGCGCAACGCGGTCGATCGTGCCGCGCAGGCGTTCGGCGGCCTCGACATCCTCGTCAACAACGCGGGGATTTTCCGGGCCGGCGCGCTGAACGACCTCACGCTCGACGATATCGATGCGACGCTGAACGTGAACGTGCGTGCGGTGATCGTCGCGTCGCAGGCGGCGGCGCGTCATCTCGGGGAGGGCGGGCGCATCGTGTCGACCGGCAGTTGCCTCGCGACGCGTGTGCCCGATGCGGGGATGAGCCTCTATGCGGCGAGCAAGGCCGCATTGATCGGCTGGACGCAAGGGCTCGCGCGCGATCTCGGCTCGCGCGGCATCACGGTGAACATCGTGCATCCGGGCTCCACCGATACCGATATGAATCCGGCCGATGGCGAGCACGCCGATGCGCAGCGTTCGCGGATGGCGATTCAGCAGTACGGCAAGGCCGAAGACGTGGCCGCGCTCGTGGCGTTCGTCGTCGGGCCGGAAGGACGATCGATCACCGGAACCGGGTTGACGATCGACGGCGGGGCGAATGCGTAAACGCCGATGCCCGGCGTAAGTGAGCCGGGTGACGGAGGGTTCGTCGTTGTTCGTTATCGGCAGCCGAGGCGCTGGTGCTCGGCTTCCAGGTCGGCCCGTTTGTCGTAGGCCCGCAGTTCGTTGCGCGGCTTGCCGTCCGGGCCCATCCCGCGCGCGACCTTCCGGCCGCGGTCGGGCGAGTGCATGACCGCGTCGATGCCGGCGGCCAGTTCCCGGCAGCGGGTGTCGGGGGACGTGTTGTCCGGACGCGGGGCTGCCGACGCAGTGACGTTGGCGATGCCCGGGCTGACGTAGCGCTGTTTGGCCGAGGCCGTGTCGGTGTCGGCGGCGTTGGCCGTGCCGGTCATCGCTGAAAGCGCGGCGAGCGCCGCGATCGTCCGAAGCATGGGCGAAGTCCGTGTGCCGAACTGAAGAAAGTTCGGAATTCTACGCAACGTTCAGTGCATATCAGCGGCGAACGGGCGAGGTGCGCGCGTGTGTCGCATATCGTAGTGAATGCTCGATTGCACACATCATTCGTGTGCCGCCTGCGCGCGCCAGCAATATCCCGGACCGTCGAATGAAAAAAAGCCCGCTTGCTTTCGCAAAGGGGGCTTTTTTCGGTATTTGGTTGCGGGGGTAGGATTTGAACCTACGACCTTCGGGTTATGAGCCCGACGAGCTGCCAGACTGCTCCACCCCGCGGCGCGAAGTGTACTTGGGTCGGTGCGCAGAGTCAAACGATTCGTGCGAAGACGGCCCGACTCATATCGGGCCTGTTCCTTGAAACGACTGCAACGCAGGGAGCCGACGCGTACGACCGGAAATTTTTCACCTTCGCCACAATATTCGCGCGCCTGAAACGTCTTCAGACGCATGGAACCGCCACCCACTTCGCACACGATGACCGACCCAGACCGCGACATCACTGCGACGGTGATGCGTGAACGAACGAGGCTAGGGAACTTCATTCGGCGCCGGATACGCGATCCGGACGATGCCGAGGACGTTCTGCAGGATGTGCTTCACGAATTCGTCCAGGCTTATCGGCTTCCTGCGCCGATCGAACAGGCGAGTGCGTGGCTGTTCCGTGCCGCGCGCAACCGCATCATCGATCGTTTTCGCAAAAAGAAGGAGCAGCCGTTGACCGATCTGCTCGATGCCGACGACGAAGCGGACAGCGAGTATCGCCTGGATCTCGCGTTACCGGCGCACGATGCCGGCCCTGAAGCGCGCTACGCTCGCACGCTGTTGCTGAAGGCGTTGCAGGACGCGCTTGACGAGTTGCCGGCGAATCAGCGCGAGGTTTTCATCGCACACGAACTGGAGGGGCTGTCCTTCAAGGAGATGGCCACGCAAAGCGGCGTCACGCTCAATACGCTGCTGGCGCGCAAACGCTACGCGGTCTTGCATCTGCGTGCTCGACTGCAGCCCATTTATGACGAACTGGATAGCTAGAGGAGTCGACGGATGAATTTTCGAATCAGATGTGCGGGCAAGGCGCTGCTCGTGGTGGTAGCCATAGGCGTGCTCGGATGGGTCGTCATGATGCTGTGGAACTGGGTGGTGCCAGCGCTGTTCGTCGGCGCCCGGACGATCGACTTCGCGCATGCGCTGGGCCTGCTCGTATTGAGCCGCATCCTGTTCGGCGGATTTCGCGGACACCGCGGCTGGCACGGCCGGCGCCACTGGCGCAAGTGGGAAGCCATGACACCCGAAGAGCGCGAGCATTTCCGGGCCGCATGGCGATCGCGCGGCAGCCGGCGCACGGAGGAGTGAACATGCGCGAAAAATCAACGGCCGACTGCAAGCAGAAGGCGGGCGTGATCGCGCCGGTCGTCGATCTGAAACGTTGCGAAGGCAAGGGGGATTGCGTCACCGTTTGCCCGGAAAACGTGTTCGAGGTGCGGCGCGTCGATGAGGCCGATTACCTCGACCTCGGGCTGATGCATCGCTTGAAACTGCGCGTGCATGGAATGAAAGTCGCCTACGCGCCGAATGCGCAAGCCTGCCGGTCATGCGGGCTTTGCGTGACTGCGTGTCCCGAACGGGCGATCACGCTTGCCAGAAGGGCATAGCGTCGGCCGTGCTCGCCGATGACGGCACGGTGTCGCAGGCAGTCTGACGGATGGCAGTCGCTGGATACGCCGTTCACATGATCAATCTCGTCAAGGAATGCACTTGGCTTCAACTACCGACGTTCTTTTGCAACGGCTTCATGAAGAAAGCCGGAGCGAAATCATCGCCCGCGCCCGCGCGCAGTTCCAGGGGCCGAACGAGGCGTTTCCGACGCTCGTCGACGAATACGAAACGCTCGTCCCACGGTTGCGAGGGCGCTTTCTCGAAACGTTCGGCCTGTTCAGCGACGACTTCGAATCGTCGGAAAGCGGTGCGCTATCGTTGGCCGTGTCGGCGGAGACGGGAAGATTCTTGCGCAACATCGTGCTGTCGCAACGGTCGGCCAGAATCCTCGAGCTTGGTAGTTCCTGCGGTGTGTCGACCCTGTATTTGGCCGACGCGCTGCGTATGCTGGGCCGTGGCGTGGTCATCGCGACCGAACGTGATGCGCTCAAATGCGCGCGCCTGCGGGCTCACGTCGAAACAGCGGGGCTGGATGCCTATGTCGACGTGCGGGAGGGCGATGTATTCGAGACGGTTGCCGAACTGGACGGGACCGTCGACATGGTGTTTATCGACGTGTGGGCTGACGCGTATCTGAAGCTGTTCAGGCAGATCGAGCGCTTGTTACGGCCGGGATCGGTCGTGCTTGCCGACAATATGTACACGGCCGAGGACGCCGTTCGACCGTACAAGGCTTACCTCGACGAGGATCCGCGTTTTTCGACCACGACGCTGGATTTCGAGTCGGGGGTCGAGTTTACGGTGGTCGTTGCTTGAGCGGGGGGCTGTGAGTCTTGGGGGCGGTTTGGGGCTTGACTGGTCCCCGACAGAATTCATGGTGGTATAGCGGGCGCGCCTTCCGGTTGAATTCGCGCGGCATATGCCCCCCAAAAATGCCCCCAAAGGACGGGCGTGGAGAAGCGGATCTGACCGATTGTGATCGGTATCGACCCCTTATACTAGGTAAACACGCATACCTAGAATTGCCCAATACGGTATGTTTCTGGCAAACCAACAAACGGCATAGACCAACGAGGGGTATGAACTCGAGAGACCAAGGCGCGACGGCAGCGCAGATTAAGAAGGAATTGATCCAGTACCTGGAAGCACTGCGCGCGCGTTCAGATTGCTATCCAGTAAGGTTTGTTACCGCTCGGCTGCGTGCTGCGGCAATGCCGACCGCTCAAGGTTGGCCGCCGCTCTTGGCCAAGTACAACGACGTGGTCATGTCACAGGACAGCCTTATCGCGTGTCGGGATCTGGTTAAGGAAATATATCTAGATTCGCTGCTTGTCGGTGAACGCGCTGTTTCGGTGTTTAAGGTTTCGCCCGCGGAGGCGGTAGAGGCTGGGAAGCGCGTTGTTGCGCTTGTCGATTCCGATTCCGAGTATGCCGAACGCTTTCCTCTGCCGCTGTCGGAATCAAAACTTCGCCGCGCATCGTTTAACGGCGTATTCTGCCATGCGGTAACGCAGGCGGACAAATCGGTACGTGTGTTCGCTTGCTGTAAGCGCGCGTTCCGCATGCGTGAGCCGATTGACTTGACCGAGCTTGATGGCGACGCTCGATCTGCACTGGATGGGTATGACGAGGTGATCGGGGTGCGTAGCGGGTTCGTCCAAGCATTCGATTCGATCATATTTCGACCATCCGGTAGTGTCGAGGTCCAAATCGACATCTCCTGCCGTCTGACAAGGGACGATTTCGCGAAAGCGCGCAATTTCTATACCGAACGGCTGAATAGCTTTTTTGGGGAACGCTTTCAGAATGAGAAGTGGCTGCTACATGCCGAGAACTTTTTTCCGTTGATCGCTAAGCTCTATGCTCAGAACGATGGATTTGTGAACAGTCTTGGTCACGCGACAACTACGCAATCGATCAAAGAGGAGCGTATGCGAGGACGAAAGTCCGATCTCCGTCGAGAACAGTTTCATGAAGAGGGGATGAAAGCGATCAGCGGAGACACGGATGAGTATTCGATCCGAAAAGCGTGGCTTTCGAACGATGGCGCGAGGGCACCAACGGTATCGATTTCCGGGCACTTCTCGATAGCCGGGGGCGCGGACGCACACGTGAGCTATGCTATCGTAGATGGGTGCGCGAATGAGGATGACTTCGCGCTGGTCATGGGCAAACTTGAGTGAATAGGGTTGTGGAAAAGGACATTGCTATCGCACGCATCGAAGAGGATCTCGGGCGCTTGCCCGAGGTTCGTCGCGCGTGCCTTGCGATAGTCGAATATTTTTCACTGCAGAATAAAAGTTACCTTGAACGGATTACATTTGGTCAGCTTAGTAAGATCGCTGGCCTAGCAGATGTGGCGGATATCCTTCCATCTGTCGAGTATCTTTCTGGTGGACGACTGCACCTGCTTGATCCTCGGTTTGAATTCATTGATCAGAAGAGCGATTACATTGAGGAATTGTCGATAGAGGACGTGGCGCAAGCCCGGGATGAATCAATTTTTTACCATCCTAAAACGGGAGAGCCGGTGCCGGATTTCGAACATTCGCTGTTCATGTTCTTCGTGCTTAGCGACGACGCGCGATCATTGGGGCGTGTGTCGTGAGTCTTGACTCAATGTCGCTTGCGGATATCCAGAAATTTGGCGCTATCCGGCCAGACTGGGCGTTGTTTGCCGAGCGGTTGCTTGTTAAGTCTTATGGTGATTTTGTACGGGTTCTGTACAAGGATATCGATCAATGTATCGCAAAGATTGAAGAGGATCCGGGTGTGCGTGCGGATGACGGCGAAGATCGATTGACGGCTGAACTGATCGGAATGCTGTGTTCTCGCACATACGATGCTTCACACGACGAGAAGATCGGTGGTCATTCAGATATCGTCATTCGGCATCTCAATGGATATATCTGGGTTGGTGAGGCAAAAATTCACAAAGATTATGCGTACACCGAGAAAGGATTCAATCAGCTCACTACTAGATATTGTCCGGGCACGCCGAACGCAGACGAGGGGGCATTGATTCTGTATGTGCGAGGCGCAAACTGTTCCGGCGTTCTTGCTAAGTGGCGTGAGCGACTGCAGGGACTAAAGCTGCCGGCATATGAAGAGGCTGAATGCTCCAGCCGTGCCGAGTTGGCCTTCTTCTCGACGCATACTCACGAGGGGTCCGGACGTCCAGTGCGAGTGCGCCACATCGTGGTAAAGCAGTATTTTGACCCGAAGGACAGGAAACCTGTTGCTGATGCCGCATAACACGGACATACCCCACCCGTTGGATCAAGAACGACGTGAAGAAACTCGCAGTCGCTCTCGTTGCATCGATGTTCGTTACAGCCGTATTTGCGCAGGCGATGACGCCGGCTGCGGCACCCGCGAAGACCGGCGCCAAGGCGAAGAAGCACAAGGGTCATAGCAGCAAGCCGTTCACCTTGGACAAGTCGAAGCTCGACAGCGGCGACAAGCTGCCGTGAGTGCGATCTGGCCGAAATGAAGCCCCGCCCCGAGCTGGCCTTTCATTTCTGATCGGGCATGGTTCATGAGCGTGCTACGATCCCTCGGCGGAAAGAGGAGCGAAAGTGACAATCGCGGACGTGGCCGCCCTCGTGCAAGCGGTCGGATCGATTGCAGCGATCATTGCTGCCTTCTGGATCGGAGGAGCCCAAGGGCGCCTGGCCGTGCAGATGCGCCAAGCCGACCGAGCGGAGCGGTTCAATGCGATCGAGAAGATTTTAGCCATGACGCATGAGCGCGCCGAATCATTGCAAGCAGTGATTTTGCGGCTTCCAGCAATCAATGGAGTGAAGCATCCGGACATGCATCTAGTTGACCGACTGCGGATCGTAATGTCGGCAATTGATGAGCTATCTATCGACGGAGTCGCGTCGGCCGATGTTGCAGAAGCACTGATCGAGGCCAAGACCGCGAACGTGCGAGTAGACAGTCACTTGCCCAATACTAATGTCAGGAACCCAGGCGCATACTTTGTCACATCCGACGGAGAGATCGCGGCCTACGTTACGGCGATCGACGGAGCCGCAAAGAAGGTTCGGCATGAGGTCCGGCGGTTAATGTCTACTTTCCCCAAGTCATAACATCAGCTTCATACAACGAGTGCTGAGGCATCCGGTTTCACCTTGGCAGTACACAAGTTGAACGCAGCGGCGTTGGTGAGCGACAGTGTGTCGATCCCAACGACCGCCGCATGCGGTTTTTATGTCTGTTCGTTTCAGGGGCACGGAATGATTGCAACCGAGTTTCTAGAGAAAGCACGGGATCCGATCGCATGGCGCAAACATTCGCGTGCACTCCGCCGCTCGGCAATTGCTCTTTGGAACGTGTTCGAAAGAACGGTCGTCGACGAGGTCGAAGCCGCGGCCGAATCCAAAACCGAGCCGACCTTTGCTGCTGCACTTGAGGCTCTAGAAACGACGAAGCTTCTTTACGGACTCGCTCTCGAGACTGCTCTAAAGGCCTGGATTGTCGAACATCATCCGGCCAAAATCGAGGTGCGAGTTGTGATGGATGGGAAAGGCGAGGCCACCGGGGCTGAACTGCGAGCCTTAGGAGTTCCGACGTCAAACGGACACAATTTGCTTGCGCTTGCCGAGGCCGCCGAGCTTTTTGGCGATCGATTTCGTACCGTCATCCGAACCGATGGTGACGTCCGAACCGTCAAGAATATTTGCAGAGACCTTGGAGAGGTCGTCGTTTGGCGGGGGCGGTATCCGGTACCGCTCACGTCTTCTCAGCCGCAACGATTGGATCCGAATGCGCCGGTAAGGGCGTTGGCGCACTATATGCTTGATTGGCTAGATCCCGTCTTAGATGCGCTCTTGGTTGATGATTCTGAGGTCGGCCGACAGGGCCGCACGAACGACTGACCAAACTATACGACGGCGACAATGAGAAAAATCACTGCATCGATTGCAGCCATGTCCGGTGCGGGCCTCGTGGGATGCTTGCTGTTCCCGCCTTTTGCAGCCCAAGCTGCTCCAATGATGGGGCGGCAACTGGAAAGCTGGATCAATTCGAACGACGGCGCTCTTCATTTGGCCGCCAGTATGTATGTCATGGGAGTCGTAGATGACGACGCGGTGCTGCAGGCCGGCGAGAATCAAAGGCTGACAGAACGATCAAGCGTCGTGCATATGTGCGCCGCTGGCAAAGCAAACGCGACCAAGTTACGACAGATTGTCGGCATGGCGCTCCAGCGAGATCGAGAATTCGGTGCTCAGCCCGCAGTCATTGTCATTCGAAAGGCCGTCGCGGAAGCTTACCCCTGCGACTAGGTCCCTAGTCGTGTGCACGGGAAGCGGTCACATGAACGGCCTGATCAAATTTTGATGGTTTTCAATTTAAGAGTACTGCTCCCACGAAAGTTGTCGTAGTGCTTTTATCTGTCATACGAATAATCTAGCATCGCCCGATGCACCCTAGATCGAGTACCGGGCACTGCGCCCGGCTATCGTTGCCGAAGAATTTCTGCGCTGCCGATGCGGTAGCCGGTAAGACGTCCCCGGCCGGTCGGGAGGGCCTTTGAACCGGGCCTTTGCATTCTTCCAGCGAGTCATCGGCCTAATTCGCAAGCAGCTCGAGCGGATCGCTGGATCGTCCCAGGGCGATCACTCCGTGGAGGATCTGACGAACGAGGCTTGGCTGATCGTTGACGAATTGCACGTTGAGCCGGATGCAAACCCTGACCCTGAAGACGAAGGTGTGCGTGAACTGATCGTCACGCGCCTACAGCGAGAGTTCGGCAGGTTCGTCAACCGTCAGGAGCGCTTCGCCACACGTATCGACCGAGATGATGTCGACGACGACGGCGACTTCATGCCAAACGCCATCGCTGCCCGGCTCTCGGCGCCGGAAAAATATGAGCCGTTGGCATCGATGGAGATGCGCGAGGAGGCCGCCGCAGCGGCGCGCATAATCGGGGAGCGGTTTTCCGAAGCGGTTGCGTATCTGCGGACGTTCGAGCGATTTGACGGCGATAAGGTCGGTGTGGCCCGGCACCTCGCCATTGGCTTGCGGGCGCTCGACCGTCGCGTATCCCGAGCATCACACGTCGAATGGACACAGCCGTCAATGTTCGATGGCATCGAGGCGCTTCCAGCTGATTTCATGCCACACCCTGGCCGTTGGAATGCGCCGCCGCTCGCGCAACAGTATCGGGGTGCGTGTGCGATTGCGTGGCCTGTGCAACTGCAGTTGTTCGTGCGTTCGTGCAAGCTGTTCTTCAGTCGACGATGGAAGGGGTGATGACAAGCAGCGATGGATATGACGAACTGATTCGACGTTTGCGTGCGCGGATGCCCCCTTGGCTTGTATTGGGCAACCTTGGGCAATGATGGCAGCAAAAGTCCAGGCGACACAAGGCTGTGCGCGACTTTTGGGGCAAACTTGGGAGGTATTGGGAACTTAGATGGTCCCCCCGACAGAATTCATGCGTCAATGCTGTTCGGGCTTTGCGAGGTGATTGCTGTAATTTATACCCCCAAAAACACCCCCAAAAAATCGTAGTCGTGAATTCTACAGGTGCGGTTCCCAAGGCGCTCGACTGCGGGTCACGAGCGCGCGAAGAGCGCGCGCCTCTGCAGGAGCCGGGCAGCACCCGGAAGGGGTATTCGTTTGGCATGAGATAGTGTATCGTTTGTGCCACACAATATTGATAAACCGGGGGTGAGCCTGTGGCATTCGATTTGCCGCTTCCAGAGGGATGTCCGGGAACAGACGCGAGAGAGTATGAGGGTACGGTGTTCCGAGTTGTTAAGACCGATCCGCCTACTGCCGCTGACCTTCAAACTTACTTGGAACTGGGTTTGCTCCCCAAAGCTAACCTCTGCAAACGGGGCTCTGTCTCGCTCTATTCGACGGCGATAGAAGCTCAACAACTCGCTGAACTGAGGCCCTACATCGGTGAATTCGTCGCCTCTATTTCGCTGACCCCAGCGCACGGCAAAGTTGGCGGCCCAAGCGCCTCCGGCCATATTGATTGGTGGCCTTACGTGGGGATGCGTAATCCTGCGGATCTGACGGTAATCTGATGATGGAAATCGATCTTCAACCAGACGCCCGGTTACCCGATGGATTGTTTGATTTTCCATTGCCTGTCGAGCGTGTGCTGTACGAGGCTGAGCAGCCGATTATCTACCTGACGAAAACGAGGCAAGGCCAGGAGATGTTGGCCTACCTTTCCGGTGAAACAGCAGAATCTCAATTTATCATCGTAGCTCCTGCATCTCCTAGCTCGATTAGACGCCTAGAGACTGGAAGTATCGGCGTCCGCGAAGCGCTTACCGACACTTGGATGTGGATGGTACAAGAGAGCTTTGCGCAAGGCTCATCGCAAGTTTGGATTGTTACGGAAGACGCTATTCCAGCCTTACATCTTCCCCGGCCAGGCACCCCGCTATTAGCAGAGCATCGTGTCGCGTTCAGTGCTCGCGCTGTAGGAGATGGTATTGCCTTGGGTAGCGTTCCATGTAGCGTGATCGCTCACGTTGCGAATGCAGCTAAGTCGGCGCTTAAGGCTATGTTTGATCATGCATTGGGAGCAAATATCGAGGGGCGCCCAACAGATGCGCAGCGAGCGCTGTATGACTTGCCTGTGCGACAGCTGAAATTCTCTAGCTTTGAAGTGGGCCTATCGGCGCCGCAGCAGGATCTTTTTGCGAACCACGAGGTTCTGCGGGCAGTGGAAGACCTGCAAACCGGATTGGAGTGGGCGCAGGACGCAGGCAATGATGAGGCTCTAGATGCTGACGACGACGCTAAAGTTGAGGCGATTTTGCGCGCTACTTTGGCTCTGACTCCACCGGGACACGGGATCATTACTTCGGTGGAGGTGGGGGGCTACTGGCTGAAAGGTCACCGTTATACCCTTACTAGACAGTCTCGCACTAAGGTCGCAAACCGGTTGCGTCAACTTAGAGAAGAAGAGATAGTCTTTTTGTCTGGCCGGATCGGCGAGATTGATGACGATAAGTTAAGTTTTATCTTGCGTGATGTGGACGGTGAGGATGGTGAGCGACGCGGTAGTTTCGACGAGGATATGCTCGACGATATGCGCCTGCACTATTACGATGGAAACCGTATTCGGATCTCTGGCGTTTTGCGTGGAGGAAGGCTCAGAGTCACAGCGGTTGTACGTCAGAATGAGGAGTGATCTTTTCATTTGCTGAATTGATCAAACGCCCCGCCCCGAGCGGGGCTTTTCACATCAGACGAAACGAGCGATGATGCGACGGTGCCATACCGAGAGGAGGGCCTTATGCCAGTCACCTCGTTCCGCATCCCACTCTTCGACATTTACGACTTCGTCAATGATGTGAGTGTCTGGTCAGCGTCGGTACACATCGACGCCAGCCCCATGATCGCTGATCGTGAGGTGTCGAAGACGGACCCGTCCATGCTACCGTTTGTCGCGTTCGTCGAGGAGGCATTCTTCGAGAAGTATCCGCGATGGCGGCGGTTCGTGGCGGGCCGTTGTAGTTCATCCTGATCGAATCAACAAAGCGCAGGTCTATTCTCACCCTCAACGCACCCTGGCAATCGAGGCAAGGACTGGTCATGAACAGAACGCTTGCGACGTGGTTGATGTTTCTGCTGCTATCGACGCTGGGCGTAAACGCTTATGCGGATCAGTCAGGGCTACTGATTCAGAAGGGACCAACCAACCGGTACAACTATGTTCCCAGCGTGATCATGCTCGCGGATGGGACGCAGAAGATGTGGTGGTGTGCCGGCGGAGCCTCAAGCGACGTTATTCTTTACCGCTCCATCAATGCGAATACGCAGCAAATCATTACGGACACGACGCAGGTTCTCGTGGAAGGTGCAAGCGGATCATGGGATTCTGCATTTGTGTGCGACCCATCGGTCATCATGGGCGACTTTGTCTATCCTGATGGCAGTGGGACGCATTACTCGTACTTGATGTACTACACCGGGACTGATAATTCTACCAATGGGGGAATTGATAACGGTGTCGGGGTTGCATATTCAAATGACGGGGTCACTTGGCGGAAGTGGCCGTACCCGATATTGCGTACTTCGTCGACGGAGTATGGAATTGGCGAGCAGTCTGCAATAAGCGCGGACGGGAAGTCTGCGGTGTGGTTGTTCGTCCTGCAGAAGCTCGACTCGTCGCCTCAGCACTATCACTTGTACTACTCGACAGACGGGGTGCACCTTCAATACAAGTTACAGGTATCGGAGTCTGGTGTAATCGGCAATTTCATCACTGAAGCCGATTTCGCTTTTGACTACAATGGCGGAAATGTCTATATGGTCACAAATCGTATAAACGATGAGGCGACAATGGATGTTTACCAGATGCCGTGGACGAGTTTAAGTAACGGTACGTGGCAGCACTTCGCGTCGCTTGGGGCGAATGGAACTTATAAGCCTACCCCGATAAGCTACAAGTACAATGGTGGGGCGGGATTTCTGCGGAACGAGTTTGGAAACAACTCGACCTGGCTACCGATGGTCGAGGTATTTTTTGGCGCCGGATTGGTTATTGACCAAACGGACATGTGGTGGTGGCAAACGACTGGCAACTGAGTGGCCCATTACCTCATTCCAGCACGCCTCATCTCCTCGCGCAGCAAATGCATCAGTCGATACAACTGCCCCTGCGCGCCGGCAAGATCGCCCTTGTTCGCGACGTTCTTATCGGTGTAGAGGTACCACTCCTCGATGCGCTCGAGAGACTGGCGTAGTGCTCGGATCTCGAGGATCAACCACCGCACCTGAAGATCGGTGTACTCGCGCCACAGCGCGCGCAGCTCGGTGTCGGTCGGCGCGTCAAACTCCGGGACCACCGGCCGGAGCTTGAACCGCGGGTCCGTTAGGGGAACGCGGTTGCGGTCGATCCTAGTTGCCTCGATCGGCGTGCACGTGCCAAGGAACACCGACCGCGGGTCTTTGTCGACCCAGTTCTCAAATTCACGTTTCGTGAGCTCGATCGGAGTCCTCAGACGATTCTTGTCGCCCTGGAATCCGTACTCCCAGATATAAGCCCACTGCGGCTTGATCACGCTGCCACCACTGTATAAAAACACAGTGTATCCCGCGCTAAGATGGTGACGTCAAGGCGAAAAATTGGGGACGGCCGGTCTGCATGAGCTCAGTCCCGACACCTCACCGGAGGCAGGCATGTCGATTCTGGTAGGCACGGCTTCGTGGACCGACAAGACGCTCATTGAGTCGGGCGCCTTCTATCCTCCTGGCTGCAGCAGCGCCGAGGCGCGCTTGCGGTATTACGCGAGCGTCTTTCCGGTGGTGGAGGTGGATTCCTCATACTACGCAATGCCCAGCGCCACGAACAGCGCGCTGTGGGTTGAACGTACGCCGCCGGAGTTCGTTTTCGACATGAAGGCATTCCGGCTCTTCACGGGCCACCAGACCGAGCCGAAGTTCTTCCCGAAGGATCTACAGGCGGAGCTGCCGAGTACCGGGAAAAAGAACCTCTACTACAAGGACGTGCCCGAACCGATCATCGAGGAACTGTGGAAGCGGTTCTTCGAAGCACTGCGGCCGCTGCACGACGCGGGCAAGCTCGGAGCAGTGCTGTTCCAGTTTCCGCATTGGGTGACCGCGGCGCCGAAGTCGCTCGCACACGTCGAGCATTGCGCCGAGCGCATGCATCCGCTGCTCACCGCGTTCGAATTTCGGCACGAGAGTTGGTTTGGCGAGAAGCACCGAGAATCGACGCTCGCGATGGAGCGGGAGCGGGGCATCGTGCACGTCATCGTGGATGCACCCGAGGGAGTAACGAACCGCGTGCACTCGGTCTGGGAGGTGACGTCGCCCGATATGGCGATCGTTCGGTTACATGGCCGAAACGCGTCGACCTGGAGCGGGTCAGAGTCGGCCGCTGAACGTTTCAACTACGAGTACAGCGAGGACGAATTGCGCGACCTTGCCGCGCCGATCGTTGATCTGGCTGGGCGCACGGCACACACGCATGTGGTGTTTAACAACTGCTACCGTGACGTCGCGCAGCGCAATGCTGGAACGATGAGGCAGTTGCTAGATGATGTCAGATCATGATGTGCACGCCGTAGACCGGCGACAGGTAGTAATGGCCGACGGTCTCGGACGCCGGGGCGGCGGCCGATGCTGCAGCTATACGTATTTGAACTTGCCGTCGCCTGTACGTGAGGCTGCGCTGAGTGAGACTTTTCACGTCAGACGAAACGCGCGATGATGCGACGGTGCTAGACGGAGTGGGAGCGCGTGCCAGTCACTTCGTTTCGCATTCCCTTGTTGGACGTCCACGATTTCATCAACGATGTCAACGCGTGATCGACGTCGGTGCATGCGGACGCCAACCCCATAATCGTTGATCGGGAGCCTTTCTTATGGCGGACGTTTCTCTGGATACAGTAACTGTCGGCGGAAGCGGCGCCGTCGCGCGGACCTTGCGATCGATGGCGGCCGACGTTGCGAACGTCAAAAGCTTTGGCGCGATAGGGGATGGGACCAGTGACGATACGGCGGCAATTCAGGCTGCCGTGAATTCTCTCGGCTCAGGCGGGATCGTTTTCTTTCCTGCTGGTACATATCGAGTCTCGTCCGTTATCAACTCCACCGTCCGAGGGATAGTCTTTTCTGGATCAGGATCTCAAGGGTCCATACTGTCGACATCTTCCGCAACAGCAGATGTGTTGACCATTTCAGGTTGGGATTCTGGGGTCGAGGCTCTTGGATTTGCATCGTCAGTTACGCGAACTGCAGGGTCATTTGTTGTATTGACCGGGGCGTTTGGGCATATCGAGAAATGCAGATTTGATGGGCATTATTGTGCGGTAAATATAAATTCACCTGCTGCTCCGGTTTCTGTTCGTGATTGCGTATTCCATAATGCGACCCCGGCATCCACTTCGCCAGGAGGAGGTGGGATATGGATTAATGTTCCGGGGACTGACGTTCGGTTGGATGGATTGATTTTTATCAACGATACTGTCGCGTCACCAACCTATGGAATTAATGTGGTCGCGGTTGGGGCGTTGATGCTGGACAACAGTGATATTGTTGGTCAGGGAACGGCTCTTCTGGTGAACCCGGGCTCTGGAAGCACCGCGCAAGCAATTTTCGCAACCAACACCTATTTTGATACTTGTACCGGTAATTGCGTAACAATACAACCTGCCGCAGGTGGCAACGTGTTGTGGGTGAAGTTTACCAATGTCTGGGCAAGTCCGGCGAACGGCGGGGGAAATGGAATATTTATCGATGGAAGTTCGGGTGTTGTTGCGGACGTGAATATTTCCAGTTTTGTGGTCCACAACGACTACGAGCCGTCTCAATCTGGAATATTGTTCCAGGGTGATCACGTCAAAAATGTGAGTATTTCTAATGGAATGTGTGCCGGTTTTGTCTACGGCGTAGCAGCCGGTCCGGGGGTGTGTGACTTCACAATTACTGGCGTAACAGCCGGTGCTTATGATCCGACAACCCAGCCAAACAATTATGGAATTGTTGTTAGCACGGGGGCTTCTGACCGCTATATTATTAGCGGAAACAGGGCTTATGGGAATCGGATTAAGAACTTGGTCGATAATGGTACCGGGACGAATAAAATCGTTGGGTCGAATTTGGCCCCTTGACGGGGGTGTCACAAGATCGTGGCGAGCGGCTGTCGATAGCTACTCGGCAATCCGTTTTGCCCGTGGAATTCCTCGTATTTCTTGATCCAGACACTGTCGAGGCCAAAAATGAAGATCAGACTGAACCTGTGGCTCGAGCGCGAGTTCTTTCCGCCGCCCGCGATGCGGACAGCCTCGCGCTGGATCAAGCAGGGGAAGATTTACCCGCCGCCGATCAAAGTCGGCAACGCGTACTATGTCGAAGAGAAAGCCATCTACCAGGAAGGAAATCGACCGCTGAGATTGGCAGAACGCCTGGCGCTCGAAGAAATCGAAGAGCGGGGCCAATCTAAGCGAGCCAAACAGGCCCGTTCGACCGTTGGCTCCATTCTCGAAAAATCTCTCCATCTTAGGTCAGAACGGAGCGCTCTTAACCAGTAGCGTCACCATCGGTCGAAGGACGCAGTGCGGCGGGTTGCCACTTTGGCCTTGGTGGCGACTCTGTTGGTTGACCCGTAATGCGGGCGCGGGCAATGATCGGGCGGCCACGTGCATTCACCCAAAAAGGGATCCCAGAGGTACGCAACCATGCGACTTGCAATTCCTCCCGCGATTTCCCACGGCGCCCAATGCGGACGCCCGTGAGTTCAGCGACCTCTTCGCTAGTGAGAAACAAATCGCTCTTGATTTCCATATGTCGGATCCTTCGGCATACTGATTCGAGGTCATCTCGAGCCGTCGTTATCTGGCCGCGAGTAGCTGATCCACATCTTCAATCGAAACGAGTCCGCAGCGATTCAGTCTCAGCGCCTCGGAACGGATCAAGTTGTGCATCGTGCGGGCACTGACTCTGAGCATTTCTGGCGCCTGCTTCTGGTTGACTTGCGGAGGGCGCGGATGGCGGTTCGCATAGAGTTCGACCGCTCGAAGAGCGATGCGCAGTTCGCGTTCCTCGTCGTTGTCGCGCCCACCGTCGCTGACAGTGGCACCGATCCATGAGCGAAGCCACTCGTCGAAGTTGATCGACAGATCTCCGTGCTGGTCGCTCTGCATCGTCTGCTCCCGGTAGATTCCATTTGTCAGTATCCAACCATCCGACGAATCCGTAGATCGGATGCTGTCATGTATTCAGCGTCCGGTCTGACGTAGTACTTACTTCCGATCTTCTTCGGACTAGGGTGGATCATGCCATTCTTCACCCATCGCCGAATTGTGCGTAACGGCGGAGCATATTCCCCAAACGTCTCTTCGGCCCAAACACTGAGAGGTATCAGCTTGGGCTTGGATTTCGACGGCGGTGGGGATTGAGGAGGAGAGGACTTCTTAGCGATATTGTCGAGGGCTTCCTTGATCTGCTTTTCGTCTCTCTCCATCTGCCGGACGACTCGTTCTACAAGGGGGCGCTTGCGCTCCTCTTTCTCGTCTTGCAACCATCGGAGATATGCAGGGATGTTGAGCTCAAACTCGCCGTCTCCGACGAGACGAAATTGCACCCCCCGCTGTAGGCGACCGTTCCGCATTTGGCTCTTGATCCGCGATACATTGCGTTTCATCAGTGTGGCCGCTTCCTCCAGCGGAACCCACTGCTCTTCGGACGGATTTGACATCGACATGCCCTCGTCTGTTGACCATACCTTCCCGCATCAGCGTACAGTTTACAAATTTCTGCTTGACGACGAAACACACCGCGCATAATCTTGAACTGCGCTTGAGACAACAAGCGCCGGGTTTGGCGACCTGATTTCTAGAGGCGGACGACGACCGCCATGTGGCGGTATTTTTTCGTCTGTATACTACGCACGCGTCCAGTTCATGGGCGGGCGGTGGTAGGGAGACCTTCGGGTCTGCCGGATTCCTCTAGATCCGGTTCGCCAACCTTGTCATTCGCCTGCCCACCCTCGTTTGGCGACGAGCGGGCGGGCATCCACTCTAGAGGATGCACCATGTCTACCGTCAAGCCTTCTGCTGTTCCCTCTCCGAAACCTGACTATAACGACGTCGCATTCTGCGGCGCGCTGACGAGCGATCACTGGTCTCGCGACGACTTTCCGGAGCTAACAAAGATTCCGACCAGTTTGATCGCCGATGTCGGCCGTGCGTCGAATGCCGTTACGACGATCGCTAGAATCGTCCACAACAGCCTGTGCGAGCCGGATATGTCGGACGCCGTGCCCCTTGGGCACTTCGCACATCTTGCCTTGCTGGACGCTGCGGAACTCGTCGGCAAATACCTTGCCGAAATCGCGGACCGGATGAACGAGACAGCGCAGCTCTACGCACGTCTGGAAGAGACTGCGGAGGTGCACCATGACTGACGTTCGCTCGCTTAAGACTGTGTCGGAGAAGCTTCCCAACGTCAGCATAATGACATGTCTCCTTTCCGTTACGGCAGATCTCCCGGTATTGGATGCTCTCGAAGCGTCGTCGTGTCATCTGACGGTTGCCCTTGACGTGTTGCACGAGGCGGCCGCAAATTGCACTGAAGACGCAAGCCAGCTGTATGCCGTTTTCACGGCCGTCGGAATAGCCAGAGGGTTGCTCAATTCTGCGCTTACGGCTATTGCGGCCGGTGGCAAGGAGGCGAGTCATGGTTGACCGAAAAGCAGACGCGGCCGGGATCGTCGAGTTCTTGGTGAACCGATTGGAAGTCAAAAGTCTTGACGAAAGCGACCTGAACTTTCTTGCGTGTGCGACCGAGCAAGCAGTTCAGGAAGCCAGAAATCTGAGCGAAGTTGTGTCCGGCATTGGTTGCCTTATTTCGGAGGATCAAACCCGTGACGGTGTCCAGTCGGGTGCACTATGGGACAACGATATTCCGACGTTGCTTTGGTCCATCGCCAGTCAGATCGGCATCATCGGGAAGTTGGCGTACGTCGGCGGCGAGGTCGATTTTGAACTTCGCCGTCGTGCCGAAATGCGTGTTCCCGAGAAGGGGGCCCATTATGGCTAAGCGCTACTTGCCTCCTGGGTACCGAATCGGTGTGGCCGCGTTCGTCACTAAGCTACGGGAGTGGCGGGCGGATCCGGAACATACCTATCCGAATCAGACCGCGGCGAAGATTCGCGATGCCCTTGCCAGCCTGGAGGGTGCTCAGCGGCAGGGATTCGAAGACACGCTGGCGCTGTGGATGCATATCAACATGTTCGAGGGAGGGGAGCCGATGCCGGACGTCTGGGACCCGATCAAGGAACTGGAGGATGCTGAGTACTGGCGCTCCGAGTAACGCTGCTCCGCACCATGCGAACGGGTTTCTATGCGGCATAATCGTTTCAACCGCGCCTAGCTCGACGGGGCGAACGCAGGGTCCCCTTACCCTGCTGGCGCGGCTTTCTTTAAGGGTGCGTGAGGGCGCAGATGGGGCATTTCGAGACACGGTTTATGAGCCGTACCGAAGATTTAGTAGCTGATCTTATCGATATGGTCGAGGACGGAGAGATTGATCGATTACATAGTATCGGGAGATTCGGTTGGCTATTGACCGCTGGTCGGAATTATCCAGATGATGAGTTTCTCGTGCAAGAGGATATTGACCTACTTGCCCAAGGGGAAAGTATTTGGGCGAAGTCCTTGAAAACCGAAAGTGAAAACTTGGCCTTCATTCGTGCGTGGATAGATGCAAGCAAAGTGGAAAGGGATCTCGGACTTGGAATTTACTGCTGCGTCAAGTTGATAGCCTGCGATTTTCGCAGCGACGACGAGGCTATCGTTTTGTTTCGAGTCGCCAGTGAGAGCTACGCTTACGCGATCGCAGCCGACGATCCTAGCCATAATCCAGCGGCGAAGTTGGCGAATTTGCGCCACGCAGAAAGTCGCGCATTGATTAGGGATGCAGTAAAGCATTGGAGGGAAAAAATCGATCCCTCGCTATCGGCACAGAAGGCTGCTACGGAACTCACAAAGATTGTCCCGCTTTCTCATAAAAAACTTGCCGAGATAGTATCTAAAGCAAAGAAGGGGGGTGATTTTTAATGGCCTGGCGTCGTTGTGCATCTATGTTGCGGGTAAATTAATATGAGTAAAGATGATCTTTATAATCCTGTTCCCAGGGAAATGAGAACTCCGATAACAGTGGCTGGAAATGTAATTTCCAACGCGTGCGATGTTTTTGTTGCGGGATTGGGCGATCTCATGGAAAAGAATGGGGGCGACCCGGAGCAGCATTATTTTGAGATGATTTTTAAAAAAACATGGGACAGTGATACGACAGATGGTGACCGTGAGGAGAAGGATTTTTTTGATGACTTTGAAAAGGATCCGGTCGAGGCGAGTAAATTTGCAATGCTCCGTGCCATATTAATCGCGACTTCTTATTCGGTGCAGGCCATGAAGGCGGAAAAGGATAGTGCGCTTGCATGGAGTTATGCCTCATCGGCGAATTATTGGTGTGGAATCCTCAGGGCGGCACCGTATGGTTACAAAGAAAATCGATCGCAAGCGGCATCGGTTATGGCAAAAAGCAGGCATGCGGAGAGCTACGCACTAGCCGAAATAGCAAAGAAGCATTGGAAAGAAAATATCGACCCAAAATTGTCTGCTCAGAAGGCGGCGACTGAACTGACGAAGGTCGTCCCTTTGTCGCACAAGAAACTGGCCGAGATCGTATCGGAGGCAAAAAAGGAAGTGAGCGGCGGTTGAAACCTTCCCGTCTGCGCATAGCGGAATGTCTACGCAAGGCGGAACCTATGCGTACACGTGTAGCAGTAGAGGTTACGGTCAAATAGCATTAGCTCACCAACACCCACAATGGTGAGCGAAAGTGAAGAAGACAGCAGCGCCAGCCGATTCCGGCAAGCCGGCCGAGCCAATCCTTCCTCGGATCGGCCTCTCCAAATGGGCTCAGATCGCGCCCTTTATTCCGATGTGCCGCGAGTCTTGGCGGAAGCTGGGACTCGCTGGCAAGGCTCCTCAGCCGATCCGCTTCAGTCCGACTCATTCCGTGTACAGCAACGCTGAAGTGCATCGGTGGCTGGCGGATCCGCTCGGCTACGCTGCGGCACCTCAGGAACAGCGGGAGGCGGCGTGAAATCCAGCCGAGATGCACACGAACATCGTCGACAAGGTCGTCAAGATCGGCAAGGTTTATGCGCCACGTTCAGGTCTTGTACGGCTACTTCCTCGACATCAGTGGCAGCGTTTCTGCCGTGTCCGGTGGACGATTCGGCGTTTGTTTCGCGAACTTCATACAAGGAGTTCGCGAAACAAACGGGAAATTGATTTAGCTTATGTGCATCGACTGCCAATCGATGGAGTAAGAGGGAAGCCCCGGTTTTGGGGAGAGTTGAGGTAAGCCGAACCCTCCGGCAAACCGAACCGGCTTGGCCGCCGGCAGCTTTCCCCAAAGGCGGGGCTTTTTTACGACTGTTTAGCAATCCTTAGTGGATTATGGGCAAAGGTGGTAGGTATGAACGTCCTCGATGTAATTACAGCATCGTCTCCCTGTCAGCAGTTTTCGCGCGTGAGCGAACGGCGAGCCTTGGGTGTGCCGAATCTGCTTGCATGGTCGATCAAGCAGGCGGATGTCGCGGAGGTGACAGGGTTGGCCCGCGAAGATTACGAGCGCGAGCTTCGGATCAGCGCGCTCGACGTCCTCATGCGGTCGCCCGTTGCAACGCCTCTTTGGCGGCGCGTCTGCAAGCACGCAATGTACAGCGAGATCCGAGCGCGTAGCGCCGACCGACGACTCGTCATGGAACTGGCGATCCAGGAGTCCATGCGATGAGCTTCCAGGCCATGACGTGGGCTGTGGAGCAGGATTTGCCAGCCCTCCAGAAGCTCGTCTTGCTGATGCTGGCGAACTGTTGTAACGCACATACCGGACGCTGTGATCCGTCACATGACACCCTCGCTAAGGAATGCGGCATGAGCCGAGATTCTGTCCGTCGGGCGATCGCCGAGATCGAAAAGAAAGGCTTGATCGAGATTCGCAGACAGACTCAAAACGGTGTCAATCTCCCGAATCAGTACGTCCTGAGGGTGGGGTCATCCGTGGGGGTAGTAGGTGCTGATAGCACCGAGGGGTATGTGCACACAGCACCTACGGTAGGTGCAGACAGCACCGGGGGTAGGTGCTCACAGCAGGGAGGGGTAGGTGCTGACAGCACCACAAAACAGGAAGTTAAACCAGGAAGTAAACCTACTCGTTCGTGCGATTCGAAATTCGACGAAGCGTGGCGGCAATATCCGAAGCGTGAAGGCTCGAATTCGAAGCAGGCTGCGCTGCGAGCTTGGAACGCTAGGATTGGTGAAGGCATCGATCCGGGTGTGCTGATCGCGGCAGTGGTCGCCTATGCTGCGGCGATGAAGGCTGCAGGGAACATCGGCACGCCGTACGTCAAGCAGGCGTCGACGTTCTTCGGTCGTGATCGGCACTTCGAGGAGTTCACGAGGCCCGGCGTGAAGGGCGATCTCTTCGCCGGCGGCGATGCGGTTCCATGGTGGAAGGCCGCCGGCTTCACGTACCAGTGGCAGGCTACCAACGCCGGCTGTAGCGAGCGTTCGGCACACCTCTGGGCCAACGGTGTACGCCAAGGAGCGCCGGCATGAACGCGCGAGAACTGGCCGAGCTGATGGCGCAGAACGCGCAGGCAATCGCCGAGCACTTGCTGCCGAACGGTCGCAAGGCGGGCAAGGAGTGGAAATCCGGCAGCACGGCGGGCGAGAAGGGGCAGAGCCTGTCGGTGTGCCTCAGCGGCGCCAAGCGCGGCGTGTGGAAGGATTTCGCCAGCGGCGAGGCGGGCGATCTTCTCGACCTTTGGTGCGCGTGCCGGTCGCTGTCGGTGGCCGACGCAATGCGCGAGGCGAAGCAGTTCCTCGGCGTCCGCGACGACATGCCGAAACGGCAGGCTCCGACGTATCAGCGTCCGGGCCGGCCGAAAGCCACGCGCCCGACGAGCTTGCTGGACGAGTGGTTCGGCGGCCGTGGAATCAACGCCGATACCGTGAAGGCCTTCCAGATCGCCGAGCAGACCAACGGACCGAAGACGCACATCGTGTTTCCGTACCTCCGCGGCGGCGAGCTGATCAACGCCAAGTACCGGAACATCGCGGACAAGAAGGACATGCGGCAGGAGGCCGGCGCCGAGCCATGCCTGTTTGGCTGGAACCTCATCGACCCGGCCCTGCGCGTTGTCGCGATCGCCGAAGGCGAAATCGACGCCATGACGTTGCACCAGGTCGGAATCCCGGCGCTGTCGGTGAACGCCGGCGCCGGCAACCACCAGTGGATCGACAGCGACTGGGAGCGCCTCGAGCGGTTCAGCGAGATCCTGCTTTGCTACGACAACGACGAGGCCGGCCGGAAGGGGGCGCACGAGGTCGCGAACCGGCTTGGCATAGAGCGTTGTCGCGTCGTGTTCTTCGGCGAGTCGAAGGACGCGAACGAATACCTGCTGTCCGGCGCCACGGTCGAGGATTTCCGCCGCTGCTGCGATCAGGCATCGGGCTTCGATCCGGACGAGCTCAAGTCGATCGAGCGTTTCTGGTCGAACGTCAAATCGATGTTTTACCCGGCGCACGAGGACTCGAATTTCCCGTACCTATCGTTCTGCGGCCGCAACGAACTCTGGTTTGAGTTCCGCCCGGGCGAAGTGACGGTCTGGACGGGCATTAACGGGCACGGCAAGTCGCTGTTGCTTGGCCAGGTGCTTATCGGATTGATGTGCCAGGGCGAACGCGCCTGCGTCTTCTCTGGCGAGATGAAGCCGGAAATGCAAGGGAAGCGGATCGCGAAGCAACTGGGCGGCCTCGATCGGCCGGCACCGGAATACCTCGACCACATGGGCGCGTGGCTGCGCGACCGGATGTGGGTCTTCGATCTCGTCGGAGTCGCGGCGATCGAACGCTTGGTGACGGTATTCACGTACGGCTTCAAGCGCTACGGGATCCGTCACTTCGTGATCGACAGCCTGATGATGACCGACGTCCCGGAAGACGGACACGGTGCCATGACGGCGCAGAAGGAGGCGATGCGTCTGCTTGCCAACTTCGCGCGTCAGTACAACGTCCATGTGCACCTCGTTGCCCACCCGCGCAAAGGCCAGGACGAAAAGCGCAGCCCGGGAAAGATGGACGTCGGTGGCAGTGGGAAGATCACGGACGCCGCGGACAACGTGTTTTCGGTCTGGTCCGCGCAGAAGGATCAGGACGACAACAGCGTTGATGAACCGGACGCGTTCCTTACGCTACTGAAGGCGCGGAACGGCGAAACGCAGCGCAGATCGCTTGCGCTGTTTTTCAACCGTGAATGCATGCAGTTCGGGCCGAGCGAGAGTCGGCGTCCGCACACATACCTGCCGTATAGCCGTTCACATCAGGAGCAGCCAGCGTGAAAAAAATCGACCATACGAGCGACTGTGCCGTTCACAGTGAGCCAGCATATCCGGCCGGTCCGTGTAACTGCGGAGCGCAGCTCAGATCTGAGCGTAGATACGTTGCATGGCTGGGTCGTTGCGCTTGTAACCAGGTTTCGCGGTTTGGAAGAGAGATCCGTTTTCGTGCAAAGAACCAATTTCGTTGGTTAGCAGAAGCTTCCAGCCAATCCGATTTCCAGACTGGCTTCCACCCCCGGTCTGATAGCAACGCAGAAGATGGTGGCCATCGTGATTGACGCCGTATGCATATGGTTCGACGACGCGGGAATAGCCGTCGTATCGCAACTCGAGCACGCGGCGCTTCTGTATGGCATCAATCAGTTGATGATGAAATTTCATGATGCTGTCCCCATTTGTACGATTGTTGTCGGTGTGCGGCACGATGATTTTGGCACGTCTGGGAACATCACCCAGACCAAACTGCTCGGAGCGCGGTGATGGATGATCAGAACGTGGACGAACTTGTAGCCCGATGGGTTTGGTGGTGCGAAACACGACGGATCTTTGCTCCTCGCCCGTCAAGCAATGTGCTGGCCCGGTTGCAGCCGCGACGCCGGCGACCGATAGAACCGGACTCATTCCTTGATCCAGAGATGCCGTATCTGAACATGGCTATCCACTCACTTTGCGATCAGATCGATCAGCAGACGTGCGCAAATGCCTTCTTAGCGGTCTACTGGTATCACATCCCGATTAAGCAGGTTGCATACGAGATGAAATGCGCGCGTGGGACGGTGTACAACCGAGCACGCACCTTCGCTTCACGCGCTGCCATGCTGGGCAAGTTAATCAAGTCAATTCACGACGGGAGCTTCACGGAGAAATGTTCAACTAAGATTGAACAAAATAGTGCTGTCGTTGATTGAACATCAACCGTAAAATCCCGGATGTTTATGCCAGTCTCGAAAATTGCGCCCGCAATCGGATATGATGGGTCTCCCACGCACGGAGATATTCATGTCAATCTACGACGACTACAAGAACGCGCTCGTCGCGAGAAGGGATGCGGAAAGACGAGAGCTGGCTGAGATCGAAAACGAGATCTCTGGTCTGTTTGAGGCCCTCCACGACGAGCTCGGTTGTCCTCCGGAAGCCCTTACACTACTGAGGTCGGATGGTGAATTGGCTCACCCGTTTGATTTTGCACCGGATGAGAACAGGGAGACGAGCTTCATCATCGAACTGAAGGTTCGTGACGGAGACGAAGTTCTTGATACGATAAACATCCCTGTTACTGGTGTCCCGGCAATGGGTTCATCAAAGCGGCTGATCAAAGTTAGCCGCAAAGAAGTTCATGGTGTAACGGACAGTTTCAATTCGTCGCCTGTCGTTGATGCTATTAAGGCGATTCTTTACAAGAAGATTTCGTAAGTAGCTCGCGCTTTGGCGCGAGGTTTGAATCGAAAGCCCGCTTGGCAGCCGCCAGCGGGCTTTTTGCTTTGGAGCTTGCCATGGCGACGATGAGCACGAAGAAGCGCGACAAGCTGCCCGCGAAGGCGTTTGAGGGCCCTGATCGGTCGTATCCGGTCAACGACAAGGCTCATGCCGCGAACGCCAAGGCTCGCGCCTCGCAGGCCGTCAACGCCGGCCGGATGTCCACCAGCGAGAAATCGAAGATCGTCGCCGAGGCCGACAAGGTGCTCGGCGAAGGGCCGAAGCGCGGCGAGCGCACGGCCAAGCACAAGGCCAAGAAGTGATTCTTCCGCAAGCCGTGAGTGCGCGAACCGCGGCAGCTGCTGACGTATTGGAAGCCAGTGGTCTCCGCCGGATTCCGGAACTCGTGCTGGCGACGGGCGGCAGCAATTCCCTCAACGAACGGAGCAAGACATGGACGAACTGAACGCAGCGCCGAGCAGCACCGAGCCCCGCATCGACCCGAGTGCGGGCGCGCCGGCCGATTCACTCGCGCCTGTCGAGCGGGCCGCGGCCGCGGCATTGGGGGAGGCTGGCACGGCCTCGTCGGGGGAGGCGATTTCCGATGGTGCGGGCGATGTGGCCGTATCGTCGGCGCCCATTACTGCGGCTGCTACGTCGGTCGATGATTCGCCCGCAGTAGGCGGCGGCGTCGACGCCCCGTCGCACCTTCTGCTGCTTGACGCCATGCTCGCCGAGATCGAGCGCAAGATCGGCGCCGGCATCCACCTGTTCGCGCACGAGGTCACGGCCGCGCGCGATCACCTGGCGAAGCTGCTGTAACGCCATGAAGATCACCAAACCCGGTCTCAATATGAGCGTGCACGTCGTCGATATGACGTGCCTTCTTTGCCTGACGGAGTTCGAAGCTTCGGCCGATCCGAAGGCGAAGGAGGCGCTTGTCTACGACGCTGGAGACGTTCCTCCGGAAGGAGAGGCAAGGCAGTTACGTGCGCATTGCGCATGCCCGAATTGCGGCGCGCCTGTTGACCATACCGTGCGGCTGCGCGAAGGTGCGGCGAAACCCAAGCCCATGATTAGCGGCCGGATGGTGATGCCCGATTGGCGAACGCTGTAAGCCATGCGCACCGAAGCCACGCACGTCATCTGCTGCCCGGCCAGTCCGAACGACGGCAAGCGCGTGCGCATCGTGGCTGATCCCGGCTACAACGTGCGTGAGGACGTCGTCGACGATTCGGCGTGGTTGACGGTCGAGATGGTCGATACCAGCATGATCGGTTCTATCGAACGTCGATTCGTGAGCGAGATTGCCTGATCATGGGTCGCCCAAGCAAGTACAAGCCTGAGTACGCAGATCAGGCGAGAAAGCTTTGTCTGCTCGGCGCAACAGACAAGGAGTTGGCCAGCTTCTTCGAGGTGGCTGAGGACACGATCAACGAATGGAAGCGTGTTCATCCCGAATTTTCCGTGTCCATAAAAAAGGGCAAGGATCAGGCAGATGCTGAGGTTGCAGATCGGCTCTACCAGCGTGCTCTAGGGTTTGAGCACCCAGAAGTCGATATTCGCGTGGTCGCTGGCGACATTGTGCAGACGCCTATCACCAAGATCTATGCGCCCGATCCGACAGCGGCCATCTTCTGGCTGAAGAATCGCCAGAAGGAGAAGTGGCGCGACAAGGTCGACCACGAGCACGCCGGCAAGGACGGCGCACCCATCCAGTTCCAGCGCGTCGAGCGCCGCATCATCGACCCGAAATCGGAATGACCGTCCTCGAAATCCAGACGCCGCGGGTGTTTGCTCCGCTGCTTGCCCCTGCGCGCTACAAAGGTGCGCACGGTGGTCGCGGATCGGGCAAGTCGCATTTCTTCGGCGAATTGTGGCTCGAGGAAAACGTCTCGGACAAGTTCGACTTCGTGTGCCTGCGGGAAACGCTGAAGTCGCTGGAGTTCTCGGTGAAGAAGCTGCTGGAGGCGAAGATCGAGGCGTTCAACGCCGGCGACTACTTCGAGGTGCAGGACCGCCGCATCCTGTCGCGCCATGGCGGAGTCACGATCTTCGAGGGCATGCAGAACCATACGGCTGACTCGATCAAGTCACTTGAGGGCTTCGACCGCGCATGGTTCGAGGAAGCCCAGAACGCGAGCGAGAAGAGCCTGACGCTGCTGCGTCCGACGATCCGCAAGCCCGGGTCGCAGCTCTGGTTCGGGTGGAACCCGGGCAAGCCGACTGACCCGATCGACGTTCTGCTGCGTGGTGAACAACCGCCGCCGGATTCGATCGTGGTTGAGGCGAACTTCATGGACAACCCGTGGCTTCCGCGCGAGCTCCATGAGGAAATGGAGTACGACAAGCGCCGCGACCCGGATAAATACGCACACGTGTGGCTCGGTGGCTATCAGCAGCGCAGCGAAGCCCGTGTTTTCAAGAACTGGCGCGTCGAGGAATTCGAGCGGCCGCCGGGTACGGTGCATCGGCTGGGCGCTGACTGGGGCTTCTCGGTTGATCCGTCGGTACTCGTCCGTTGCGACATCGAAGGGAATCGGTTGTACGTCGACTATGAGGCGTATCAGGTCGGCTGCGAGATCGTGAACCTGCCCGAGCTGTTCATGAGCGTGCCGGACGCCGAGAAATGGCCGATCACGGCCGATTCCGCCCGGCCCGAGACGATCAGCCACATGCAGAAGAACGGCTTCCCGAAGATCCGCGCAGCCATCAAGGGCGCAAAGTCGCTGGAAGAGGGCGTCGAGTTCCTGAACTCGTTCGACATCGTCGTGCATCCGCGGTGCAAGCACCTGATCGATGAGTTGACCCTCTACAAATACAAGGAAGACAAGCTGACTGGCGCCGTGCTGCCGATCCTCGAGGACAAGGACAACCACGTGATAGACGCCCTGCGCTATGCCTGCGAAGGTGCGCGCCGGGCCGCTAAGCCCGTGAAGCAGAAACAACCCGTCGTGCGCCGCTCCGTGATGGGCGGTGGCGCTTGGATGAGCTGATGGCCCGCAAAACGAAAGAAGCGTCCGAGTCGCCGGAATCGAAGATCGTCGCCGAGGCGAAGGAGCGGTTCGAGCGCTGCCAGGAGTTCGAGTCCGAGTTCCGTCAGCGGTTCGTCGAAGACCTTCGTTTCTCGAACGGCGATGCGGACAATGGTTGGCAATGGCCTGACCAGATCCGGACGACGCGCGAAGGCGATGCCCGTCCGTGCCTGACGATCAACAAGGTTCGCCAGCACAACCTGCAGATCATCAACGATGCGAAGCAGAATAAGCCGAGCGTGAAGACGCTGCCGGTCGACGGCGACGCCGACATCGAGATCGCGAAGATCCTCGATGGCATCGTGCGGCACATCGAGTACAACTCGCACGCCGAGATCGTCTACGACACCGCGACCGAGTTCGCGGTGCAGGGCGGCTTGGGGTATTGGCGCGTCGTCTGCGAGTATGCGCACGACGGATCGTTCGACCAGGAGATCTTTCTGCGCCGGGTGAAAGATCCGCTGACGATCTATCTCGACCCGGACATCCAGTCGGCCGACGGATCGGATGCGAAGTTCGCGTTCGTATTCGAGGAGATGTCGAAGGCCGAATTTAAGGCGAAGTACCCGGGCGAAGAGGCCCAGAGCGTCATATTCGGCGACGACACGCAGAGCGACGGCTGGATCAGCAAGGACAAGATCCGCGTCTGCGAATACTTCCGCAAGACGGCGAAGGTCGACAAGCTTGTGAATCACCCCGAGCGAGGCCCGATTCGGCTGTCGGAGATCGAAGACGCTGACGAACGCAAGGCGATCGAGGCGGACAAGTCGATCCAAACTCGCGAGATTACCGAGCCCGAGATCACGTGGTATCTGATCGCTGGCGACAAGATCATCGACCAGAAGCCGTGGGCTGGCCGATACATCCCGATTGTGCGCGTGGTCGGCGAGGAAATCGTCATCAACGGCAAGATCGAGCGCAAGGGCCATACGCGGAACCTGAAAGACGCGCAGCGCATGTACAACTACATGTCATCGGCGAACGTCGAGTACATCGCGCTCCAGACGAAAACGCCGTTCGTCGGGCCGGCCGAAGCGTTCGAAGGCTACGAGAACGAGTGGGCGAACGCGAATAAGGACAATCTGCCATATCTGCCATACAACGCGCGCGACGAAGCCGGAAATCCGATCGATCGGCCGTCGCGAGAGCAACCGCCGGTCGGTGCGAATGCATACCTCACTGGCATGCAGAACGCGCAGCAGGAACTGATGATGGCCTCCGGTCAGTATCAGGAGCAGTTCGGCCAGCCGTCGAATGCGCAGGCCGGCGTCGCGATCCAGGCGCGGCAGCGGCAGGGCGACCGAGCAACGTACCACTTCATCGACAACGTGGCGCGCGCGATCCGTTATACGGGCCGCGTGCTGATTGACCTGATCCCGAAGATCTATGACACGAAGCGCGTCGTGCGCATCGTCGGAGAGGACGGAACCGAGACATTCGCAACCGTCGACCCTGATCAGCAACAGCCGTTGCAGCAAGCTCCGCATCCGACGATCGCTGACGAAGTACAGATGATCTTCAACCCTGGCATCGGTCGCTACGATGTGACAGTCGAGGTCGGCCCGAACTACGAGACGCGCCGGCAAGAGGCGTTCAACGCCCTGACGCAGATCATGTCGCAGGATCAGGAGCTCATGAAGGTGGCCGGCGACCTGCTGTTCAAGGCGGCCGACTTCCCGATGGCTGATGAGGTCGCGGAACGGCTGCACCGCACGATTCCGCCGCAGATTCTCGGCGAAGGTCCGAGCCCGCAAGAGCAGGACATGCAGCAGAAGATGCAGCAGATGGGGCAGATGATCGAGCATCTGTCTGCCGAACTTCAAAACGCGCGCCAAGGCAAGGATGCGCAGGAAATGAAAATCAAGGCATTCGACGCCGAGACGAAGCGTTTCGCAGCCCTCGGTCAGCCTCTCGATCCGCAGCTCGTTGCGCATGTTGCGACGCAAGTCGTCATGGAGATGATGAACACCGGCGCGCCGGATGCTGCACCACCGACGACGCCTGACCCGATGCAGCAGCAACCCCAGAACCCGCCGAGTGCGGGTTTTTTTACGCCCGCACCTCAAGGACAGTGACATGAGCTATCCCGGCTTGATTCAGGACGCGTCGAATCCGACGCCGATCACCGCGCTTTTCATCATCCGCCAGACGCTCACGCCGGCACAGGTCGCCGCGAACACTACGGCCGAGCAGACGTTCACGGTTCCTGGCCTGCAAGTCGGCGATTCGCTCGACATCAACAAGGCGTCGCACCAGGTCGGTCTGTCGATCGGCAACGTGCGCGTCTCCGCGGCGAACACGCTGGCGATCCAGTTCGTGAACACGACGGCGAGCCCGATCACGCCGACGGCCGAGCAATACATCATCGGCGGCCAGCGCTAACACCTGACCGTCCAGATTTTCCAGAAGGCCCGCATCCGAAAGGAGCGGGCCTTTTTGCATTCCGTACCGGCGCGGCATCACCGGGCGCAAATCCTTGGATACGTCCATGCAAACCGAAGACCAAGCAGCACCGCAGGAACTGACCGTACCGCCGACGACGGAAACCCCGGAACAGGCGCATGAGCCCGCTGAAACGAGCACGGCACCGGGCACCGAGCAACCCGCGAACGCAACCGAGCAGCCGCAGCAGGAAAAGCCCAAGAACGACTGGGTGCAACGGCGCATCGACAAGCTGACGCGGGAGAAGCACGAGGAAAAGCGGCAGCGCGAAGCCCTTGAGGCACGTCTGCGCGAACTTCAACCCGACGCGACGACCACGACGGCTCAGCCGATGACCGCGGATCAGATCCGCGCAGAGGCGGCCCGGCTCGTTGCGCAGGAGAAGTTCGACGCGGCCTGCAACAAGGTTTTCGACGCCGGCAAGACCGAATTCCCGGATTGGGATGCATCGCTGCGCACGTTCCAGATGCTCGGCGGCGCATCTCCCGAATTCCTGGAGGCGGTCACTTCGATGGATGCAGGCCACAAGGTGCTTCATCACCTCGGCCAGAACCCCGAAGAAGCCGAACGGCTGCTGTCTCTCCCTCCGCTTCGCATGGCGCTTGAACTGGCTCGTCTGGAAACGACGGTCGGTCAGGCGAAACCCGCTCCCGTATCGAAGGCGCCCGCGCCGATCTCGCCTGTTGGCGGAAAGTCCGCTCCGGTTGAACCGGAGGAATTTGCCACGACAGCGGATTACATCGCGTGGCGCAAACGCAACCGCTCATGAGGCTTTAAATGGCAAACACTCTTCTCACACCCGTCAAGATCCTCGACGAATCGCTTGCGATTCTCGAGAACATGCTGACCTTCACGGCCCGCTCGAACCGCGACTACTCCGACGAGTTCGCGATCAGCGGCGCGAAGATCGGTGCCACCGTCAACGCCCGCAAGCCGAACCGCTTCGTCGGTACGACCGGCCCGGCGCTGAACATCGAAAACGTGAACGAAACCTCGGTGCCGATCACGTTGACGACGCAGTTCCACGTCGACTTTACGTTCAGCTCGCAAGAACTGACCCTCATCGTCGACGAGTTCGCCGATCGCTACCTGAAGCCGGCCATGGCCACGATCGCGAACAAGATCGACTTCGACGGGCTCGGCCTGGCGACGACGGTCGCGAACAACGTCGGCACGGTTGGCACGACGCCGAGCGACATCGCCGTGCTGCTGAACGCTGGCGTGAAGCTCGACAACGAGGCTACTCCGCGGGATGGTCGCCGCACGGTCGTCTGGGATCCGGCAACGAACGGCTCGATGGTCAAGTCGGCCGCCGGCCTGTTCAATCCGTCGAACAAGATCGGCGAGCAGTACGAAAGCGGTATCTTCTCGCCGTCGGGCCTCGGTTTCGACATCGGCATGGATCAGAACGTGAACACGTTCACGACCGGTACACGCACGAACGGCACCGTCTCGGGTGCTGGTCAAACCGGCTCGACGCTGCTCGTCACCGGCCTCGGCGCCGCGGCGACGGTGAAGAAGGGTGACACGTTCACGATCGCCGGCGTGTTCGGCGTGAACCCGCAGAACCGCCAGTCGACCGGCGTCCTGCGCCAGTTCACGGTGCTTGCCGATGCGACCGCCGACGGCTCGGGCAACGCGACGCTGACGATCTTCCCCGCGATCAACACGGCCGCGTCGAACCAGCAATACCAGACCGTCACGGCCGGTCCGGCGAACGCTGCCGCGGTCACGTGGGATATCGCCGCATCGACGCAGTACACGGCGAGCCTCGCGTATCACCGTGACGCGTTCACGCTGGCTACGGCTGACCTGGAAGACGTCAGCAAGTACGGCGCCTGGGGCGCTCGTCGCGTGCACAAGGGCATTTCGATGCGGATCGCACGTCAGTACGCGATCGGCACCGATACCGTCCCGTGCCGTATCGACGTGTTGTACGGCTGGGCACCGGTGTACAACGAACTGGCCTGCCGGATCGTCCGCTGATGGGCGCTCTGCTTCAGCAATCGACCCCCGCTTCGGCGGGGGTTTTTGTTTCCGGAGGCGATGTGTTCCAAGAATTCCCGATGTGGGTGACTGGTCCGAAAGGCGAACAGCAGATCGTCGAATCGCAGGCGGCGTTCGAGGCGCTCGGCGAGGGCTGGAAGAAGCCGGCGCGCGTCGAGCTCGTGCCGCGCGAGCAAGCGCCGGATTTCCTCGAGTACCCGAAGTGGGTTGGAGGTGTCCTCGTACATACCGCCGACGAAGAAGCCGCGCTTGCGCCGGCTGTCGAGGCTGATGACGAGCGCGCGGCACTGATCCAGATCGCTGACGAAAAGGGCGTCAAGATCGACAAGCGCTGGTCGAACGAGAAAATCCGCGCTGCGCTGGAGGCAGTGTGAGCACGACCGCAGTCGACCTGATCACCCTCGCGCTGAAGGACATCGGCGCGCTGGGTATCGGGCAGTCGATTTCGCCCGACGACACCGAGGACGCGCTGAACACGCTCAACATGATGCTAGGCCAGTGGCAAGGCGAGCGCCTGAGCGTCTATCACCTCGTCGATACGGCGTTGCAATCGACCGGCGCGCAGTCGTACACGGTCGGCCCCGGCGGCAACTTCAACACGCCGTCATGGCCGTACCAGATCAACGCAGCATATGCGCGGCTGAATCCTGGCACCGCGACGCCGATCGATTACCCGGTGACGATCATCCCGGCGCGTGAGGACTATGCGCGCATCGCGCTCAAGGCGCTGGTTTCGTTCCCGAACTATGCGTTCTACGACTCGGCGTGGCCGCTTGGGACGCTGTTCATGTATCCGGTGCCGAACGCGAGCTTTGAGCTTCACATCGTGACGCTCGAGGTGCTCCCTCAGTTCGCGACGCCGGCCGACGTGATCAACCTCCCCCCGGAATACATGGCCGCGATCCGGTACAACCTTGCGTGCTATCTGGCGCCGTCGTATCAGCTTGATCCGCAGCCGGCACTTGTGCGCCTAGCCATGAACGCGAAGCGCGTCGTGAAGCGGATGAACGTTCAGATTCGTGCGATGAGCATGCCGCGCGGGCTCGCGACGAAGCAGCGATACAACATCTACAGCGATAGGCCGTATTGATGCGTGTCCCTCTGACCCTCGGCGCATACGCCGCGAAAAGTCTGATCGCGGAGGCGCAGCGCTGCGTGAACCTCTACGGCGAGCAGAACCCGCAGGATGCGCCAGCTCCGTTCACGTATTACCAGACGCCCGGTCTCACCCTTGTCTCAGTGCCGCCGCTCACTGGCCCGTCACGAGGCATCTATACGGCGTCAAACGGGATTCGATACGAGGTTGTCGGCTCAAACGTCTTTTCGGTTGGAGCAACTTCAAGCTATACGCGTATTGGTTCGTTGCTGTCCACGAGCGGCCCCGTGTCGATGGTCGATAACGGCACGTCATTGTTTATCGTCGACGGGACACCGGCTGGATTTATCGTTGGGTTGTCGAGCAATGTGATGTCCCAATGTACGGATCCAGCTTTCTATGGGGCCGACAAAGTCGATTTTGTAGACGGGTATTTCCTGTTCAATCGGCCCGGCACGCAGCAGTTCTATATTTCGAAATATCTCGATACCACATTCGATCCGCTCGACATCGCGTCGAAGTCGACGTACTCAGACAATCTTGTGACGCTTGCAGTCATGCACCGAGAAATATGGTTGTTCGGTGCGCTAACGACGGAAGTCTGGTTCAACACGGGATCCTCCGATTTCACGTTTGGTCGCATGCCGGGCGTTTTCATCGAACACGGCTGCGCAGCGAAGCATTCTGTCGCGAAAATTGATCTTGCTCTTTTCTGGCTTGGTCGGGATTTGCAGGGTCAAGGCGTCGTGTTTGGTGGCCGAAACTATCAGGCAGAGCGCATTTCGACGCATGCGCTCGAGCAGGAATTCAGCACGTATTCCCGTATCGACGATGCGATTGGATTCTCGTATCTGCAGGAAGGTCATGCCTTTTATGTATTGACGTTCCCTACCGCTAACGTCACGTGGTGCTTTGATGTGACGACAGGACAGTGGCATCAGCGCGCATATCTCGAGGCAGACGGAACGCTGAGCCGGCATCGGATGAACTGCCACTCGTTCGCGAGGGGCATGAACTTGGTAGGCGATTGGGAGACAGGAGCGGTCTACGCTCTAGACCCGAACGCTTATACCGACAATGGGAATCCGATCCAGCGCATTCGATCTTTTCCGCACATTCTCGGTGCTGACGGAAATCGGGTGATGTTCCGCCAGTTCATCGCGGATATGGAAGTAGGCGCAGGGATGCCGGACGACGCTACGAATCCACTCGTCAGCCTACGCTGGAGCAATGATCGGGGCGCAACGTGGGGAAATCCAGTTACGGGAACAATGGGGCGCCGCGGAGAATTCCTGACGTCAATTCAGTTCCAGCGGCTCGGCTATGCGCGGGATCGGGTGTTCGAACTTTCGTGGTCTGAGCCCATCCGCACCGCACTCAACGGCGCGTGGGTGGACGTGGCGAGAGCGCGCACGTGACGAACGTTACCGCAAATTTTCCGACTGGGGATCCGATCGATCCGCGCGGTAGGTTGACGCCCGAATGGAGAGCATTCTTTCTATCGCTGTTCACGCGTACCGGCGGTAGTGGCGGCGATGACTCGGCAACGATTCGTGCTGACCTCAACAAAGCAATCAAGAATATCTCGGATCTCCAGACGGAAAGCCAGCAAGGAAGGCCGTCGGCCGATCTTGGCATGGCCTACTCGATGATCTTTGCGATCGAAGCGCTAGCCGCCCAAGCAATGGCATCGGCATGGCGCACGCCCGATGAACGTGGGGATAGCGGAGAGGCGCTTGGTACCGCTCAAATGGCTCAGCGCATCGCCGAGCTCGAGCAACAGTTGGAGCATTACCGATCCGACGACGCATTGCGTCAGCGCATTGCTGATCTTGAAGCGCGCCTGGACGGAGTTGTGCCGGTGGTCGGAGACGCGTCACAGATAACCGGCCTCGGCACGATGGCGAAGCAGGACGCGAATGCCGTTGCGATCACGGGCGGCTCGGCGGCGTTCACGGCCCCCTCATCCGTTACCGACTCGTCCAATTCGACAGCGACCTTGACGCTGACGAACACGGGATCTAACGGAGCGAATCTGAAGCTTGTAGGAAACGGCACGACAACGCCGAACAAATACGTTCGAGTGAACGCAGGTGTTCTGCAAATTGCAAACAGTGCTTACAGCGCGATCATCCTGGCGTTGACCGATGCGGGGAATTTCTCGATCGCCGGCACGCTCACGTCGGGCGACAACAATCTGATGAGGACCTCGGTTTCTCTGACGAACGGCGCTGCAGCACAAACGGCAACGCTGGCGAACGCGCCCGTCGCCGGGAATCCCACGAAGTGGGTACCCATCAACGATAACGGTACTACCCGCTACATGCCTGCGTGGTAACGCAAATCAAATAGAGGTCATCACATGATCACATGGAAGCAGTTTTGTGAAGCCGTGCTTGGCGCGTCGCCTGCCGCGGTTTATACGTCTCCTGCCAGCACGGCTGCCGCGATTCATCAGGCGACGGCATGGAATCCGACCGGTAGCGTAGTGACCGTGAAGCTGTATATCGTTCCTGCCGCCGGCAGCGCCACGGACGCTACGACGATCTGGTCGACAAACGTTCCTGCAGGAAGTCCGGCTCAGATCCCGCAAATCATCGGCCACAAGCTTCAGGCCGGCCAGCAACTTTTTGCGAGCGGGAATGGCGTGACGTTGACGATTTCGGGTGCGGAGAACGTGCAGCAATGAGTGATATGGCGGAAGTCGGTCTTCTTGATCCTGCGCTTCCGACGGACATGCGCGCGCGCGTCGAGGCTCTCGAATCGCAGATCGAGAAGCTTCCGCAGGCTGAATGCCCAGTGCGCCATCTCTTTGCGCCGGGTATCTATGCGCGCGAGATGACGATCCCGGCCGGCGTTGTTCTTACTGGCGCCGTGCACCGTACCGAGCATCTCAACATCGTTTCTAAAGGGCGCATCACTGTATCGACGGACGATGGAATGAAAGAAGTATGCGCGCCGTTCACCTTCGTATCTAAGCCCGGTACGAAGCGCGTCGGCTACGCGCACGAGGAAACGGTGTGGACGACCATCCACGCGACGACGACGACTGACCTCGATCAACTCGTCGAAGAACTGACCGAATCGACCGCACAGCAGTTGCTCGGCGGAAGCGAGAACGTCCAATTGCTGCATGAACGAAAGGAGCTTGAAAAATGAGCTTCGGAGTAACCGCCGCTGTCGTCGGGGGTGTCGGGTCGCTCGTCGGTGGCCTTGTCGGCGCCGACGCGAGCCAAAGCGCAGCCGATACACAATCAGATGCCGCACGTTATTCGGCCGATCTGCAGAACAAACAGTGGGAGCAAACGCAGAAGAATCTCAAGCCCTTCATGGACTTGGGGACGTCTGCAATCAATCCTCTGCTGCAGGCGATGGGATACAACTTCTCGAAGAACGATGACGGAACGTATGCGTTCAATGGAACGGATCCGAACAATATTCTTCAGCAACGCTTTGCTGCCCCGACTGCCGCAGAAGCAGCCGCCACGCCTGGGTATCAGTTCACCCTGGATCAGGGCCTAAAATCTGTGCAAAACAGTGCTGCTGCTCGTGGGCTAGGCACATCCGGAGCCGCTCTAAAGGGTGCGTCGTTGTATGCGACCGGCCTCGCGAATTCGACGTACAACGACGTGTTCAATCGCGCGCTTCAGACCTTCAACACGAACTACAGTTCAGCAGCAAATAACGTCAACCGGCTCAATAGTCTCGTCGGAAGCGGCCAAAATGCAGCGGCAACGAACGGTTCATTGGGGGCGCAAGCAGCAGGCAACATCGGCAACACGCTGATGAGCGGTGCGAATGCGCAAGCTTCCGGGGCTATCGGTGGCGCGAATGCGCTGACGAGCGCGCTCGGCGGGATCGGAAATAGTGCTTTGACGTACGGGCTCTTGAACAATAACGCTGGAGGCGGCAGCAGCATCTCGCCGTGGTCGATGGCCAGAGCAAATTTGTCTAGCGATCCGATTGGCTCCCTCAATGCAAGCCAAGGCTGGACCGGCGCCGTATAAGGAATCGTCATGCCACTCGATACCTCGATCCCCCTTCAGGTCAAGACGCCGGAATACAACCCGCTGCAGCAGGCGCTGCAGGTTGCGCAGTTTCGCTACATGAACGCGAACAGCAATCAGCTTCAGCAGGCAGTGGCGGCCAACCAAGCCGTCGGGCAGGCGATCCAACGCAACACAAGGGCCGATGGTTCAGTCGACCTGCCGGGCGTGCAGCGCGACCTCGCGGGCAATCCGGTGGCTGCATACAACCTGCAAGCCGCGACCGGTACGAACCTCGCTCAACAGGGGCAGCAGATCGGAAACCAAGGCGGCCAAATCAGCAACCAGAGTGCGGGATTGCAGTTGCAGGCTGTTCAGCAAGCGCATTTGACTCAACAGATTGGCACGCTGTTGAACAAGCCAGATCTCTCACGTGATGACGTAGTTAATATGGCCATCACCTCGGCCAAGGCGTACGGTATTCCAGACAATGTCGTGCAGCAGTCGGTCGCCAACATTCCGAGCGATCCAGTGCAACTCAAGCCGTATTTGTACAGCAAGCTCGCGGCACTCGGCTCGCCGGCGGCGCAGTCCGAGGCGATGACGCCAGGAGGCGGCACGATCGATACCGGACCGACGGTCGGTATCATCAACACGCGGCCGGCGGCTGGTCCGATTGGCGCGCCGGTCGCGACGTATGCGAAGGATCTTTCGCCGGAAAGTGCAACGGCTCCGACGCAGATTGGTACGACTGCAGATGGAGCGCCGATCTATGGCACGCGCGGGCAGTTCATCGGCAAGGCGGCCAGTGGTGGTGTCGTGGGTGCATCCCCGTATCAGACCAACGCGTCTGCGAACGCGGCCGAGTACGAGAAAGGTTTGACGCAGCGCGCTGGTGCAGCGAATAACAGCACGGCATATTTGAACGAAGCCCAAAGCTTGATGCAGGGCGTCAGCACTGGCGGGGGGGCGTCCACGTGGAAGGGGCTCGCGGAGAAGGCGCAGGCAATCGGCGTGCCACAGTCGATTGTGGATCAGATCGCGGGCGGCAACTTGGGCGATAAGCAGGCGCTAAGCAAAGTGCTGATGCAGGGCGCGATTCAGCAGATGCAGGCCAACTTCTCAGGCACCGGCGCTGCTGCAAACGTCGATGCATTCATCAAGAACAATCCGAACATCGACGTCGATCCGCGCGGCATGCAGAAGATGATCACCTTCATCAACGGCATGAACACAGTGACCGGCAAGGAACAACAGGCGTATCGCCAATTCGTCAACGGTGGCGGCAATCCGGCCGACTTTCCGGCGAAGTGGAACACCAGCACGACCATGCGCGCTTTCACCGGGCAGATTCAGCCGGTCAAAACCGGGACGTATAACGGGCGCAAGGTCGTTCAATACTCTGACGGCTCGGTGGATTATCAATGAGCGACGTGAAAGCGTTCGTCGACGCCAACCTGCCGGCCGCACAGGCGGTCGCGCAGAAGATCGGTGTCGATCCGATGGTGATCCTCGGGCAATGGGGCCTTGAAACGGGCTGGGGCAAGTCTGTTGTCCCGGGCACGAACAACCTCGGGAACATCAAGGGTCGGGGCGTCGCTGCGACCGACAACCAGACCGGCTCGACTGATCAGTACCGCGCGTATTCGAGCCCGGCGCAGTTCGGCGCTGACTTCTCGAATGTCATTGCCAGCCGATTCCCTGGCGCGGTCGGCAGCGGTCCGGACGCGGTTGCCTATGCGAGCGCGCTCAAGCCGGGTCAGCAAGGCGGCTACGCGCAAGACCCGCAATATGTGAGCAAGCTGGCGAACGCGGCAGCTGCTGCGCGGTCCGCTTCCGGCGTCGATATTGACCCGTCGAAGGTGCAATGGGATTCGCCCGGGAAAGGGGCAGCCCCGGGCATCGTTCCCGGGCCATCGCTCGATCCACAGATCGATGCGTCGAAGGTGAAGTGGGACGCGGCGCCGGCCGCGCAGCCGAACGGGCCGAAGCAGGGCGGTCAACCGGCCGACAGCTCATCATGGCCTGGCGGCGAGCTCGGGCGGCAACTTGGCCTAACCGCGCGGGCTGCGGGCCACGGCATTGCTGATGCGGTAGATCTCGTTGGGGCACCGCTGAATGCGACGATCAACACTCTGTTTGGCGCTCACCTTCACAATCCTGGCGATGTAATCCGGAGCGCTACCGATGCCGTTACTCCGGCGCCGCAAAACAATCTCGAACGGGTTGTCAACGCAGGAGCCGCCGGCATGGCGGGGGCAGTTCCTTCGATCAAGGCGAGTCAACTTGTGGCCGGAGCAGCCAGCCCGCTTCTACAGGCGATCGGCTCTCAGATGGCGGCGCAGCCGGGATCACAGATTGTTGCTGGTGCCACAGGCGGCATGTCGGCCCAGGCGGCCGCGCAGGCAGGCGCGAATCCGCTGGTGCAGATGCTCGCGGGCATCGCTGGTGGGACCGCGGGATACGGTGCGGCGCGTGGCGTCGCGAATGCGGCAAATCGTCTGGCGACGGGGGCAGGGACGCCGATCGGTGAAATGCCGGTCGGCGATCGCGTTGAGCCGACAATGACGAAATCAGGTTCGGCCGATGGAAGCGGTAGGGGCGCTGCGGCGCCGGTGACCGATGCGCAGTCTGGCTCGGCTTTCAACACCGATTCTCGGGGCAATACTTCGACAACTCCACCGGCGGGAACGGGAGCGAATGCTCAAGGCTCTACGCTGCGCGGTGTCGGTGCGGCTCAAGCGAACCTGAATCCATATGCGGGTCAGCTGACGGGGGAAGAGGCAGCCCGGGGCGGGAGTTCGGCCTTCCCGCAGGTCAAGGTGGCGAAGGGCTCCGGCGACGTGGCGCCGGCGGAGCAGGCCGTGCGCGCTCAAATCGCGAATGAGGTGTTGGGGGCGGATAACAACGCCGTGCGTACAGGCGTGATTACCGGGAACGAAGACACGCTGCGCAGCGAGTACACGAACGCCAAGAGCCCGGAGAACACGCCGGCGCAGCTGGTACTTCGTGATCAGATTGCGCGGGAGCAGCAGGCGCTGTCGAACTATGCGCAGGATCGCATTGCCGCGACGGGCGCCAACCCGAACCTGATCAACAATGAGCAGCGCGGTCTGGCCATAAATGACGCTCTCTACGGACCTGATAGCCTCAACGACTATTTCCAGCAGGCCAAGAATCGGATCTATGACGAGGCCAAGGCACAGACTGGCGCGAACCCCATTCAGTCCACCCATGTGGATGAACTTCTGAGGGATCCGCAGTTCCTTGCCGAGGCAGAGCGCAACGGCCATAGCGGCGTGGTATCGGGCGTACAGCGCCTGATTGATCTGGCGCGCACAACGGGATTCAAGGATCCGATTACCGGCGAGTTGACGGCACCGGGCAGCGTCGCAGCCTGGGACGCTGTGCGCAAGTCCAACAACGCTGGCTGGACGCCCGACAACGCACGCACGATCGCGGCGGTGAATCGCGCGATCGATCAGGATGTGGCGGCCGCCGCAGGCTCGGAGTCCTACAAGCTTGGCGATGCCGTCCACCAGGCGCAGAAAACCCTGTTCGACGCACCCGGGATCGCGAAGGTATTCGGCGATGCCGACGCGAACGGCATCAAGGGCGGCGTTGCGTTCGAAAAGCTGCCACAGAAGCTGAACAATCTGCCGCTCGACCAGTGGCGCCATATCTACAACACGCTCGACGATCTGTCACGCGGGCAGATTCGCGGCGCGCCGGATGGCATGCCACCCGTGCCCGCTGAGACCCAGCAACTGGCGGCCGCTGCGCGCGATGAAATGAAGGGTGCGCTGGCGCGTGAGGTCTACGAACAGGGGGCCGGTAAGACGGGCGTGTGGAACCAGAACAGTGTGAATAAGACGCTCAATTCGGTGGTTGGGCAGAAGATCGCGGAGACCTTCTCCCCGGACGAGGTGGCGCGGTTCCACGCCCTGAATTACGCCGGCCAGATTATGCCTGGGGTCCACTCATACGAAGGCGCTGGCCTTCAGGCATCACGACTCGACAAGCCTGGATTCGTCGAGAAATACGCACCGGGCACCGCCTATCTCGCTGGCGCGAAGGTTGGCGGTCCGATCGGCGGTTGGGTCTCGGAGAAGACCGCGAATTTACTGACCAGCAATCTGAAAGAAAAGCGGCTGGCGGCGCGCGGCAATCAATTGATAGACGCGATGCGGGCCAACTCGAGCCTCGGCAAGAACTAGCGGGTGTGGGACGCAAACGGCTCTAGCCCGAAAAACAAGAGTGCTCCAGCAACGATTCCAAAGGTCGGATTGATGCAAAAGGCGACCACTGTAAGTGTCCCTTTGAAAGTCCACGCCGAAATTCTTTTCAGCTTTCTCATGTAATCCTCCGAACCCCGCCTAGTGCGGGGTTTTTTCATTATAGGCCGCTCCTCGGAGTGGCCTTTTTGTTTTGAGGTGGCAATGGCCTCCATTCTTCCGAACGGGAAAACCCAGTTCGTTGACCAGAACGGCAAACCTCTTGCCAATGGTACTGTCACGTTCTACCAGGTCGGAACGACGACAAAGAAGGATACGTGGCAAGACCCGGCGATGACTCAGCCGAATACGAATCCTGTCGTTCTCGATTCGCGTGGACAGGCAACGATTTGGGGCGATGGCTCGTATCGTCAAATCGTCAATGACAAGTTCGGTGCGCTCATCTGGGATCAGACGACTTCAACCAATCCGTCCACGCCGATCGGGCAGCTTAGCATTCTTGACTACGGTGCGAGATGCGATTGGAACGGTACTACTGGAACCGATGACACGGCAGCGATCAATCTCGCGTTTACGCGTGCACTTGCTCAGGGCATCAGCGTTGTTACGGCTCCATCGAATGGAAAAAGCTACTGTCCCAATGGAATTGTCGTGCCTACGGGCATCTGCTTCCAGTCCGAGGGCTTCATCCCGTCGACGTCTGGCACGCCGAGCGGATTTCAAATCGTTGTGTCGAGTGGTGCTGCTGTAGCATGCCGCCTGCAAGGAAATGCGGGGCTTGGGGCTGCGGCACTTAAGCGCATGACGATCACGCGGGTTGGTGTTCCTGCTGCGGGCACATATGGCGTATATGTGGACAACGGATACAACCCCATCATCGAAGACGTCGCTTCAATCGGTCATGCGATCCCGTGGGTGTGGGATGGTACGAAAGGCGGCATCAGCTGCAGCCCACTGCGCATCTTCAGCGGCTATGCGACCGATGCGCATGTGCTGGTGAACTCGTGGCCGGAACTTCGGCCGGCGCAATGCCGGTTCGGCTCGAACGGCCTTATCGATGTGGCCTGCAATGCGTACGTCCGTTTTACTGGCGGCGGCAGTGGCCCGAATACCGCGATGTTCGATAACTGCCAGTTCAACCAGGGCGAATCTGGCGACAACATCATCGGAACGTTCCTTGATTTCGTGAATTTCGGAAGTGGTCAAGGTCAGATCATTGGCCAGTTCAACTTCTCGAATTGTCACGTCGAGCAGGCGCAGCATGCGATTCGCACCGACTCAACTGTTTCAATCCTCGACAACCTGCAGATCACGGATACCCGATTCCAGGACAACAATAACGTCAGCGGATCGGCAGAATTTTGGGCGCTCAATGCAGCGACGAAACTCCAGTCGTTCAAGATGGCCGACTGTGTGCTTACAACGAAGTCTTTCACGTTGGCACCGGGTCAGCAGATGGACGGCGTCACCGTGACAAACGTCAAGTTCTTCAAACCTATTTCGGTCACTGGTGTTGGAAATTCCGTCGTCAATTTCGAAGCATGCGACTACAACAGTGTGACGATCGCGGGCTCGTTTGGTGCCGCGAAATTCACGGGTGTTGCATCGACAGGCGCACTGTCGAATACCGCGACCGGGAAGGTCACGCTTGATATTACCAATCAGAGCAACTGGACTGCGGCTGCGCCTCCTCAACTTCAATTTGGTGGGGCAACGACGGGGATCTCCTATTCCGTACAACAGGCGCAGTGGAGACTCCAAGGCTCTACGGTGATTTATCAGTTCGCGATTTCCCTTACCAGCAAGGGAAGTGCAACGGGGGTTGCAACTATTGCGGGCCTTCCTTTCCAGATCCAAGGGGTTGTCGGAGCGGCGGGGGGCGGCGCAATTCCAGTCGCTGCGAATCTGACGGGTATGACCGGGCCAGTTATTGCGCAACCGGCTGCGTTCGCCACCATGAATCTATTGCAGTCGGCTCCAGGCGGCTACGCGCAGATGACCGATGCGAATTTCACGAATACCACAAACATCTCCGGCGAACTGATCTATCCGGTCTGAGGAAAATTCCATGGCTGAACCAACCTCCAGCATTGCAGCTGCGTCGATCGCGCTACTCGTGAAAGTCGTCCCCGGCGCAGTCGGCTCGCTGATCGCATTGAGATTCATCGGAGACGGGCTAAGCGGGCGCCAGAAGGCCGCTTCGTTCGTCTCCGGTGCCGCGGTTTCGTACTTCATCGGGCCTCTGATCGTGGCTTGGTTCGGCATTACCGATGCCGGCGCACAGCAGGCGATCGGCTTCTTGATCGGCCTGTTCGGCTTGGCAATCACGAAAGAACTGTTCAAAGAAATCAACAACGCAGACTTCATCGGGGCTCTCAAACGTCGCTTCCTCGGGGGGCAATGACATGGTCTCGATCTTTGTGTTGGCAAACCTCATCGCGCTTCTGTTCTGCATCTGGATCACCGTGACGGATGGAATCTCGACCGGCTGGTGGGGCACTCTTGGATTCTCCGTCATTGGCGTGGCGGCCATGGGGAATGTCCTCAAGTCGGTGCGCATGATCGCAGCTATCGACATGCCGGAAACGGTAATGATGGTCGGCGTCGCCATCGTCTGCGTGTGGGTCATGGGACGTCGAGCTTACTGGTGGAAGAAGGAGCACAAGCATGGATGACTTCGACCGCTCGGCGTTGATGGCCGAGCTCACGCGCGACGAAGGCCGTCGTCTGAAGCCTTACGTCGATACCGTCGGTAAGACAACGATCGGCGTCGGCCGCAATCTGACAGACGTCGGAATCAGCGATTCCGAGTGCGACGCGATGCTGTCGAATGACATCGACCGCACGGTCGCGTGGCTCGATCGCAATTTGACCTGGTGGCGCCAGCTCGACGCGGTGCGCCAGCGCGTCGTGATCAACATGGCATTCAACATGCTCGGTGGGCTGTTGACGTTCACTAACACGCTCGCGGCGATGAAGCGCGGCGATTACGCTGCGGCGGCCGACGGCATGCTCGCGTCAAAGTGGGCGGCGCAGGTCGGCGCACGCGCAACGCGGCTTGCAGCCATGATGCGGAGTGGAGCCTGACTATTTCCTGAGCAGCATCGCAAAGACGTACGACACCATGATCGATGTCCATAAAGCGATTCCGAATACCGCCTGCCTGGTGAGCGGATCACTGGACACAAGTTGCCCCTGAAGGATGTACAGGATGAACCCGACCACCACCGTATCGAAAAGGCTTTGTCGCGTGATCTTCCATATGATCGCGCTGGTCTTCATTGCAGTACCAATTGCTGCATTGGTAGAAGCTCTGGTTTTTGAGGCTGCCCATTTGAAAAGCCCAATGATCACGGCAACGATCAGTGCGGCAGTGACACTGGTAGCCAACTGTTTGATGTCGATCATGTTCCCTCGCTGGATGAGTTGGGACATACCACCCGAGAAGGGAAGCGGTGAGGAACAGGGTGGCGGCGCATCGGGAAGTTACCACACCACCCAACATGACCAGGAAAACGGGGAGGAATCGTGACCTTACTCGACCCGCGCCTCTGGCTGGCATTCGTCGTCGCACTCGCGATCACGGCCGGCGCCTGCTACTTCAAAGGTCACGCCGACGGCGTGCGCACGACGACCATCGCCGCGCAGAAGGCTCAAATCGCAGCCGTCACCGCAGCCCGCGCCGAAGAACAACGCCGCACCGCAGCACAATCGGAGATCGCCAACAATGCGAACCAACAACGTACCGCAGCTCTCGCGGATGCTTTTACTGCTCGTGCTGCCGCTGGCAGCTTGCAGCAGCGCGTCGACGAGCTCGTCGCAGCCGCCCGCCATCCCGCCGCTTCCGGCGGAAGCCCGACAGCCGGCGACGCCCTCGATCTGCTTGCCGACGTGCTCGGCAGCGCTGACCGGCGCGCGGGCGAACTGGCAGAGTACGCTGACCGGGCCCGCATCGCCGGCCAGCAGTGCGAGCGCGACTACGACGCGCTGATCGTTACCCGAGCTTCCGCTCAAATTCAATGATCGCTCGAAGCTCGTCGGACGTGAACCGTCCCTCGAGATAGATCTTGCTGAGATACCAAGCCGGGCAGTCGCGGGCGTTGCTCCAATCGATGTGCCCGTCGGTCTGGCGAAGAATCGTTCGTGCGGTCTGCTCGTCCATTTTCCTTCCCCGTCAATTGGCTGTTTGGGTGAGATAGTCAGCCCAGTGCTGCATCATCTTCCGGCGCTCGGGCAAGTATTCCGCGTGCACGTAGGCCGCGGTGACCTGATTACGCTCAGCGTGGGCGAGTTGGCGGTCAACGACGTCTCGGCTGTAACCGAGCTCGCGGAGCACTGTCGCCGCCAAGCCGCGGAATCCATGGCCGGTCATCCGCGATTTGTAGCCCATGCGGTAGAGCGCATAGAGCATCGTATTGTTCGAGATGTGGCTTCGGCCCTGGACGCTGTAGAAGACGTACCGCTGGTTGCCATTGAGCTCGCGCAGGGCAGCCAGCACCTCGAGCGCTTGCCGCGATAGCGGCACGATGTGCGGATCGCGCATCTTCATACGCTCAGGAGGGATGCGCCATTCGGCCGCACGCTCGTCAAACTCGTCCCATTCCGCGTTGATCATCTCGGTTGTTCGCGTGAAGGTCAGCGCCATGAACTGAAGTGCGAGTTGCGTGACCCGATCGCCGGAATAGGCGGCAATGTCGCGCATGAGCTGTGGGATTTCGACGGGCTTCACGCGCGCCATGTGCTTGACGCCCGGGCCCTTCTTCAGAACGGTTTCGGCATCAATATCGGCTGCAGGGTTGCGTGAGCATCGCCCGGTCATGATGCCGTACTGGAAGACCGCCCGTGATCGCTGCAGTACCCGCTTAGCTGTTTCCCGAACGCCTCGCGCCTCGATAGCTCGCACAATCTCGAGCATGTCAGGTGCCTCAATGTCGCGCAGCGACTTGGAGCCGATCCGCGGGAACGCGTCGACTTCGAGAGAGTTGATCACCTTGTCTGCGTAGACTTCCGTCCAGCCGTCCTTTTGCGACTCGAACCACTCCCGCGCGACAGCCTCGAAGGACGACGATGCCTCGATAGCCCGGGCCCGCTTGATCTCGCGCTTCTGTTCGGTCGGGTCGGTTCCGGCAGCCAATAGCTTCCGTGCAGCGAGACAGGCTTGTCGTGCCTCGGCCAACGACACTTCGGGGTAGACGCCGAACGACGCGAGCTTTTCTTTCCCATCGAACCGATACTTCATGCGCCAGTACTTAGAGCCGTTCGGCATGACCTGGAGATAGAGCCCCTTGCCGTCTGCAAGACGGTAAGGCTGCTCGGCAGGCTTCGCACGGCGCACCTTCAAGTCAGTGAGAGGATCGGTTTGCTTCGGCATTTTGCGTTGGGGTATCGACGCCGAGCACTTCGGGGTATATCCCCACTGATACCCCCAAGGTGCTTGGCTTGTACTGGGCAGTCGTGGGCAATGATGGCAGCAAAAAGCCCCGCAGAGCAAGGCTTTGCGGGGCTTTTTAGGAAATCTTGGGAGGCTCTGGGAACCTAGCTGGTCCCCCCGACAGGAATCGAACCTGTATCTAGCGCTTAGGAGGCGCTTGTTCTATCCATTGAACTACGGGGAGAGCCAAGTCCGGGCATTCGCGCAAAAGATGGCGAACCGGACGGCGGTGTGGACAGCGCGCAGAGTATAGCAAACGCGCGGCGCGTCGGCGGGGCGGAATGCACACCGACGCGCGTATCGCGTAATCAACCGCGATCGGAACGGAAAATCAGAAATCGACGACGACGAAATCTTCCTTGCCCACGTCGCACAGCGGGCAGCGCCAGTCGGCGGGAATGTCGGCGAAACGGGTGCCGGCCGCGATACCTTCATCGGGCAAGCCTTCCGCTTCGTTGTAGACCCACCCGCAAATCAGGCAGACCCAGCTCTGGTATTCGGTTACTTCGCTCATGTTGCGCTCGGGACAATGAAAATTCGGCGATGCCGTCCGCAGCCTCGCCGGCGGACGAAAGGCGCAATGGTACCGGAATTTCGCCGAACACCTGCGCAACGTCGTTTTAAACGTACGCATCGCGAACAACCGACGCCGACGCGTCGGCCGGGCACGCGGTGTATGCTTCGTGGGCCTGTCAATCAGAAGGAGGTAACGATGCTCAACAGAAAGTGGATCGCGGGTGCAGTCTGTGTCGCGGCGCTGGCCGTGTCGACGCTCGCGCGCGCCGAAGCGCGTGTGTTCTTCGTCGAGCCGCAGGACGGCGCGACAGTGTCGAGCCCCGTGCACGTGAAGTTCGGTCTCGAAGGCATGGCGCTCAAGCCGGCCGGCGACATGACGCCGGATACCGGTCACCATCACCTGTTGATCGACGGCAAGCCGGTGCCGAAGGGCGACGTGATCCCGGCGACCGACCATTCGCTGCATTTCGGCAAGGCCCAGACCGAAACCGACGTGAAGCTGCCGCCCGGCCAGCACACGTTGACGCTGCAGCTCGGCGACGGCGCGCACCGTTCGTACGGCCCCGAAATGAGCTCGACGATCACGGTCAACGTGAAATAACGGAATAACGGCGCATCCCGCGCAGGCGCCCGATGCGCCGCGCGCGGGATCTGCCGATCGGCCGGCCGCGCGGGCATCCGGCCGGCATTCGGTCGTTTTCGCGGGACGCAAACCGCGGCCGGCATCCGCAGCGGAATCCGGCCGCAACCCGCTCACGGCGGCGCGCCGGCGCGCTTCGAGCGCGACCCGTGGCCGTCGTCCGTCCGGCCGAGCCGATACCGGCCTCCGCGACCGGTACAATGGGCGCTTCCGATTTCTCTCATCGCCGTCCCCCCATGTCGCTCTATTCCATTACCGGCGCGCAGCTCGCGTTCGGTCACGTCGCGTTGCTCGATCACGCGGATTTCTCGCTGGAGGCCGGCGAGCGCGTCGGCCTGATCGGCCGCAACGGCGCGGGCAAGTCGTCGCTGCTGAAGATCGTCGCCGGTCTCGCGAAGGCCGACGACGGGCTGGTCACGCGCCAGCAGGAGCTCGTGACCGTCTACGTGCCGCAAGAGCCCGAATTCGAGCCGGGTGCGACGGTGTTCGACGCGGTCGCGTCGGGGCTGGCGCACACGCGCGAACTGCTCGAAGAATACGATTCGATCGCGCACCGCCTCGCGGAGATACCGGAAGGCGCCGAGCACGATGCGCTGCTCGCGCGGATGAACGCACTGCAGTCGGCGCTGGACGCGCACGACGCATGGAACTGGCGCACGCGCGTATCGATGACGCTCGCGCAGATCGGCCTGCAGGACGGCGACGCCCGCGTCGACGCGCTGTCGGGCGGGATGCAGAAGCGCGTCGCGCTGGCGCGCGCGCTGGTGCTGCAGCCCGACGTGCTGCTGCTCGACGAACCGACCAACCACCTCGATTTCGACGGTATCCGCTGGCTCGAAGAGCTGCTCGTCGCGCAGCGCGCGGGGCTGCTGTTCATCACCCACGATCGCGCGTTTCTCGACCGCGTCGCGACGCGCATCGTCGAGCTCGATCGCGGCCGGCTGCTGTCGTATCCGGGCAATTTCTCCGCGTACCAGACGCGCAAGGCACAGCAGCTCGAAGTCGAGCGCGTGGAGAACGAGAAATTCGACAAGCTGCTCGCGCAGGAAGAAGTGTGGATCCGCAAGGGCGTCGAAGCGCGCCGCACGCGCAGCGTCGGCCGCATCGCGCGGCTCGTGCAGATGCGCAACGAGCGCGCCGAGCGCCGTAATGCGCAGGGCAACGTGAAGCTCGACGTGGCGCAGGGCGAGAAGTCGGGCAAGATCGTCGCGGAGCTGACCGACGTGACGAAGCGTTACGGCGGCCGCACGGTGGTCGACCGTTTCTCGACGACGGTCATGCGCGGCGACAAGATCGGCTTCGTCGGCCCGAACGGCGCCGGCAAGACGACGTTGCTGAAGCTGATCCTCGGCGACCTGAAGCCGGACGAAGGCACGGTGCGCACCGGCACGAACCTGCAGGTCGCGTATTTCGACCAGATGCGCGCGCAGCTCGACCAGGAGAAGAGCCTCGCGGATACGATCAGCCCCGGCAGCGAATGGGTCGAGATCGGCGGCGTGCGCAAGCACGTGATGAGCTATCTCGGCGATTTCCTGTTCGCGCCGGAACGCGCGCGTTCGCCGGTGAAGTCGCTGTCGGGCGGCGAGCGCAACCGGCTGCTGCTCGCGCGCCTGTTCGCGCGCCCGGCCAACGTGCTGGTGCTCGACGAACCGACCAACGACCTCGACATCCCGACGCTCGAACTGCTCGAAGAGCTGCTGGCCGACTACGACGGCACGGTGCTGCTCGTCAGCCACGATCGCGCGTTCCTCGACAACGTCGTGACGTCGGTGATCGCGGCCGAGGGCGACGGCAAGTGGCGCGAATACGTCGGCGGCTTCACCGACTGGCAGATTCAGAGCGCACGTTCGGAGCAGCTCGCGCAGCAGGAGGCGGCGAAGCGCGCGGTCAAGGAAGCGGCACCCGCGAAGGACGAGCCGGCGAAGAGCGCGGCGGGCCGCAACGCGCAGCGTACGGTGAAGCTGTCGTTCAACGAGCAGCGCGAACTCGATTCGCTGCCGGAGAAGATCGCCGCGCTCGAAGCGGAGCAGAAGACGATCAATGCGCAGCTCGAGGACGGCTCGATTTTCGCGAAGGATCCGCAGGAGGGCACGCGCCTGACCGAGCGGTTCGCGGCGATCGACGACGAACTGCTCGCCGCGCTCGAACGGTGGGAAACGCTCGAGGCGAAGCGCAAGCCGGCGTGACGCGTGCGGCGCGCGTCGATCCCGCGATTGGCGCGCCACGCGGAACCAGTAAAATACCGCGCGTTCAGGAGCGCGCCGCGCACGCCGCGCGCCCGCTTTCGGAGCAGTCCAAGCACACCGTTGTTTCGATTCGCTTTTTTACGGAACTCAACGTTTTGTCCACGACGTTATCCACACGAGGTGTGGACAACGTCCCGATGAATGACGAAATTCAGCGCCTATGTCAACGAAGAAACCCAGCGCGGCCTATAGCGAAGCATCGATCAAGGTGCTCAAGGGTCTCGAGCCGGTCAAGCAGCGGCCCGGCATGTACACCCGTACCGAAAATCCGCTGCACATCATCCAGGAAGTCATCGACAACGCGTCCGACGAGGCACTCGGCGGCTACGGCAAGCAGATCACGGTCACGCTGCACACCGACCAGTCGGTGTCGGTCGAAGACGACGGCCGCGGCATCCCGTTCGGCATGCACCCGGAAGAAGGCGTGCCGGTGGTCGAGATCGTGTTCACGCGCCTGCATGCGGGCGGCAAGTTCGACAAGGCCGCCGGCGGCGCGTATACGTTCTCGGGCGGCCTGCACGGGGTGGGCGTGTCGGTGACGAACGCACTCGCGACGCGTCTCGACGTGACGGTCTGGCGCGACGGCAAGATCGCCGAGCTCGGCTTCGCCGACGGCGACGTCGTGAAGCCGCTCGCGACGCAAGCCGCGGGCCGCAGCGAGAAGAAATCCGGCACGCGCGTGCAGGTGTGGCCGAATCCGAAGTATTTCGATTCGCCGAACCTGCCGCTCGGCGAGCTGCAGCGCCTGCTGCGCTCGAAGGCCGTGCTGCTGCCGGGCGTCGAGGTCGTGCTCGTCAACGAAAAGACCGGCGAGCGCCAGACGTGGAAGTATGAAGACGGCCTGCGCGGCTACCTGCTCGACGAAATGAACGGCAGCGAGCTCTTGATCCCGCTGTTCGAAGGCGAGCGTTTCGCCGATTCGCGTTCGACCGACGAAACCTTCGCCGAGGGCGAAGGCGCGTCGTGGGTCGTCGCATGGAGCGAGGAAGGCTCGCTCGTGCGCGAGTCGTACGTGAACCTGATCCCGACGCCGGCAGGCGGCACGCACGAGTCGGGCCTGCGCGACGGTCTCTATCAGGCGGTGAAGAGCTTCGTCGAGCTGCACAACCTGCAGCCGAAGGGCGTGAAGCTGCTCGCGGAAGACGTGTTCGCGCGCGTGTCGTTCGTGCTGTCCGCGAAGGTGCTCGATCCGCAGTTCCAGGGGCAGATCAAGGAGCGGCTGAACAGCCGCGACGCGGTGAAGCTCGTGTCGTCGTTCTCGCGTCCGGCGCTCGAACTGTGGCTGAACCAGCACGTCGAGCACGGCAAGAAGCTCGCGGAGCTCGTGATCAAGCAGGCGCAGGCGCGCACGCGCGCGGGCCAGAAGGTCGAGAAGCGCAAGAGCTCGGGCGTCGCGGTGCTGCCGGGCAAGCTGACCGATTGCGAGACGGAAGATATCGCGCGCAACGAGCTGTTCCTCGTCGAAGGCGATTCGGCGGGCGGCTCTGCGAAGATGGGGCGCGACAAGGAATACCAGGCGATCCTGCCGCTGCGCGGCAAGGTGCTGAACACGTGGGAAACCGAGCGCGACCGCCTGTTCGCGAACAACGAGGTGCACGACATCTCGGTCGCGATCGGCGTCGATCCGCACAGCCCGGACGACTCCGTCGACCTGTCGAACCTGCGCTACGGCAAGATCTGCATCCTGTCGGACGCGGACGTCGACGGCTCGCACATCCAGGTGCTGCTGCTCACGCTGTTCTTCAAGCATTTCCCGCAATTGATCGAGCGCGGCCATGTCTATGTGGCGCGCCCGCCGCTGTTCCGCGTCGACGCGCCCGCGCGCGGCAAGAAGCCCGCGCAGAAGCTCTATGCGCTCGACGACGGCGAGCTCGAAGCGATCCTCGACAAGCTGCGCAAGGACGGCGTGCGCGACACGCAGTGGAGCATCAGCCGCTTCAAGGGTCTCGGCGAAATGAGCGCGGAGCAGCTGTGGGACACGACGATGAACCCCGATACGCGCCGCCTGATGCCCGTGAAGCTCGGCGAGCTCGACTACGAGGCGACCGTCGCGCGGATGACGATGCTGATGGGCAAGGGCGAGGCAGCCGCGCGGCGCGGCTGGCTCGAGGAAAAGGGCAACGACGTCGAAGCGGACATTTAAGCGGACCTGCCGCGCGGCCGGGCATGACGCCCGGCCCGGCCTCACGCCACTTACGAATACGGAATTCAGATGGACGACAATACTTCCGATCTCTTTGCCAGCCCCGACGCGCCGGAGAGCGACGCGCTGACGCTCGGCAACTACGCGGAGCAGGCGTATCTCAGCTACGCGGTCAGCGTCGTGAAGAGTCGCGCGCTGCCCGACGTGTGCGACGGCCAGAAGCCGGTGCAGCGCCGGATTCTCTACGCCATGAACGAAATGGGCCTTGGACCCGACGCGAAGCCGGTGAAGTCGGCGCGCGTGGTCGGCGACGTGCTCGGTAAATACCATCCGCACGGCGACCAGTCGGCGTACGACGCGCTCGTGCGTCTCGCGCAGGATTTCTCGCTGCGCTATCCGCTGATCGACGGGCAGGGCAACTTCGGCTCGCGCGACGGCGACGGCGCGGCGGCGATGCGTTACACGGAAGCGCGCCTCACGCCGATCGCGAAGCTGCTGCTCGACGAGATCGACCAGGGCACGGTCGACTTCATGCCGAACTACGACGGTTCGTTCGAGGAGCCGAAGACGCTGCCGAGCCGCATGCCGTTCGTGCTGCTGAACGGCGCGTCGGGCATCGCGGTCGGCCTCGCCACCGAAATCCCGTCGCACAACCTGCGCGAAGTGGCGGCCGCGGCGGTCGCGCTGATCCGCAATCCGAAGCTCACGCACGCGGAGCTGATGAACCTGATTCCCGGCCCGGACTTCCCCGGCGGCGGCCAGATCATCTCGAGCGACACCGAAATCTCGGCGGCGTACGAAACGGGCCGCGGCAGCCTGAAGGTGCGGGCGAAGTGGAAGATCGAGGATCTCGCGCGCGGCCAGTGGCAGCTCGTCGTGACCGAGCTGCCGCCGAACACGTCGGGCCAGAAGGTGCTCGAGGAAATCGAGGAGCTGACCAACCCGAAACTCAAGCTCGGCAAGAAGACGCTGACGCCCGAGCAGCTCAACACGAAGAAGGCGATGCTCGACCTGCTCGACGCGGTGCGCGACGAGTCGGGCAAGGAAGCGGCGGTGCGGCTCGTGTTCGAGCCGAAGTCGCGCACGATCGACCAGACGGAATTCGTGAACACGCTGCTCGCGTACACGAGCCTCGAATCGAACGCGACGCTGAACCTCGTGATGATCGGCGCCGATGGCCGGCCGGGCCAGAAGGGCCTGCTGACGATCCTCGACGAATGGGTGAAGTTCCGCCAGCTGACGATGACGCGTCGTTGCCGCCATCGTCTCGCGAAGGTCGACGACCGCATCCACATCCTCGAAGGGCGGATGATCGTCTTCCTGAACATCGACGAGGTGATCCGCATCATCCGCGAGTCGGACGAGCCGAAGGTCGCGTTGATGAGCGCGTTCGGGCTCAGCGAGCGGCAGGCCGAGGACATCCTCGAAATCCGCCTGCGCCAGCTCGCGCGGCTCGAGAAGATCAAGATCGAGAAGGAACTCGAAGCGCTGCGCGACGAGAAGGCGAAGCTCGAGGAACTGCTCGCGAACGAAAGCGCGATGAAGCGGCTGATGATCAAGGAGATCGAGGCCGATGCGAAGCAGTACGGCGACGATCGCCGCACGCTGATCCAGCAGGAAAAGCGCGCGACGTTCGAGGCGAAAGTGGTCGACGAGCCGGTGACGGTGGTCGTATCGCAGAAGGGCTGGGTGCGTGCGCTGAAGGGCCACGGGCTCGACCCGGCCGGCTTCACGTTCAAGGCGGGCGATCACCTGTACGCGGCCTTCCAGTGCCGCACGCCGGATCGCATGATCGCGTGGGGCAGCAGCGGCCGCGTGTATTCGGTCGACGTGTCGGTGTTGCCGGGCGGGCGCGGCGACGGCGTGCCGGTCACGTCGCTGATCGAGCTCGAGTCGGGCTCGCACCTGATGCATTACTACGCGGCGCCGGCCGACCAGCAACTGCTGCTCGCGTCGAGCAACGGTTTCGGCTTCCTCGCGAAGGTCGGCGACATGGTGAGCCGCGTGAAGGCCGGCAAGTCGTTCATGACCATCGATGCGGGCGCGGTGCCGCTCGCGCCGATGCCGGTGCTGCCGAACGCGACGCAGGTCGCGTGCCTGTCGAGCGGCGGGCGCCTGCTCGTGTTCGGGATGGACGAGATGAAGACGCTGTCCGGCGGTGGGCGTGGCGTGATCCTGATGGCGCTCGACGACAAGGAAACGCTCGTGCAGGCGCTGGCGATCGATCCGGCGGGCGTCGTGCTGATCGGCACCGGCCGCGGCGGCAAGGCGCAGGACGACACGCTGTCGTACGCCGGGCTCGCGCCGCACATCGGCAAGCGCGCACGCAAGGGCCGCGCGCCGGAGACGAAGCTCAAGATCGTCAACGAGCTGCGTCCGCTGCTCGGCTGACGCCGCGCGCGATCGCCCGGTTCAGCCGCGATCGAAGGCCGCACGTCCGCTTCGGCGGGCGTGCGGCCTTTTCTTTTCGGCGCGGGGATGCGGGTAAGCAAGCGTGGCGTTGTCACGCGGAACTTGCAAAATAATGTGAAATCGCGCCGAGGGCCTGAACCGCGACGCGGCTGGCGGGTCGAACGTCGCTTGATGCCGCGTGCGACGCGGCTGTTCGTTGCACCTCACTCATCACAGGATCGTCTCCATGTCCCACGCCGTTGCCGTCGCGCTGTTTCTTCACCTGCTGGCCGTCGCCGTGTGGGTGGGCGGGATGGTCTTCGCCAACTTCTGCCTGCGCCCGGCGCTGTCCGACCTGTCGCCGCAGCTTCGGTTGCCGCTGATCGAAGGCGTGTTCGGCCGCTTCTTCAACTGGGTGTCGGGGGCCGTGATCGTGATCCTGCTGTCCGGCGGGTTCCTGTTGACGAGCTTCGGCGGGGCGCACGCGACGTGGTCGCTGCATGCGATGGCCGGGCTCGGCGTCGTGATGATGCTGATCTTCGGGCACATCCGCTTCGCGCTGTTCCCGCGCATTCGCCGTGCGGTGCAGGCGCAGAACTGGCCGGACGGCGCGCGTGCGGTGAATGCGGTGCGCCTGCTCGTCGTCGTGAACCTCGTGCTCGGCGTCGTCACGATCGGCGCGGCCGTGCTGTCGCGCGGTTTCTGAGCGGCCGGCGCCCGCCGCGGCCGCAGGCCGCTGGCCTGGCTGCATGCGCCGCTACGCGGCCAGCATCGCGTCGAGCAGCCATGAGCCGGCCGGCCCGAGCGGCCGGTTGCGCGACCAGACCGCGTCCACCCGCACGCGGCGCGGCCAGCCGCGCGAGCGTAGCTCGCACAGGCGGTCGCGCGCGAAGTGCTCGACCATCCAGCGCGGCAGTTCCGCCCAACCGAACCCCAGTACGGCCATCTCCAGCAGCATCAGGTAGCTCGGCGCCAGCCAGTGCTGCGTGCCGACGACGATCCGGTCGTCGGTGCCGCGGCCTTCCGTTTTCACGTACGTATTGAGGCGCAGTTCGCGCACGTCGCGCAGCGCCGCGTGCGGCACTTCGGCGTCGCCGTATTCGGCGAGCGCGTGCTTGCGGCCCACGAACAGCCCGATCTCCGATTCCTCCGCAACCGTCGCCGCGCCGATATCGGCCGGGTAGGCGGCGCGCGCGGCCATCAGCCCGAGTTGCGCGCGGCCTTGCTGGATCAGGTCGAGCACGTCGTCGTGCTCGGCGATCTGGCATTCGAGCTCGAGCGCCGGAAAGCGCCGTTCGAGCGCCATCAACGTTTCTTCGTAGCGCTTCGACTGATACGTATCGGACACGACGAGCGTGAGCCGCGCTTCCTCGCCGTGCGCGAGCCGCGCGGCCGTGCGGTCGATCGCCGCGCTGGCTTCGAGCGCGCGCTGCACCTGCGGCAGCAGTGCGCGCCCGGCGTCGGTGAGCGTCGGCGTGCGCGTCGAGCGATCGAACAACTGCACGCCGAGATCGATTTCGAGGTTCGCGATCGCCTCCGACACGGTCGACTGACGCTTGCCGAGCTTGCGTGCGGCGGCCGTAAACGAGCCGAGCAGCGCCGCCTCGGCGAATGCGAGCAGGGCTTCCGGGGGGTGGTGCATGCAGTGCTCCTGGCGGCTTTATATCGGTGAAACCGATGATATCAAACTGGATTCATCCGGTTTCGCCGATCAAAATGGCCGCCATGAATCAGGTCATGCCTTGGAGGACATCATGAAACAGACGAATAAAACGGTGACGGAACGCCTGCTGCACGCGCTGACGTTCGAACTGGTGGCGATCGCCCTGTGCGCGCCGATCGGCGCGTGGCTGCTCGACATGCCTGTGTCGCACGTCGGTGTGCTGACGGTGATGGTGTCGCTGATCGCGATGGCGTGGAACATGACCTTCAACGCGCTGTTCGACCGCTTCGAGCGGCGAGCCGGGTTGTCGCGCACGCTCGGGATGCGGATCGTGCACGCGGTGACGTTCGAGCTCGGCCTCGTCGCGATGGTGGTGCCGGTTGCCGCGTGGTGGCTGAACGTGAGCCTCGTCGAGGCGCTGCTGCTCGACCTCGGCATCGTGCTGTTCTTCCTGCCTTACACGTTCTGCTTCAACCTCGCATACGACGCGCTGCGCGTGCGCTGGATGGCACGCCGGGTCGCGACGCAGGCCGGTTGACGGAGCCGGGCACGCAGGGCGTTGGCGGGTTGGAGGCGGCCGCCCGTCAGTGCGCGGCGGCCCACAGCCACACGCTGCACGCGACGGCGACCGCGCCGTACACGGCATAGACGGGCACCTTGAAGCGCGTGAAGCACAGCGTCGCGAAGGCGCCCGTCAGCCAGTAGACCGGGTCGGCGGGCTCGCGATGCAGGATCTTCACGACGGCGACCACGAGAAAGCCCGTCGTCGCCGCGCGCAGCAGGCGCATCCCGTGCTCGAAGCGCGAATGGCGCTTGAGCCGGAACAGGTGGTTGTGCGCGAACACGACGAGGCATCCCGACGGGATGAACAGCGCGGCGGTGGCGAGCAGCGCGCCGACCCAGCCGTCGGTCAGGTAGCCGAGAAACGGCACCACGTTCAGCAACGGCCCCGGCGCGACCGGCGACAGCGCGAATGCCAGCGTGAAGTCGTGATCGGAGATGCCTGTTGCCGGCGAGACGAACAGCGTCTTGAGCACCGGCAGCGCAGAGAAGCCGCCGCCGAACAGCGTCATGCCGGCGCCCGCGAGGCGCGGCCACAGCAGCTCCGCCTGGTAATTGCCGGGCAGCGGCACCGCGAACAGCAGGACGAGCACGCCGAGCAGCACGAGCAGGCCGCGGTCGCGCTTGGACAGCGTGAAATCGACCGCGTCGCGTTGCGACGGCCCCGTCAGCCAGCCCGCTGCAAACGCGGCGAACAGAATCCCGACGAAAGCGGCCGGACTATGCGCGAAAGCGAGCAGAATCGTCGATAGCGCGGCGATCGACTGTTCGAGCCGCGTGCGCGCGAGCGAGCGCAACTGCTTGACCCACGTTACGCCGATCAACGCCGCGAGCACCATTCCGAAGTGATTGATCAGCATCGGCGCCGCGAGCGAGCGCACGAGCGGCGTCCGATAGAAGATCGCGAACAGCGTCATCAGGATCGAGAACGGCAGCACGCTCGCAATACCGGCGACCCATGCGCCGGCACGGCCGTGCAGCGTTTGGCCGACCTGCACGGCGACGTTGCAGCCGACGGGGCCAGGGACGAGCCACGCGAGCGCGACGAGATCGCCGAAGACGTGCGGCTCGATCCGCTGCAGCCGCTCGACGTAATGGCGTTCGAGTTGCGCCATCATCGAAAGTCCGCCCCACGAGACGGCCGAAATGCTGGCGACGACCTTGAACAAGGCCCAGAGGGATGCCGGTGCCTCTTCGACACGAGCGGGCGCTTCGACTTCGACGGTTGTCATGATTGTGTAGTTGGCGCAGGGCCGGATCTCTCGCGTATGGCCATGCCGGTGGCCGACCGACACGTAGGCCCTCCCAATTGTCCGCCGCGCATCATGACACTGCCATGCGCGAAAACGCTAGTTAATGAACTCGACGATCGGATCGGAAAACGCAACAATTGCGACGGCGCGCCACGCGCGCCATGGCGGCAGCGGCGCGGCGCTCAGGCGCCCGTGCTGCCGGTCGCGCGATGCGCGACGACGTTCGGATGATCGCCACGCACGCCGAAGCGTGCGATCAGCGCGGGAATCGCATCGGCCGGCACCGGGCGCGAGAACAGGAAGCCCTGCGCCTCGATTTCGCCGAGCGTGGCCAGCCACGTGATCTGCTCCTCGGTCTCCGTGCCCTCGACGACGACGGTCAGCCCGAGCGAGCGCGCGAGATGTACGATCGACGACACCATCACGCACACGCTGCGATCGGTCGGAATCGCCTGCACGAACGAGCGGTCGACCTTCAGCGTGTCGACGGAGAAGCGGTGCAGGTACGACAGCGACGAATAGCCGGTGCCGAAATCGTCGAGCGCGATCCGGATGCCGAGCTTCTTCAGCGCGACGATCTTCTCGGATACGAGTTCCGGATATTCCATCATCGCGGTTTCGGTGATCTCGATCTCGAGCCGGTTCGCGTCGATGCCGGTGTCCTGCAGCGCCTGCGAGATCGTCTCGATCAGGTCGCCGCGCCAGAACTGCACCGGCGAGATGTTGACCGCGAGCGTCAGCGTGTCGTGACCCTCGTCGCGCCAGCGCGCGATCTGCTCGCACGCGGTGCGGATCACGAAATCGCCGATCGGCACGATCAGGCCGGTCGATTCGGCGATCGAGATGAACTCGTTCGCGGAGATGACGCCGTGTTCCGGATGATCCCAGCGCGCGAGCGCTTCGAAGCCGGTGATATAGCGGTGCGTGAGATCGATCTTCGGCTGGTACGCGAGGAACAATTGCCCTTCGGCGAGCGCGACGCGTAATTGCTGTTCCCAGCGCATCAGGTGGTCGGCGCGGTGCGACAGATGCGGCGCATAGAACTGGTAGCAGTTCTTGCCGGCGTCCTTCGCGCTGTACATCGCGAGGTCGGCCTTTTTCAGCAGGTCGATCTCGCTCTCGTTCGCGACGGTGTGCAGCGCGATGCCGATGCTCGCATGCAGCACGAACGAACTGCCGCGTACGTCGAACGGCTCGCTGAACATCCGGATGATCGCTTCTGCGAGCCGCACCGCACGCCGCTCGACGTCGTCGCCCTTCATCACGACGACGAACTCGTCGCCGCCGATGCGTGCGAGCGAGCCTTCGTCGCCGACCGCGTCGGCCAGGCGCGACGCGGTCATCTGCAGCACGATGTCGCCGGCGTTGTGGCCGAGCGTGTCGTTGACGGTCTTGAAGTTGTCGAGATCGATGAACAGCAGGCCGAGCCGCGACAGGCTCGCGGGCATCGACACGTCGTTGCGCAGCCCGCGCAGCGTCGCATAGCGGTTCGCGAGGCCGGTGAGCAGATCGTATTCGGCGAGCTGCGTCATTTCGCGCTCGCGGCCGAGCAGCTTGCCGATCAGGCCCGTCGCGACGCCGAAGAACGCGAGCATCGCGAGCGTGATGAAGCTCGTCATCAGCAGGTAGACGTTGCGCGTGTGGTAGTAGTCCGCGAACTCTTCCGTCTGCGACAGCCCGACCATTACCGCGAGCGGGTAGCCGTCGAGGTGGCGGTACGACACGATGCGCGTCACGCCGTCGATCGGATCGATGATCGTGCCCGTCACGCGCTCCGCGATCGGGTAGACGCCCGAGGCCGAAAACGCGCCCGGCGCGTTGCTCACCGAACCCGTGCGCCGTGCGAGCACCGCGCCCGTGTCGGATACGACCGCGATCACGCCTTCCTTGCCGATCGCCGCGTTGTTGTAGAAATCGTTCGTGAAGTAGCTCGGGTCTTCCGACACCACGACGATGCCCGCGAAGCTGCCGTCCGGGTTGTTCAGGCGCCGCGTCATCTGCAGCGTCCAGTGGCTCGACACGCGGCCGAGCACGGGCTTGCTGATGAAGAGGCGGTCGTCGTTGTGCGCGAGATGGACCTTGAAGTGCTCGCGATCGGACAGGTTGATCGGTTGCGGATGGAGTTCGGCGGTGTTCGCGAACAGGATGCCCTTCGCGTTGACGAGCGACACCTGGATCAGCGTGTCGCTCGGCACGACGCCTTTTTCGACGGCGCTCGCGAGATTGAAGCGCGCCGGCGATTTCTCGAATTCGAACTTGACGAAGCGGGTGATCTGGTCGACCTGGTGGATCGCCTTGACCGTATGCTGCTCGAGCGCGGACGACAGGATCGCCGCGGAGGCCGCCGCTTCCTTGTAGGCGCTGTCCTTTTCGACGGACAGACGCGCGATGATCACGGCCCACAGTAGCGCGAGCGCCAGCATCCCGAGCAGCGGGATGGCAAACAACGCACGCCGGCGCGATTTGCGCGGCGCGCGCAGCGGCCGGTTCGGCGGCGTGTGGTTGGACCGGGCGGAGCTCATCGAAGAGGGCGGCGTCCTGCTCGCGTGCGCCATCCGTCTGGATGGCCGGCTATGGTTCGGATTGTCCCGACGTCTGTTCGTTCGCGGGACGCGCAACCATGGACAGACCTCCGAAACAACGGATTAGGCCCGATATTACTGGCTGGAACGTTTTTGCGATAGTTGGGCAAAGCGTAGGGCGCCGGACGAGCCGGCGCCATCGCACATCGCGAAATGTCAGGCGGGCGACCGGAACGTGCCGTCGACGACCGTGACGACGTGGCCGCCGATCCAGGTCGTGCCGTCTTCGTCGTAGCTGACGAAGATGCGTCCGTCGCGACCGATCGCCGTGCCCTGGCGGGCCGTGTACGACTGGCCGGGGCGGCGTTCCTGCCGCGTCAGCAGCCCGGCCAGCGCGGCGTTCGCGCTGCCGGTGACGGGATCCTCGCCGGGGGTGCCGAACTGGCCGCCCGTCATCAGGCAGCGGATCTCGAACGTCGCGGGGCCGCCTTCCGCGTGCGGCGCGTAGGCCGCCACGCCGTGTACGCCGTAGCGGTGCGTAAGCGCCGCGAGCGCGGCCGGATCGGGCGACAGGCCGATGCACGCGTCGGCCGACTTCAGCCGCACGACCAGCCACGGCGCGCCGTTGTCCACCGCGCACGGCTCGGCGTCCAGGTCGAGCGCGTCGCTTTGCAGCGCGGCGGCCAGTGCCGGGTAGTCCGAACGGTCGAGCGGCGTGACGCGCGCCGGCGGCGCGGCGAATGCCCAGCCGCCGGCCTGCTCGCGCAGCGCGACCCGGCCGACCCCGCATTGCTGGATCAGCCGGCCCGGCGTGCGCGGCCGCGCACCGCTTTCCAGGAACGCATGCGCGGTGCCGAGCGTCGGGTGGCCGGCGAACGGCAGTTCGCCGCCCGTCGTGAAGATCCGCACGCGATAGTCGGCTTGCGGATCGGTCGGCGTGCAGAGGAACGTCGTTTCCGACAGGTTCGTCCAGCGGGCGATCTCGAGCATCGCGTCGTCGCCGAGCGCATCGGCGTCGAACACCACGGCAAGCGGATTGCCCTTGAACGGCACCGACGTGAACACGTCGACCTGCTTGAAGCGAACGAGACGGCCAGGCATCGCGGTGCGTCCGTTACGCGACTTCGGCGATCAGTTCGATCTCGACGCACGCGCCGAGCGGGATCTGCGCGACGCCGAACGCCGAGCGCGCATGCTTGCCCGCATCGCCGAACACTTCGGCGATCAGCTCCGATGCGCCATTCGTCACGACGTGCTGTTCGGTGAAGTCGAGCGTCGAGTTGACGAGGCTCATCAGCTTGACGATGCGCGTGACCTTGTTCAGGTCGCCGGTGTGCGCGTGCAGCGTCGCGAGCAGATCGATCGCGATCGAGCGGGCGGCCGCCTTGCCGTCTTCCGTTTGCAGATCCGCACCGAGCTTGCCGGCCCAGACCTTGCCGTCCTTCTTCGCGATATGGCCCGACAGGTAGACGGTGTTGCCGCTTTGCGCGCTCATCACGTAGGCGGCGGCCGGTGCGCCGGCGGTCGGGAGCTCGATGCCGAGCGACTTCAGTTTGTCGTAGACGTTAGCCATGCGTTCGATTCCTCGTAGAGAGTCGTGACAGGGGAAAAGGGGATCAGAGGCGCTCGCGCAGCAGCTTGCCGAGGCGTGCGACGCCTTCCTCGATCTTCTCGGGCGGCACCGTCACGAACGACAGACGCAGCGTGTTCTGCTGCGCGTTCTCCGCGAAGAACGGCGCGCCCGGCACGAAGGCGACGTGGTTGTCGACGGCCGCGGCGAGCAGCTTCATGCTGTCGATCTGCGCGGGCAGGTTCACCCAGATGAACATCCCGCCTTCCGGACGGTTCCACGTGACGCCTTCCGGCATGTGGCGCGCGAGCGCGCCGAGCATCGCGTCGCACTGCGAGCTGTACAGCTCGCGGATCGTCGGGATGTGCTCGTCGAGGAAGCCGTCCTTGATCACTTCGTGCGCGATGCGCTGCGTGAGCGTCGGCGTGTGCAGGTCGGTGGCCTGCTTGGCCTGCACGAGCTTGAAGTGGAGTTCTTCGGGCGCAATGATGTAGCCGATCCGCAGGCCCGGCGCGAGCACCTTCGAGAACGTGCCGAGGTGCACGACGTGATCGGGCGCCATCGACAGCATCGTCGGCAGCGGCTCGCCCCGGTAGTTCAGCGCGCCGTACGGATCGTCCTCCAGCACCGGGAACGGGCTCGACTGCGCGAACGCGGCGAGCGCGCGGCGGCGCTCGACGGGCAGGCGGCGGCCGGTCGGGTTCTGGAAGTTCGGCTGCGCGTACAGCAGGCGCGCGCCTTGCGTGAGTTCGGGCGTGAGGCCTTCCGGCAGCAGGCCCTGCTCGTCGGTGGGCACCTGCACGTAGCGCGGCTCGTACAGCGAGAACGACTGCAGCGCGCCGAGGTAGGTCGGCGTTTCGACGAGGATCGGGCTGCCCGGGTCGACCAGCGCCTTGCCGAGCAGGTCGAGCGCCTGCTGCGAGCCGGTCGTGATCAGCACCTGCGACACGCGCACGCTGTAGCGTTCGGCGATCCACTCGCGCAGCGGCAGGTAGCCTTCGGTCGCGCTGTACTGGAGCGCGGCGGCCGGCGCGTCGCGCAGCACGCGATCGGCGGCGGCGCGCATGCGTTCCGCCGGGAACGTCGCGGGGGCGGGCAGGCCGCCGGCGAACGAGATGACCTCGGGGCGCTCCGTGACCTTCAGGATCTCGCGGATCGCAGAGCTCGTCAGCTTGCGGGCGCGTTCGGAAAGCTGCCAGTGCGGCGGATGCAGGTCGCTCGGATTCATAGTCTCCTCGTTCGGGTATCGTGGTCAGTCAAGAAAGGTCGCTCGGGCGGATCGTTTCGACGCTGCCGGGTGGGCGAACGCGAGCGCGATCGAGCCTTCGCGGCTGGGTGGGCACGGCCAGTCTGGCAAACCGATTAGGCAAAGCAGCCATTATGGCGTACCTGTTCAGCCGGCGCGAGCGGGATGCGGCGCCGTGGCGACCGCCGAGCGGCGCCCGAGCACCACGGTCGCGATCACGGCGGCGGCGAACAGCCACGTCGACGACGTGACCGTTTCGCCGAACAGCAGTGCGGAAAACGCGATCGTGAAGAAAATCTGCAGCAGTTGCACCTGGCCCACGCGCGCGGTGCCGCCCATCGCGAGCCCCGCGTACCACGCGAAAAAGCCGATGAACTGCGAAAAAAGGGTCACGTAGCCGAACGCGAGCCACGTGCGCAGCGCGAGCGGGCCCGGATGCGCAGCGTGCTGCATCCACGCGAGCCAGCCGACCGGCAGCACGAGGAACGGCGCCGATACGACGAGCGCCCAGCAGATCACCTGCCAGCCGCCGATCTGGCGCGCGAGCCGCGCGCCTTCCGCATAGCCGAGCGCGCCGATGCCGACCGCGACGAGCATCAGCGCGTCGCCGGCCTGCACGGCGCCGCCGCCGTCGCGCAGCGCGAATGCGATCACGAGCGCGCTGCCGGCCACCGCGCTGGCCCAGAACGCCTTCGACGGCCGTTCGTGCGACAGCCATGCCGCGTACAGCGCGACGAACAACGGCTGCAACCCGTTGACCACCGCGCCGTGCGATGCCGGCACCGATTTCATCGCCCAGGCCGAGAACACCGGATACGCGATGATCACGCCGGCCGACGTGATCGCGAGGCTTTTCAGTTGCGCGCGCGTCGGCAGCGGCTCGCGGCGCCACCACAGCAGCAGGCCGGCCGGCACGGCGGCGGCGAGCGCGCGGCCGAGCCCGTTGAGCAGCGGGTTGAGTTCGGATACGACGATCCGCGTCATCGGCAGCGTCAGGCTGAAAATCATCACGCCGATGAGGCCGAGCAGCATGCCCCGGGTTTCGCGCGAATTCATGTCGAGGGTGTCTCCGTCTTGCAGGGTGGTTACGATCGGGCGGGCGTTCAGCGCAGCGTGCGCGGGCCCTGCGGCGTGTCGAATTCGGCGACGAGCGCCGGCGGACCGTCGGTCGATTCGACGTCGATCAGGTGAGCGGCGCCGAGCCAGTCGAGCTGTTCGCGGATCGCATCCGCGCGCGGGTGGGCGCCCTTGAGTGCCTTCAGCGCGATGCCGTCGCCGGGCAGCGATTCGGACGGGTGGCGCGGGCTGTCCCACTGGATCAGCGACGGCACGAGGCCGTCGCCTGCGCCTTGCCAGGCGGGGAAGCTGCCGTCGTCGGGCACCGTGAGGCCCCAGCTCAGGTCGCCGCGTCGCATCGCGACGACGGGCGCGATACGGGCCGGATACTGGCGCTGCCACAGCGCAAGCTGGCGCGGGCGGTCGACGCGCGCGACCCAGTGCGCGAGAAACGGGCCCTGCGCGAGCCGCACGTGGAGCACCGGATCGTCGAGGCCGAACAGCCGCGCGCGCGGCGGCTTTGCGTCGTCGTCCGGCGCGGGCGCGTCGGGATCGATCGCGATCACTTCGAGGTAAAGCCCGCCCCACGCGCCGAACAATGCATTGTGGGTCCGCATCAGCGGGTGGCGGCCGCCGCCGGCCGGTTCGATGCCGAGTGCGTCGGCGACATGGCGCACGCCTTCGTCGAGGGTGCGCGCGGCAATCACGAGGTGGTCGAGTGTCAGGGAGCGAGCTGGCATGAGCGTCGGGCGGGAAGCGTAAGTGTCATGGTAAGCGGGCGAGGCGCCGGGCGGGGGCCGGACCGGCCGGCGCCCGGCCGCGATGCGGGCCGGCAGGCGCGGCGCCACGTGCGGCGGGGCCGAACCGGCGGCCGCACGATCGCCATTCCGGTCAACTGTAATCGTCGCTACCGGCACAGTAACGGTACAATCGGCGCGATAGCCTTCGGTACAGTTGGAGCCGCCGCCCATGTCCACCGTCCCACTCGCCCAGATTCCCGCGCCGCACGACACGGCCACGCTCACGCTCGTCGACCAGTTGGTCCAGTGGGCGCGGCGGCGTATCGACGAACGCGTGTTCCGTCCCGGCATGCGCATGCCGTCGATCCGCAAGCTCGCGCTCGACAAGAGCGTGTCGCGCTTCACCGTCGTCGAGGCCTACGAGCGCCTCGTCGCGCAGGGCTACCTCGACTCGCGGCGCGGCTCCGGCTTCTACGTGCGCGAGCGCACGGGCACCGGCCCGCAGCCGGCCGACGGCGCCGCGCGCGTAGCCGAGGCCGCGCCCGTGCACAACACGATCGACGTCGTCTGGCTGCTGCGCAACATGCTGCACACCGTCAGCCCGGAGAAGGGCCCGGGCCTCGGCTACCTGCCGGGCCGCTGGCTCGACGGCGAGCTGATCACCGGCGCGCTGCGCGCGCTCGGGCGCCAGTCGGGCGCACAGATGCTCGGCTTCGGCACCGCGCAGGGCTTCCTGCCGCTGCGCCAGCAACTGCAGACGCGCCTCGCCGAAGTCGAGATCGGCGCGAAGCCCGAACAGATCGTGCTGGTTTCCGGTATCACGCAGGCAATCGACCTGATCTCGCGGATCTACATGCGGCCGGGCGATGCGGTGATCGTCGGCGATCCCGCTTGGTTCCAGATGTTCGGCCGTTTCGCGGCGCAGGGCGCGCAACTCGTCGGGATGCCGTATACGCCCGACGGCCCCGACCTCGATGCGCTCGAAACCCTGGTGCAGATGTGGAGGCCGAAGATGCTCGTGATCAATTCGGTGCTGCAGAACCCGACCGGCACGTCGCTGTCGGCCGCGCAGGCGTTCCGGATCCTGAAGCTCGCGGAGGCCTACGATTTCCTCGTCGTCGAGGACGACGTGTACGGCGACCTGTGCCCGCCGAGCTATCCGGCCACGCGCCTCGCGAGCCTCGACCAGTTGAAGCGGGTGATCTACCTCGGCAGCTACTCGAAGACGCTCGCGGCGAACTTGCGGGTCGGGTACGTGGCCTGCGCGCCGGAGATCGCGAAGGCGGTCACCGACCAGAAGATGCTGGTCGGGATGACGACGCCCGAGCTCAACGAGCGCGTGCTGTACAAGATCCTGACCGAAGGGCATTACCGGCGCCATGTCGAGCGGCTGCGCGCGCGGCTCGACGGCGTGCGCGACAAGACCGCCCGGATGCTCGAGCGCACGGGGCTCGGGCTCTTCACGATGCCGGCGGCCGGGATGTTCCTGTGGGCCGACACGGGCGTCGATTCGGACGCGCTCGCGGCGGTCGCGCACGAGGCCGGCTTCCTGCTGACGCCGGGCAGCCTGTTTTCGCCGCAGCAGTCGCCGTCCACGTGGATGCGCTTCAACGTCGCGAACTGCGGCGATCCGGCGCTGCCGGGGCTGCTGGCGCGCTATATCGATTCGGCGGTGCGGCGCGCGTCGTGACGCGGCGCCGCGGGCCGGCTCTTGAAATGCCGCGCACCGTCCCCAGATACGCGCGCAAACCGCCGGCGCCCGGCGGTCGTCCTTCGTGGGGCCGCCGGCATCGCGCGCCGGGCGCCGGCGTCACCCCTTTTCAGTTCAAGTAAGAGGAAACAGTATCCATGGCACACGAAACGATGAGCTTTCAGGCAGAGGTCAAGCAACTCCTCCACCTGATGATCCATTCGCTCTACAGCAACAAGGAAATCTTCCTGCGCGAACTGGTGTCGAATGCGTCCGACGCAGCCGACAAGCTGCGTTTCGAAGGGCTCGCGGACAACGCGCTGTACGAGAACGATCCGAACCTGCGCATCCGCATCGGCTACGACAAGGCCGCGCGCACGATCACGATCGACGACAACGGCATCGGCATGAGCCGCGACGAGGCGATCGCGAACCTCGGCACGATCGCGCGTTCGGGCACCAAGGAGTTCTTCACGAAGCTGTCCGGCGACCAGCAGAAGGACGCGGCGCTGATCGGCCAGTTCGGCGTGGGCTTCTACTCGGGCTTCATCGTCGCCGACAAGATCACCGTCGAAACGCGCCGCGCGGGCCTGCCGGCGAATGAAGCCGTGCGCTGGGAAAGCGCCGGCGAGGGCGATTTCACGATCGACGCGATCGACCGCGCGCAGCGCGGCACGACGATCACGCTGCACCTGCGCGAAGGCGAGGACGACCTGCTGTCGTCGCATCGCCTGAAATCGATCATCCAGAAGTACTCCGACCACATCGCGCTGCCGATCCTGATGCGCAAGGAAGAGTGGGATCAGGAGAAGGGCGAGATGGTCCTGAAGGACGAGGACGAGACCGTCAACCAGGCGAGCGCGCTGTGGACGCGTTCGAAGGGCGAAATCACCGACGAGCAGTACACGCAGTTCTACCAGCACATCGCGCACGATCACCAGGATCCGCTCACGTGGACGCACAACCGCGTCGAGGGCCGCAGCGAATACATGCAACTGCTGTTCGTGCCGGCGCGCGCGCCGTTCGACCTGTGGAATCGCGACTACCGCGGCGGGCTGAAGCTGTACGTGAAGCGCGTGTTCATCATGGACGACGCCGAGCAGCTGCTGCCGCAGTATCTGCGTTTCGTGAAGGGCGTCGTCGATTCGGCCGACCTGCCGCTGAACGTCTCGCGTGAAATCCTGCAGGAAAGCCGCGACGTGAAGGCGATCCGCGAAGGCGTGACCAAGCGCGCGCTGTCGATGCTCGAAGAGCTCGCGAACGCGGAAGACGACGCCGGCAAGGAGAAGTACAAGACGTTCTGGAGCGCGTTCGGCCAGGTGCTGAAGGAAGGCGTCGGCGAGGATCATGCGAACCGCGAGCGCATCGCGAAGCTGCTGCGCTTCGCGTCGACGCACGGCGACACCGACGCGCAGGACGTGTCGCTCGCCGACTACGTGTCGCGCATGAAGCCGGAGCAGAGCAAGATCTACTACGTGACCGCCGACACGTGGCAGGCCGCGAAGAACAGCCCGCATCTGGAAGTGTTCCGCAAGAAGGGCGTCGAGGTGCTGCTGCTGACCGACCGCGTCGACGAATGGATGCTGTCGTTCCTGCACGAATTCGACGGCAAGCCGCTCGCGAGCGTGGCCCGCGGCGATCTCGACCTCGGCGAGCTGAACGACGAGGAGAAGAAGGCGCAGGAGCAGGCGGGCGAGGCGATCAAGCCGGTCGTCGAGAAGATGAAGGAAGCGCTCGGCGACAAGGTGAAGGAAGTGCGCGTCACGTTCCGCCTGACCGATTCGCCGTCGTGCCTCGTCGCGGACGACAACGACATGAGCGGCTACCTGCAGCGGATGCTGAAGGCCGCCGGCCAGAATGCGCCGGCGATGCAGCCGATCCTCGAGATCAATCCCGAGCACGCGCTCGTGAAGCAGCTGAAGGCCGACAGCGCCGATTTCGGCGACTGGTGCCATCTGCTGTTCGATCAGGCGCTGTTGGCCGAAGGCGGCATGCTCGACGATCCGGCGAGCTTCGTGAAGCGGACCAACGCGCTGCTGCTGTCGCGCGCCGCGTGAACGTGCGCATGCGATTCGACGGCGCCCGGGCCGGCTGGCGCGAGACGCCGCGTCCTGGCTGCACGCTCGACCAGCGCGACTGGCTGACGCGCGGCGGATCGCTGACCGCGCACCTCGCGCGGCTCGGCCGCGTGAACGTGCGCGTGACGCGCGAGGCCGTCGACTCGCCATGGTTCGACGAGCCGGACGCGCTCGCCAGTTCGCCGCGCGCGCCGATGTGGGTGCGCGAGGTGATTTTGTCGGTCGACGGCACGCCGTACGTCGCCGCGCACAGCATTGCGCCGCTCGCCGCCAGCAAGGGCGTGTGGCAGGCGATGCGGCGGCTGCGCACGCGGCCGCTTGCGGAGCTGCTGTACAGCGATCCGCAGGTCGAGCGCTCGGCGCTCGTGAGCCGGCGCGTGATCGCCGGTCATCCGTTGTATGCGCTCGCGAGCCATGCATTGCAGGGCGCGCGCGCGCCGCATGCGTTTGCCGCGCGGCGCTCGGTGTTCCAGCGTCACGGCAAGCCGTTGATGGTCACCGAGTGCATGCTGCCGGCGCTGTGGCGCCATCTCGATGCGTACGGCGACGGGCCGCAATCGGGCGGGCCGCGATCGGCCGGGCCGCACGGAGGCGCGTGATGTTGCAGGGCTTTCCGCCGGTCGTCGCGGCGAATACGCACACGATGATTCTCGGCAGCTTTCCGGGCGAGGCGTCGCTCGACGCCGCGCAGTACTACGCGCATCCGCGCAACCAGTTCTGGCGGCTGCTCGGCGCGGTGCTCGGCGAGCCGATGCTGCACGAATTGCCGTACGACGCGCGGCTCGAGCGCGTGCTGTCGCACGGCATCGGCATCTGGGATGTGCTGGATGCGTGCCATCGCCAGGGCAGTCTCGATTCCGCGATCAGGAATGCGAAGCCGAACGACTTCGATTCGCTGCGCGCGCATGCGCCGTTGCTCAAGCGCGTGTGCTTCAACGGCAAGACGGCCGGGCGATTCGCCGACGTGATCGGCCAGGCCGGGTACGAGACGCTCGTGCTGCCTTCGTCGAGCCCGGCGAATGCAATGCTGTCGTTCGAGCAGAAGCTCGAGCACTGGCGTCGAATCGTGCTTTGATCGACCGGGCGCTGCCGGCGGCACGTGCGGCCAGCGCATCGGTGCGATCGAAACGACGCCGCCGTCAGGCGGCGAAAACGACTTCGATGTGTCCTGCGGCTTCCGACCGCCGGTCTGGCCCGACGACAATCTGCACGTCGCGTCCGAGCTTGGCGAGACATTCGAGCATCTTCGTCTCGCTCACGCCGCGAAACTGACCGCGCAACATGTTCGACAGCTTCGGCTGAGGGATGCCGAGCAATCGTGCCGCGTGCTGCTGCGTCCATTTGCGCGCCTTGATGATTTCCGCGATTTTCGCCGCGAGCTGGGCCTTCACCCGCATTTCGTCGGCATTGCGCATGCCCGGATCAGCGTAGACGTTCCCGCTGCCCTGTTCGATTTCGATCATCGCCTTTCTCCTGTTGCGTGTGCTTCGGCCGCTTTCAGACGTTCGCGGACGAGGTCGCTGTCCGGCCTGGGTGTCGCGACGCCGCTCGACGATTTCTTCTGGAAACAGTGCAGCACGTAGACGCTGCTGCCCAGCTTCACCGTGTAGACCGCGCGGTACGTGCCGTTGTCTTCCGATTCCACGGTCTCCAGCACGCCTGCCGATCCGAATCCCCTCAAGGGTTTGGCCCGATCGTGCTTGCGTCCCGTCTGCGCCAGATACAGCGCATACCCGAACGTGTCCTGCACGGCTTCGGGCATCGCCATCAAATCCTTGCGCGCCGAGCCAGTACAGCGGATCAATTTATCCCTATTTGGGTATAGATGGAAGGGCCGCCGAGGCATTCGGCGTGGCCGTTCAAATGCGGTGCCAGGAGCGGGGCAGACATGCGGCGGCCACCGAGGGGGCAGGGCCGGTTGTCGAGTGCCGCCGACGGGAAACGCGATGTGAACTTCCGGCCAGGAGGCCGCTGCTTCACAGTGTTGCGTCGCGTGGAGAGTCGAGACAATTCAGCCGTTTGACAGAGTGCTGTCGCGACGTATCGATGACGAAAGGAGGGCGTTGCTGACGAACCGCGATCACATGGGCTGGCGTGTCGCGTCGAAGCTCAATCGTCGTTGCCCCATCGCCAGCGGGGCTTCTCGCCCTTGATCCAGCACACGGCCGTCAGCAGCGCGACCAGCACCACGATGCACGCGCCGTACGCCACCGGCGATCGTTGCGGCGGCACCAGCCACGCGCTCGCGACGATCCCGATCGCGAACAGTAGCAGCACGACCCAGCCCTGCCACGCTACCGGTAATCCCCATCCCCAGCCGTAGCGCTTCGCCGGGAACCAGATCTTCTTGTCGTTCGAAGTCATACGCGCTCCTGTGGATCCACGAACGCAGCGTAGCGCCGACGGGGTCCGGCGTCACGCGTCGCGGCCTCCGTCTTCCGCCAATGCTATCCTCTCGTCCGCTCATCCAGCGTCACCCAGCGAGATTCAACCATCATGACCCGACTGATCAAGCGCGCGTCCGCCGAGGCACGCGCGTTCAAGCAACGCAAGCCGTCCGCCTACAACGGCTCCGAAAAGCTCCAGCCGCCGCGCGTGAAGCGCCGCCCGGACATCGACGAACACGACGACGTGCCGGTGCTCGAAGCGCCGCGCAAGCCGCGCTTCGCGCCCGTTACGTTCTCCGAAGAAGGCGGCGTGCGCTTCCTGCACTTCGGTACCGAGTGGGTGCAGGGCGCGATGCGGATTTCGAAGCCGCTGCATATCGAGCTCGAATACGCGCAGCAGATGATGGCGTGGCTGCTGTTCCTCGAAACGCCCGAGCGGATCGTCCAGCTCGGGCTCGGCACCGGCGCGCTGACCAAGTTCGCGCATCGTTTCCTGCCGCACGCGAAGGTCGAGGCCGTCGAGCTGAACCCGGCCGTGATCGTCGCCGCGCGCACGATGTTCGCGCTGCCGCCCGACGACGCGCGCCTCGTCGTGCACGAAGCCGACGCCTGGGACTTCGTCAACGATCCGGCCAACCGCGGCACGACCGGCGCGATTCAGATCGACCTGTACGACGCGACCGCGCGCGGCCCCGTGCTCGACAGCGTCGCGTTCTACCGCGCGGTGCGCGGCTGCCTCGCCGACGCCGGCATCGCGACGATCAACCTGTTCGGCGATCATCCGAGCTTCGTGCGCAACATGAAACACCTGAACGCGGCGTTCGATCACCGCGTGATCGCGCTGCCCGAGGTGCACGACGGCAACCGGATCGCGATTGCGTTCTCGGGCCCCGCGTTGGAGGTGTCGTTCGCTCAGCTCGACGCCCGCGCGAAGCTGATCGAGGACACGCTGAAGCTGCCCGCGCGCAAGTGGGTGAAAGCTTTGAAAGAAACGACGGGCGCACGCGACGCCGCGTTCGCGATCTGACGCCGGATGCATCGGCGGCAGGCCGGTGCAACCGCGCGACAAGGGGCGGATCACCTCGGGTTCGCCCCTGCTTGACCGCGTGCTCGCGGCTCCTATACTGGCGCGAAGCCAGGGGAGCCGCAGTCTACCCGTTTTGCCGCTCCTCTCGGTGCCGTACCCGCTCAACAAGATCGATAACCGGGATAGAAGAGGAGACGTCATGGCTCACGATGCCGACGCCAACCGGGCCGCCAAGCGCTGGCTCTGGCTGCTGGTACTGCCGCTGATCGCGATGGTCTGGGTGCCGTCGTACAGCAAGATCGAACCGCAATGGTTCGGTTTTCCGTTTTTCTACTGGTACCAGTTGCTGTGGGTCTTCATCAGCGCGGTGATCACCGCGTTCGTGTATTTCAAGACCAAGAACGCATGGAAGGCGAGCGGCCCGCAAGGAGGTGCGCAATGAATCTCGGCGCGACCTTCGTCTTCGTCCTGTTGTTCATCGGCGTCACGATCATCGGCTTCCTGGCCGCGAACTGGCGGCGCGGCGATCTTGCCCATCTCGACGAATGGGGCCTCGGCGGCCGCCGCTTCGGCACGATCGTCACGTGGTTCCTGCTCGGCGGCGATCTCTACACGGCCTACACGTTCGTCGCGGTGCCCGCGCTCGTGTTCGGCGCCGGCGCGATGGGCTTCTTCGCGCTGCCGTACACGATCCTGATCTATCCGTTCGCGTTCGTCGTGTTCCCGAAGCTGTGGAGCATCGCGAAGCGGCACGGCTACGTGACGGCTGCCGATTTCGTCAACGCACGCTACGGCAGCCGCATGCTTGCGCTGGCGATCGCGGTGACGGGCATCGTCGCGACGATGCCGTACATCGCGCTGCAGCTCGTCGGCATCGAGGTGGTGATCGGCGCGCTCGGCTTCGACACGACCGGCTTCGTCGGCGATCTGCCGCTGATCATCGCGTTCGCGATCCTGGCCGCGTACACGTACACGTCGGGGCTGCGCGCGCCGGCGATGATCGCGATCGTGAAGGACGTGCTGATCTACGTCACGATCGCCGCCGCGATCATCGTGATCCCCGCGAAGCTCGGCGGCTTCGGGCACATCTTCTCCGCGGTGCCGCCCGCGAAGCTGCTGCTGAAGGCACCCGACGCGACGAGCCTGAACGGCTACAGCGCGTATGCGACGCTCGCGATCGGCTCGGCGCTCGCGCTGTTCCTGTATCCGCACTCGGTCACGGCGATCCTGTCGTCGTCGTCGGGCAATTCGATCCGCCGCAACATGGCGATGCTGCCCGCGTACTCGTTCGTGCTCGGCCTGCTGGCGCTGCTCGGCTACATGGCGCTCGCCTCCGGCGTGAAGGACATGCCGCAGTACGCGCCGTACTTCAAGGCGTTCGGCCCGAACTTCGCGGTGCCCGCGCTGTTCCTCGAGTATTTCCCGTCGTGGTTCGTCGGCGTCGCGTTCGCGGCGATCGGCATCGGCGCGCTGGTGCCGGCGGCGATCATGTCGATCGCGGCCGCGAACCTGTACACGCGCAACATCCATCGCGAGTTCGTCAACCGCAACATGTCGCATGACCAGGAGACGCACGTCGCGAAGCTCGTCTCGCTGATCGTGAAGGTCGGCGCGGTGGCGTTCATCCTCGGGTTGCCGCTGACCTACGCGATCCAGTTGCAGCTGCTCGGCGGGATCTGGATCATCCAGACGCTGCCGGCGATCGTGCTCGGCCTGTACACGCGCGTGCTCGACCATCGCGGCTTGCTGGCCGGCTGGGCGGCCGGCATCGTCTGCGGCACGTGGATGGCGATCTCGCTGAAGCTGGCCAGTTCGATCTTCACGATCCACCTGTTCGGCCTCGCGATCCCCGGCTATGCGGCCGTGTGGTCGCTGGTCGTGAACCTAGTGGTGTCGGTGGCGGTGAGCGTGCTGGTGCGCGCGATGGGCATGGCTCATGCGGAGGATCGCACGCGGCCGGAGGATTATCTCGACGTCGTCGAGGGTTGAGACGGCGTCGTGCGCGGCCGTGTGCCGCGCACGACGCTTTGCTCAGGAGCGAAAACGCCCGCCACCGCGAGGTGGCGGGCGTTTCCTTGGCGTCAGCCCTGCGCGCGTTTCGCGAGATCCTCGCGCTGCGACGGATCCTCGACGTTGACCATCCAGTGCACGCCGAAACGATCCTTCGCCATCCCGAAGCCGAGCGCCCAGAACGTCTTGCCGAACGGCATCGTCACTTCGCCGCCGTCGGCGAGCGCATTGAACAGCTTCTGGCCTTCGTCGACCGTCGTCGGGTTCAGCGACAGCGAATAGCCGGCGTGCGCGGCGCCGGTCGGCTGGCTGCAATCGCCGTCCGAGCACATGATCATCGAGTCGCCGATCGTGAAGCTCGCATGCATCACCTTGTCGCTCATTTCCGGCGGCATCGGGTAATCGGAATTCGGCGGTGCGTCCTTGAAGTGCATCTTGAACACGGTCTTTGCGCCGAGTGCTTTTTCGTAGAACTGAAGGGCTTCGTCGGCACGGCCGTAGAACGTCAGGTACGGTTGAACTTGCATCGTTGTCTCCTGGGATGAGCCGTGCCGGCGCGTCGGCGCTGGCTTGGCGTCGTGCAAGATTGACTGGGGAAAGGGCGCATCGGGAGGCGGCCGTCGCACCCGTGACGTGGATTGTAGTGCGCGCGCTTGACGATGGAATGAAAAATAAAAACGGCCGCGAACATCGCGTTCGCGGCCGTTGCAGCGCACGTACTGACGGCTGTTGTCAGTCTTGCTGACAGCCGCTGACGCGCAGCGCGGCTCAGCGCAGCGCGTCGATCAGCTTCTCGAGCTTCACCGCGTCGGCGGCGAACACGCGGATGCCTTCGGCGAGCTTTTCGGTCGCCATCGCTTCGTCGTTCAGCTGGAAGCGGAACGATGCCTCGTCGATCGCGACGCGCTCGGCCGGCTTGTCCTGCAGCGTTTCCGGGGACAGCTTGCGTGCGACCGTCTCGTTGCTCTCGTGCAGCTTCTGCAGCAAGTCGGGACTGATCGTCAGCAGGTCGCAGCCGGCGAGCTCGATGATCTGGCTCGTCGTGCGGAAGCTCGCGCCCATCACTTCGGTCTTGTAGCCGAACGTCTTGTAGTACGTGTAGATGCGGCGCACCGATTGCACGCCCGGATCGTTCGCGCCGCCGTCGCGCGCTTCGTTCCATTCCGCGCCGGCCTGCTTCTTGTACCAGTCGTAGATGCGGCCGACGAACGGCGAGATCAGTTGCGCGCCGGCTTCCGCGCACGCGGCGGCCTGCACGAGCGAGAAAAGCAGGGTCATGTTGCACTTGATCCCTTCCTTCTGCAGCACCTCGGCCGCGCGGATGCCTTCCCACGTCGACGCGAGCTTGATCAGGATGCGCTCGCGGCCGACGCCGGCGGCTTCGTACAGCTTGACGAGCTCGCGGCCCTTGTCGATCGAGCGCTGCGTGTCGAACGACAGGCGCGCGTCGACCTCGGTCGACACGCGGCCGGGGATCAGCTTCAGGATTTCGGTGCCGAATGCGATCAGCAGGCGGTCGATGATGAAATCGGTGCTTTCGTTGCGATGATCGCGGACGGTTTTCTCGAGGATCGGCTTGTACGCATCCTTCTGGACGGCCTTCAGGATCAGCGACGGGTTCGTGGTCGCGTCCTGCGGCTTGTATTGCGCAAGCTGCTGGAAGTCGCCCGTGTCGGCGACGACGGTCGTGTACTGCTTCAGCTGGTCGAGTGCGGTAGTCATGGCGATTCGGAAGAAGAGCGCGGGGCGCCGGGTTCTCACGGGCCGCGCGAGCGCGGCGGCGAAGCGAAGCGGCGCCGGGCGCCGCTTCCGATCCATCATTTTAGGCCCGATTCGTGTCGGGCACGTTTTGGCGTGCCGGGCGCGCGCCGCGGCGGGCGGCGAGCCGCGTCACGCGGGGCGCCGCGCGTTCAGGATCACCTGCGTGACGACGCCCGCGACGAGCCCCCAGAACGCCGAGCCGATCGACAGCAGCGTGAGGCCCGACGCGGTCACCATGAACGTGACGAGCGCCGCTTCGCGCTGCTTCACGTCCTGCATCGCGTTCGCGAGCCCGCTCATGATCGAGCCGAACAGCGCGAGCGCCGCGACCGACACGACGAGCGCCTTCGGCAGCGCCGCGAACAGCGCGGCGATCGTCGCGCCCAAGATGCCGGCGACCAGGTAGAACGTGCCGCACCACACGGCGGCCGTGTAGCGCTTCGCATGATCCTCGTGCGCTTCGGGGCCGGTACAGATCGCGGCCGTGATCGCCGCGAGATTCACGCCGTGCGAGCCGAACGGCGCGAGCAGCAGCGACGCGAGGCCGGTCGTCGCGATCAGCGGCGACGACGGCGTCGGATAGCCGTCCGCGCGCAACACCGCGATGCCCGGCACGTTCTGCGACGCCATCGCGACGACGAACAGCGGAATGCCGATGCTGACGATCGACGCGATCGAGAACGCGGGCATCGTGAACACGGGCTGCGCGAGCGCGATGTGGAAGCGGCTGAAATCGAGCAGCCCGAGGCCGCCGGCCACCGCGGTGCCGACGATCAGCGTCGTGACGATCGCATAGCGCGGCGCGAGCCGCTTGACGATCAGGTAGGTGAAGAACATCGCGAGCACGAGCGCGGTCTGGAACTGCGCGGCGCGGAAGATCTCGATGCCGATCTCGAACAGGATGCCCGCGAGCAGCGCGGCCGCGATGCCGGCCGGGATGCGCTTCATCAGCGTGTCGAACAGCCCGCTCACGCCGACGGCCGTCAGCAGCAGCGCGCATACGACGAACGCGCCGATCGCCTCGGGGTACGGCACGCCGGGCAGCGACGCGATCAGCAGCGCGGCGCCGGGCGTCGACCATGCGACGACGACGGGCGCGCGAAAGCGCAGCGACAGGCCGATCGTCGTCACCGCCATGCCGATCGACAGCGCCCAGATCCACGACGAGATCTGCGCATCGGTGAGGTGGGCGGCGCGGCCGGCCTGGAACATCAGTACGAGCGAGCTCGTGTAGCCGGTCATCATCGCGACGAAGCCGGCGACGAGCGCGGACACGGACGTATCGGCGAAAAAGCGGCGGCCGCCGGCGCGGCCGGCGCTCGCGGTGGACGAAGGGTTCATGCTTTCTCCGGGGCGGCCGCTCGGACGCGGCCTGTGTATCTGCGGGTGGGTGTCGTTACTTGCTGAGTGCGCGCATCGCGGTTTCGAGGCCCGCGAGCGTGAGCGGATACATGCGCTGGCCGAGCACGTCGCGAATGATCGCGATCGACTGCCGGTACTCCCATAGCCGCTCCGGCTCGGGGTTCAGCCATGCGTGATGCGGAAATTGGTCGGCGAGGCGGCGCAGCCACACGGCGCCGGCTTCCGGGTTGTTGTATTCGACCGAGCCGCCGGGCTGCAGCACTTCGTACGGGCTCATCGTCGCGTCGCCGACGAAGATCAGCTTGTAGTCGGGCGTGAACTTGTGCAGCACGTCCCACGTCGCGGTGCGTTCCGAGTGGCGGCGGCGGTTGTTCTTCCACAGGTGGTCGTACACGCAGTTGTGGAAGTAGAAGAATTCGAGGTGCTTGAATTCGGCCTTCGCGGCCGAGAACAGCTCTTCGGTGCGCTTGATGTGGTCGTCCATCGAGCCGCCGACGTCGAGCAGCATCAGCACCTTCACGTTGTTGTGGCGCTCGGGCACCATCCGCAGGTCGAGCCAGCCCGCGTTCGCGGCCGTGCTGCGGATCGTGCCGGGCAGGTCGAGTTCCTCGGCCGCGCCTTCGCGCGCAAAGCGGCGCAGCCGCCGCAGCGCGACCTTGATGTTGCGCGTGCCGATCTCGACCGAATCGTCGTAGTCGCGATAGGCGCGCGCTTCCCACACTTTCACCGCGGTGCGGTTGCCGTTCGACGGGCCGCCGATGCGCACGCCTTCAGGGTTGTAGCCGCCGTGCCCGAACGGCGACGTGCCGCCGGTGCCGATCCATTTGTTGCCGCCTTCGTGGCGCTCCTTCTGCTCGTCGAGCAGCGCCTTCAAGCGCTCCATCAGCTTGTCGAGCCCGCCCAGCGCTTCGATCTGGGCCTTTTCCTCCGGCGACAGCTCGCGCTCGAGGCGCTTCTCGAGCCAGTCGAGCGGGATGTCGAACGCCTCGGACGGCAGTGCGGACACGCCGTGGAAATACGCGCCGAACGCCTGGTCGAACTTGTCGAAGTACTGCTCGTCCTTGACGAGCGTCATCCGCGCGAGGAAGTAGAACGCGTCGATCGACGGCGAGATCAGCCCGGCCTTCAGCGATTCGAGCAGCGTCAGGTATTCCTTCACCGAGACGGGCAGCTTGGCTGCGCGCAGCGCGTAGAAGAAATTGAGCAGCATGGCCGGGCCTTCGCGGGTGAGGGAGGATTACCGGTTGTGCCGGTTCATGTAGACGAGCCGTTCGAGCAGGCTCAAATCCTGCTCGTTCTTCAGCAGCGCACCCGCGAGCGGCGGCACGATCTGTTTCGCGTCCGCGCCGCGCAGCGCGTCGGCCGGGATGTTCTCGGCGAGCAGCAGCTTCAGCCAGTCGAGCAGTTCGGACGTCGACGGCTTCTTCTTCAGGCCCGACACGCCGCGCAATTCGAAGAAACTCTCGAGCGCCGCGCGCAGCAGCTCCTCGCGGATGTCGGGGAAGTGCACCGCGACGATCTTCTGCATCGTCGCCGGGTCCGGAAACTGGATGTAGTGGAAGAAGCAGCGGCGCAGGAACGCGTCGGGCAGCTCCTTCTCGTTGTTCGACGTGATGATGACGAGCGGGCGGTGCTTCGCGCGGACCGTCTCGCGCGTCTCGTACACGTGGAACTCCATCCGGTCGAGCTCGCGCAGCAGGTCGTTCGGGAATTCGATGTCGGCCTTGTCGATCTCGTCGATCAGCAGCACGCTCGGGCGCTCGGCGTCGAACGCCTGCCACAGCACGCCCTTGACGATGTAGTTCGCGATGTCCTTCACGCGCTCGTCGCCGAGCTGCGAGTCGCGCAGCCGCGACACCGCGTCGTATTCGTACAGGCCCTGCTGCGCCTTGGTGGTCGACTTGATGTGCCACTGCAGCAGCGGCATGTCGAGCGCGGCGGCCACTTCCTCGGCGAGCATGGTCTTGCCGGTGCCGGGCTCGCCCTTGATCAGCAGCGGGCGTTGCAGCGTCAGCGCGGCATTGACCGCGAGCTTCAGATCGTCGGTGGCGACGTAGTGCGAGGACCCTTCGAAACGCATGGCGGCGCTCTTCTTTCTCGGGAAAAAACCCAGTATAAGTCAGAAGGGCTGTGCGGTTGAGCCGCGCCCGCGTATCGTAGCGGGGCTGTGGCGGGGCGGACCGGGGCGCCTTATGGACGCGTTCCCCGCCGACGCGGTACAATCTGGCCGTTTTTTTTGGCCTGCGTGGCGATCCGATAAGCAAAACGGCGCGGGCCGTTGCCGCTTAGGCGCCAGTTTCCCCTCAAGCTAGGTTACAAGAGCTATGAACAAATTCGTCGGCAAACACGTCGTTGTCGCAGCGCTCGTGGCGCTCGCGGGCAGCGCGCAGGCGGCCGGTGTGGTCGGCAACCCGAAGGACGGGGCGAGCAAGGCCGCCATGTGCATCGGTTGCCACGGCATCCAGGACTACCGCGCGGCGTATCCGGAGGTCTACCGGGTGCCTGTCCTCGGCGGCCAGAACCAGCAATACCTCGAGAACGCGCTGAAGGCCTACCGCAAGAAGGATCGTCACTTCCCGTCGATGAATGCGATCGCCGGTTCGCTGACCGACCAGGACATCGCGGATCTGTCGGCGTACTACGCCGCCCAGAAGGCCGACACGAAGGACAACCCCTACAAGTAAAGCGCGCGCCGCCGATCTCCCCGGCGGGACAGGAGCATTCATGAACAACGCATTCAAGACGGCGGCGGTGGCACTGGCGGCCGGCCTCGCGATCGGTACCGCGCACGCCGCGGACATCTCGAAGGGCAAGGAACTGGTCGAATCGCACAACTGCGCGGCCTGCCACGGCGCGCAACTGAACAAGCCGATCAACGCGGAGTACCCGCGCCTCGCCGGCCAGCACGCCGACTACCTCGTGTGGGCGATGCGCCAGTACCAGATGGGGCTGACGAACCCGCTGCTCGGCCGCAACAACGCGATCATGCAGGCGCAGGTGCAGAACCTGTCGGTCAGCGACATGAAGGACATCGCGTCCTACATCGAGTCGCTGAAGGAAACCGACCTCGTGTTCAAGAAGTAAGCGCGACGGGCCTCACGGGCTCGTGCAGCAAGAATGCCCCGCCTCGGCGGGGTATTTTTTTGTCCGCGGCCCGGCGCAGGTCGACGTGCCGGGCCGCGCGCTCAGTCGCGCGACGCGCGGCGCAGGATGCGCTGCAGGTACGCGTCGGTATCGGGCGGCGTGTTCGTGCGCTGCGCTTCCCAGATCGTCTCGCCGAGGCATTCCATGATCGCGTGCTGCGCGTCGTGGGTCGAGTCGAGCTTCGCGGCCAGCTTGTCGTGCGCGGCGCGGATGCCGGGCGGCTGGTCGATCGACAACTGCTCGCTGATCGCGAGGTGCATCGACAGGTGCAGGAACGGGTTCGTGCGGCCTTCCTCGGGTGTGTAGTCGCGCGCGGCCGCGCCGTCGGCGTCGGCCAGCTCGTCGTGGTATTCGGGATGCTCGACGATCCAGTCGGCTGCGATCGCTTCCAGCGGCGTCAGGATTTCGCCCGCGCGCTGCTTGCGCCAGGTCTCGGTGAAAAAGCGACGCACGTCGTCGCGGCTTGGATTGAACATGGTGGGGAAACGTCGTGATTCGGGCGGCGTCATGCCGCGTCGCGCATTGTACGCCGGAGCGGCGGACGGCGCTGGCGGCCGCCGCGGGGCGGCTGGACGCAGGCGACGCGGGGCGTTGCGGCCGCCCGCTGCGCAACGGGCAAGCGCGGGCCAGGCTCGCCGCCGCCGCGCCGCTACACGCCGACGGTTCCGTCACGGCGCCTGGTTAGCCCGTTTCATCATGACCGACGTCGTTCGCCGTTCGCCGTTCGCCGTTCGCCTTTCGCCCTCCGTCCTCCGTCCTCCGTCCTCCGTCCTCCGTCCGCCGCCCTGCAGGGCGCGCTCAACGTCGCATTGTCTGCCGCCGCGTTCGGTGCGATGGCGATCGTCGGCCGTTACGCGTATGCGGCCGGCGTCGACGCGACGGCGACGTCCAACGCGTAGCCGGGAAGGGGAGGAGCGGGCGTCGCGACGGCGCGTGCGGCGCTCGCCCATGCGGCGCGACGCTTATTCGTCGGGCGGCGGCGTCTTCGGCCGGAACTCGCACAGCGGTTCGATCGCGCAGTGCCAGCATTCGGGCCGCCGCGCCTTGCACACGTAGCGCCCGTGCAGGATCAGCCAGTGATGCGCGTCCTGCAGGAATTCCTTCGGCGTGAACTTTTCGAGCGCGGCCTCGACGGCCCGCACGTCCTTGCCCGGCGCGAGCCCGGTGCGATTCGCGACGCGGAAGATATGCGTGTCGACCGCGATCGTCGGCTGGCCGAACGCGGTGTTCAGCACGACGTTCGCGGTCTTGCGGCCGACGCCCGGCAGGCCTTCGAGCGCTTCGCGATCGGCCGGCACCTCGCCGCCGTAGCGCTCGAGCAGGATCCGGCACGTCGCGACCACGTTCTTCGCCTTGGTGCGATAGAGGCCGATCGTCTTGATGTACTCGGTGACGCCTTCCTCGCCAAGCGCGACGATTTGTCGCGGGGTATTCGCGACCGGAAACATTTTCCGCATCGCCTTGTTGACCGACACGTCGGTCGCCTGCGCGGACAGCATCACGGCGATCAGCAGTTCGAACGGCGTCGAGTATTCGAGTTCGGTGGTCGGATGCGGATTGAGGCTCTGCAGCGTTTCGTAGATCGCGCGTCGTTTGCTGGCGTTCATGGAGCGTTCTGGTCGGGCGGCGCGGACGGGCCGTCCGGATCGTCGCCATCTGTGTCGTTGTCGTGGTCGTGGCCGCCCGATGCCGCTTCGGCGTCGCGCTGCGCCTGCTGCTCGGCGAGTCGCTTGCGGCGGGCCTCGGCCGCGTCGATCTGCGCCTGGACGGCCGCGCTCACGCCTTCGGTGTTCTTCGGCCCGGCGCCTTGTCCGGACAGTTCTTCCTTCTTCTTGCGTGCGCGTTCGAGCGCGGCGGCGATGATCGCGCGTTTCTTCGCTTCGGCGTCGTCGGCGGCCGGCGCATCCGGCTGCGCCGCGGCGGGGCCTGCGGCCGGCTTTGCCGCACTGGCCGCGCGGCGGGCGGCGGCGCGCGCTTCGGCAGCCTCGCGCTCGCGGCGCTGGCGCGCGAGCCGCAGGTCGTGGCGTTCGCGCGCGGCGTCGGCCTGTTCCTGCGACCACGCATCCCAGCCGGTGCGATCGCCGGTCACCGGCAGCATCGCGATGCAGTCGACCGGGCACGGCGGCACGCACAGGTCGCAGCCCGTGCACAGCGACGCGACGATCGTGTGCATCTGCTTCGGTGCGCCGACGATCGCATCGACCGGACACGCCTGCATGCACAGCGTGCAGCCGATGCACAGGTTTTCGTCGATGAACGCGATCGCGCGCGGATGTTCGCTGCCGTTGACGGGGTTCAGCGGAATCACCGGCTTGCCGAGCAGGTTCGCGAGACGCGCGATGCCTTCGGCGCCGCCGGGTGGGCACTGGTTGTAGTTCGCGTCGCCGGCGGCGATCGCCTCGGCGTACGGACGGCAGCCGTTATAGCCGCACTTCGTGCATTGCGTCTGGGGAAGCAGATCTTCGATGCGATCCGCGAGTGTTTTGGAGTCGGTCACGGTGACAACGGGCGCAACGGCGCCGAATGGCTCTCGGCCGCGTCGGGCGCGGCCGGAAAGGTTTGCCAAAGCTCGATTATCGCCGATTTCCCGCATTGCGCTGGACGCCGTCTATGCGCATAATCGAACCGCTTTTTTGCAGGGGCTCAGCAGGAGGGCGGCCGCCCGCGGCGCGCCCGTTCCAGGGCGGCCGGCGCCGAGGCGGTGGGGGTGCCGGTCCGGATCAAGCGGCTCACGTAGCAAAACGCCACCATGAATCAGCCAAAAATCAAAAGAGATCCTGAAGGTACGCGCCGCCGCATCCTGATGGCGGCAGCCGAAGAGTTCGCGAATGGAGGGCTGTTCGGCGCGCGCGTCGATCAGATCGCGCGCCGGGCCGAAACGAACGAGCGCATGCTCTATTACTACTTCGGCAGCAAGGAACAGCTCTTCACGGCGGTGCTCGAACACGCGTTCTCCGCGCTGACGGAGGCCGAGCGCGTGCTGGATCTCGACGGCGTCGCGCCGGTCGAGGCCGTCACGCGGCTCGCGCATTTCGTTTGGGACTACTACCGCGACCATCCGGAGCTGCTCAGGCTCATCAACAACGAGAACCTGCACGAAGCGCGCTATCTGCACAAGTCGACGCGGATCCGCGAGATGATGTCGCCGATCGTCGCGAAGCTCGGCAACGTGCTGATGCGCGGCCAGAAGGCCGGGCTGTTCCGCGGCGACGTCGATCCGCTGCGCTTCTACGTGACGCTGTCGGGGCTCGGCTATTACATCGTCTCGAACCGCTTCACGCTCGCGGCGACGCTCGGCCGCGACTTCACCGACACCGACGAGCGCGCGGAGATGGTCCGGATGAGCACCGAGGTGCTGCTCGCGTATCTGCTGCGGCGCTGACGCGACGAACGGACGAGCCGATGAGCCGCCCGCTCGCGGCCGCCGCATAAAAAAACGCCGCCGTACGCAAGAACGGCGGCGTTTTTGCGTCGGAACGCGGCGCGTCAGGCGGCCTTGCGGGCCCGCACGGTTTTTGCGCGCGAGCCGCCTGCCGCGCGTTTCGCAGCGGGCGCGGCTTTCGCAGCGGGCGTTTTGGCGGGCGCGACCGTCACGGCCGGCGTTTTCGCGCGCGCGCGTTTCGCGGCAGTGACGCGCGCTGTCGTTTCCGGCTGCGGCTTGGCGGCCGGCACGGCGCCGATCGTGGTCGCATCCTGGGCGTCGGCGGGCAGCTTCGTCGCGCCGTGCTTCGGTTCCGGCGCATGCTCGCGGATGAAGTCGCGCAGTTGCGGGTAGATGATCGTGCGCCAGCGGCGGCCCGAGAAGATCCCGTAGTGGCCGCACTTCTCGGCGGTCAGGCTGCGGCGATCGTCTTGCGGGATGCCGGTGCACAGCTCGTGCGCGACGTGCGTCTGGCCGCTGCCCGAGATGTCGTCGAGTTCGCCCTCGATCGTCATCAGCGCGGTGTGCTTGA
>NZ_LOYC01000072.1:0-3655 GCF_001524725.1 Burkholderia sp. MSMB1072
CACGCGCTCGATCCCGCCATGGTTCGCCCGTGCGACATAATCGGCCATCCAGTTCTCGCCGAGCACCTGGCGCGCGATCTCGACCACGATGTAGTCGGCTTCGAGGTTCGCATCCTCGTTGTAGCGCGACAGGCCTTGCAGGCACGACGGGCAGCTCGTCAGGATCTTCACGTCCGGCCCGTTCGCCCCCGCGGCGGCCGGCGCCCGCGCATCGCCCGCCACCACCGGAATCGCGCGCAGCTTCGCGGCGCCCTTGCGGATCTCCTCTTCCTTGCGGAAGCGCACCTGCGTCGACACGTCCGGGCGCGTGACCGCGAGCGTGCCCGACTCGCCGCAGCAGCGATCGTTCTTCTCGATCTTGTAGCCGTCCTTCTCCGAGCCCATCAGCTCGTTGACGAGCTTGACCGGATCCATCGTCTTGATCGGCGTGTGGCACGGGTCGTGATACATGTAGCGCGTGCCCGTCACGCCGTCGAGCTTCATCCCCTTCTCGAGCAGGAACTCGTGGATGTCGATGATCCGGCAGCCCGGGAAGATCTTGTCGAATTCATACCCCGCGAGCTGGTCGTAGCACGTGCCGCACGACACGACCACCGTCTTGATGTCCAGGTAGTTCAGCGTGTTCGCGACCCGGTGGAACAGCACGCGGTTGTCCGTGACGATCTTCTCGGCCTTGTCGTACTGGCCCGAGCCGCGCTGCGGATAGCCGCAGCACAGGTAGCCCGGCGGCAGCACCGTCTGCACGCCGGCTTCCCACAGCATCGCTTGCGTGGCCAGCCCCACCTGCGAGAACAAGCGCTCCGAGCCGCAGCCCGGGAAGTAGAACACCGCTTCCGAATCGACGGTCGTCGACTTCGGGTTGCGGATGATCGGCACGATCTTGTTGTCCTCGATGTCCAGCAGCGCGCGCGCCGTCTTCTTCGGCAGGTTGCCCGGCATCTTCTTGTTGACGAAGTGGATCACCTGCTCGACCGCGGGCGGCTTGCCGGTGGTCGCCGGCGGGTGCTGCGTCTGCTTCGTCACGACCTTCTTCAGCATGTCGTTCGCGAAGCGCTGCACCTTGTAGCCCACGCCCATCATCACGCCGCGCGCGAGGTTGATCGTCTGCGGATTGGTTGCGTTCAGGAAGAACATGCCCGCCGCATTGCCGGCGTTGAACTTCTTCTTGCCCATCTTGCGCAACAGGTTGCGCATGTTCATCGTGACGTCGCCGAAGTCGATCTTCACCGGGCACGGCGTCGCGCACTTGTGGCACACCGTGCAGTGGTCGGCCACGTCGTTGAACTCGTCCCAGTGCTTGATCGACACGCCGCGGCGCGTCTGTTCCTCGTACAGGAACGCCTCGACCAGCAACGACGTCGCGAGGATCTTGTTGCGCGGGCTGTACAGCAGGTTCGCGCGCGGCACGTGGGTCGCGCACACCGGCTTGCACTTGCCGCAGCGCAGGCAGTCCTTCACCGAATCGGCGATCGCGCCGATGTCGGACTGCTGCATGATCAGCGACTCGTAGCCCATCAGCCCGAAGCTGGGCGTGTACGCGTTGCGCAGATCGGCGCCGTCGAGCAGCTTGCCCTTGTTGAAGCGGCCGTTCGGGTCGACGCGCTGCTTGTACGCGCGGAATTCGGCGATCTCGTCGTCGGTCAGGAACTCGAGCTTCGTGATGCCGATCCCGTGTTCGCCGGAAATCACGCCGTCGAGCGAGCGCGCGAGCGTCATGATGCGCGCGACCGCCGCGTGCGCGTCCTGCAGCATCTCGTAGTTGTCGGAGTTGACCGGGATGTTCGTGTGGACGTTGCCGTCGCCCGCGTGCATGTGCAGCGCGACGAACACGCGCCCGCGCAGCACGCGCTTGTGGATCGCCTGCGCTTCGTCGAGGATCGGCTTGAACGCGCCGCCGTTGAAGATCGCGCGCAGTTCCGCGCGGATTTCCTGCTTCCACGAGATGCGGACCGTGCGGTCCTGCGTGACGTGGAACACGGTCGCGCCCGGCTGCTCGTCCGCGCGGTCGGCGAACTTCTCGGCGAGCGCCTCGTAGCCGAGCTGCACCAGGTAGTGCTGCGCCTCGCGCAGCGGCTGGTCGAGCCGGTCGCGCACGAATTCCCAGCGCGCCCGCACGCGCTTGAGCAGCTCGAGCGCCTGCTGCACGCGATCTTCCAGCAGTTCCGCGCTCGGGATCTCGTTCGCGTCGTCGGTCTTGCCGAGCGGCAGGTTGCCGCCGCGGAAGAACGCCTCGAGCGCGTCGACCAGCTGCAGCTTGTTCTTCAGCGACAGCTCGATGTTGATCCGTTCGATGCCGTCGGTGTACTCGCCCATCCGGTTCAGCGGGATGACGACGTCCTCGTTGATCTTGAACGCGTTCGTGTGCTTCGCGATCGCGGCCGTGCGGCTGCGGTCGAGCCAGAAGCGCTTGCGCGCCTCCGCGCTGACCGCGACGAAGCCTTCGCCGCTCTTGCCGTTCGCCATCCGGATCACTTCGGACGTCGCCTGTGCGACCGCATCGGCATCGTCGCCGACGATGTCGCCGATCAGCACCATCTTCGGGAATGCATTGCGCTTGCTCTTGGTCGCATAGCCGACCGCGCGCAGGTAACGCTCGTCGAGGTGCTCGAGGCCCGCCAGGATCGCGCCACCCTGCTTCGACGTCTCGAACAGGTAGTCCTTGATCTCGACGATGCTCGGGATCGCCTCGCGCGCCTGGCCGAAGAATTCGAGGCAGACGGTACGCGTGTGCGCGGGCATCTTGTGCAGCACCCAGCGCGCGGACGTGATGAGCCCGTCGCAGCCTTCCTTCTGCACGCCCGGCAAGCCGGCGAGGAACTTGTCGGTCACGTCCTTGCCGAGCCCTTCCTTGCGAAAGCGCCGGCCTTCGATCTCGAGCATCTCGGTGCGCAGCAGCTTCTCTCCCGGCGCGTACGCGCCGTCGAACCACTTCAGCTCGAAGCGCGCGACCGCGATATCGTGGATCTTGCCCAGGTTGTGCTCGTGGCGCGTGACTTCCAGCCAGTTGCCGTCCGGGTCGACCATCCGCCACCACGCCAGGTTGTCGAGCGCGGTGCCCCACAGCACGGCCTTCTTGCCGCCCGCGTTCATCGCGACGTTGCCGCCGATGCACGATGCGTCGAGCGAGGTCGGATCGACCGCGAACACGTAGCCGGCCGCCTCCGCCGCCTCGGTCACGCGGCGCGTGACGACGCCCGCGCCGGAGAAGATCGTCGGCACCTTGTGCGCGACGCCCGGCAGTTCGGTCAGCTCGACCGCGCCGAGCTGTTCGAGCTTCTCGGTGTTGATCACCGCGGAGAACGGCGTGAGCGGCACCGCGCCGCCCGTGTAGCCGGTACCGCCACCGCGCGGGATCACCGTCAGGCCGAGCTCGAAGCACGCCTTGATCAGTGCCGCGATCTCGGCTTCGGTATCGGGCGTCAGCACGACGAACGGGTATTCGACGCGCCAGTCGGTCGCGTCGGTCACGTGCGACACGCGCGACAGCCCGTCGAAGCGGATGTTGTCCTTCTGCGTGCAGCGGCCGAGCGCCTTGGTCGCGCGGCGGCGCAGTTCGGCCATCTTGTCGAATTCGTCCGCGAACTCGTCGACCGCGCGCTGCGCGGCCGTCTCCAGCATCTCGACGCGCGATGCGCGTTCGCGGCCGGCGTCGTCG
>NZ_LOYC01000073.1:0-920 GCF_001524725.1 Burkholderia sp. MSMB1072
TCGTACGTGACGTACAACAGCGACGGTTCGACCACGATCAACAACAACGTCGGCTCGGCGATCGACAACATCAACGCGCATGGCATCAAGTACTTCCATGCGAATTCGACCGCACCCGACAGCCAGGCGGTGGGCGTCGACAGCGTCGCGATCGGCCCGAACGCGATCTCGAAGGTGGACGGCAGCATTGCGCTCGGCTCGGGTTCGGTGGCCGACCGCGCGACGGTGCCGTCGTCGGGCATCCTCCGCAACGGCACTGCGTCGATCCCGTTCGACACGACCGACCAGACGCTGCTCGGCGCGGTATCGGTCGGCGATGCGACGAACAAGACGTACCGCCAGATCACCAACGTCGCGGACGGCACCGGCCAGCAGGACGCGGTGACGGTGCGGCAACTGACCGGCGCGTTGCAGTCGTTCGCGGTCACCGGCCAGAAGTACTTCCACGCGAACTCGACGGCGGCGGATTCGCTCGCGGTCGGCGCGGAATCGGTCGCGGTGGGGCCGACGACGGTCGTCAACGGCGACAACGGCGTGGGCATCGGCAACGGCGCGATCGTCGACCAGACGGCGCCGGGCGGGGTCGCCATCGGCCAGGCGGCGAGTTCCGCGCAGGCCGACGCGATCGCGCTGGGCAGCGGCGCGACGGCGACGGGCGCGCAGTCGGTCGCGCAGGGTGCGAATGCGGTGGCGGTCAGCGTGGGCAGCGTCGCGCTCGGCTCGGGTGCGCGTAGCTCGGCGACCGATGCGCTTGCGCTCGGCGCCGGCGCATCGGCGACGTTCGCGAACAGCGTGGCGCTGGGCGCCGGTTCGCTGACCACGGTCGGCGCGCTGACGAACTACGTCGCGTACGGGCTGAGCAGCCCGCAGTCGTCGGCCGGCGAGGTGAACGTCGGCAATCGCCAGATCACGGGGCTCGC